>JABWBG010000382.1 GCA_013360575.1 Caldilineales bacterium
CCAGGGCGGCGCCGCCCACCTGCTGGATGTGCTGGCCGGCGCGGGCGTGCTCACCCAAAGCGAGGGCCGCTACGCGCTGACGCCCAGCGCCGCGACTTTCCTGGTGCGTGGCCGGCCGGCCTACGCCGGCGATCTGATCCTGGCCTGGACGGGATCGGACATCTGGGAAGCCGTGCACCGGGCGCTGCGCAGCGGCCAACCCGCGCCCTTCGAAGAGTATCACGAGCAGGACGCCTGGCTGGAAAGCTACAGCGAGTGGCGCATCGCCAGCAGCCGCGAGATGTGGCAGGCCGCGGGCGTCGAGCCGCAGCCCGAAATCCCACGGCGGCTGCTCGACCTGGCCTGCGGCTGCGCCATCAAGAGCCTGGCGCTGGCGCAGATCGACCCGGCCCTGCATGTCACTGGCATGGACATGCCGCGCGTCCTGCCCGTGGCGCGCGCCCTGGCGCAGCGAATGGGCCTGGCCGCGCAGGCCGATTTCATCGCCGCCGACCTGCTCACGGCCAGTTTCGGCGTGGCGCAGTTCGATCTCTGCCTGCTCGGCCAGATCACCCACTATCTGACGCCCGACCAGAACCGCGACCTCTTCCGCCGGGTGCACATGGCCTTGCGACCGGGCGGGCTGCTGTTGCTCGACGCGCCCATGACCAGCGAACAGCTTTCAGAGTGGACGCAGATCACCTCGCTGCTGCTGTGGACCCACAGCGGCGGCGCCACGCACAGCTTCGCCGACTACCGCGCCTGGCTGGCGGAGGCGGATTTTGCCGAAATCAAGCAGGTGAGCGAGCGGCGGCTGGTCGCGGTCACGCAAGGCCCCGACTGAGAGGCCATGCCATTTGCTCAAACGTCTGTGTGAAGAGATAATCATGCCCCACGCCGCAGCGTTGCGGCTCAATATCCTGGGTTGGGCGGTTGATCGCACCCGCGGCCAGGCGCTGTCTCATCTTTCCCCCATATCACCACACACATCATGGAGGAACACACATGACCGCACGACGCGCGCTGGCGCTGGCCTTGGCCTTGCTGCTGGCACTGACCGCCCTGACCGCAGGCATAGCCGCTGCGCAAGGTCCGACAGAACCGGCGCCGGCAGGCATCGAGCCTGCAACGACGCTGGCCGCTGTGGGCACAGCCTTCACCTACCAGGGCCGACTGAAGGACAGCGGCGTCCCCGCCGCCGGCGTTTATGACTTCCAGTTTCGGCTGTACGATGCGCTGAGCGGCGGCAGCCAGATCGGCGGCACGTCATCCGTGGCCGACGTTGCCGTCAGCGACGGGCTTTTCACCGTCACGCTGGACTTCGGCGCAAGCGCGTTCGATGGCCAGGCGCGTTGGCTGGAGATCGACGTCAAGCGAGACGCCGATGGCAGCTACACCACCCTCAGCCCGCGGCAGGCGCTGACCGCTGCGCCCTACGCCCTGAGCCTGCGGCCGGGGGCGGCTGTTGATGGCAGCACCGGCGACACCATCTTGACCCTTTCCGGAGGTGATGTCGGTCTCAGCGCCAGGGGCCTGGATTACGGCGTGTACGGCGAGGGTGTGGGGGCTGATAGTTACGGCGTGCATGGTTTCTCCAGCGCCGTCGGCCTGAGCGCCGGTGTGGCCGGCCGCAGCGATAGCGTCACCGGCAACGGCGTGTATGGCGCCGCCCTTCATATTTCTGGCAGCACCAGAGCCGTGTATGGCCTCAATCTGAGCACCGCCGGCACCGGCGTACTCGGCTCTGCCAGCGCCGGCAGCGGCACAACCTACGGGGTGCGCGGCGAGAGCGCCAGCGGCACCGGATACGGCGTGCACGGCATTGCCAGCGCCATCAGCGGCGCCAATTACGGGGTGTACGGCCGGAGCTACAGCACCTCCGGCGCCGGCGTGTACGGCTACGCCAGCCAGAGCAGCGGCACAACCTACGGGGTGTACGGGCAGTCAAGTAGCACTGATGGCCGAGGCGTGGTGGGCCTCGCTGCCGCGACCAGCGGCTCGACAAGGGGAGTGATTGGCACATCCAATAGTTCCGACGGAACCGGTGT
>JABWBG010000110.1 GCA_013360575.1 Caldilineales bacterium
CCACCCGCGGCCCTGCCCGACGCCCCACCCGCGGCCCTGCCCGAGGCCCCGATCGACACCGACGCCCTCATCCAACGCCTCAGCGAATTAGGCTCTCTGCCCGATGCCCTGGCCGCACGCCTGCGCACCCGTCGGCCCCCCTCCACACCAACGTCATGACCGAACTGCTCTCCGCCCTCATCCCCCTCACCCCCAGCGCCGCAACAGATCTACCCGCCAATCTGGGCCGCGCCACCCATGCCTGGTTCATGGATCGCGTGCGCGCCCATGACCACCGTCTGGCCGAACGCCTGCACGCGCCCAACCAGGAGCGGCCCTTCACCGTCTCCAATTTGATCGGCGGTCGCGCCTCAGAAAACCACGCCGCCGCGCAGATGCACGTCTCCCCCGATCAAACCTGCCTGCTGCGCGTGACCAGCTTCGAGCCCACGCTCACCACTCTTTTGCTACACGAAATCCTGCCCAACCTGCCCGAAACGGTCTGGCTGGGTGGGGGCCATTTCCGCCGCGCGGCCATAATCACCACGGCAGAGCAAGCAGCCACCGCCGGCCAACGGCTGTGGGTGGGCCAGACCACCTTCGCCGAGCTCACCGCGGCCTGCACCCTGCAAAGCGCCATCCCACCGCGGATCACGCTGCGCTTTGCCTCGCCCACGGTATTCAAATCGCAGGATCACTTCCTGCCCTATCCCCTGCCCCGGTTGGTGTTCGAGGGGCTGACCCGGCGCTGGAACGCGTTCTCGCCCATTCAGGTGCACCCCGACGTGAACCGCTATGCCGAGGCGTGCATGGCCATCACCCATTATCGGCTGCACACCACGACAGTGCGTTTTGGCGAAGATGGCGCCCGCGGCATCTTTCCGGGATTTGTGGGCCACTGCACCTATGCTCTGCGCGTCAAGGATCGGTATTGGATGGGCCTGATCCACCTGCTGGCGGCCTTCGCCCGCTATGCCGGCATTGGCAAAGAAACCGCGCGCGGCATGGGCCAGGCCCGCAGCGTGGACGCCGAAACGCCGGTCGAGACCCTGGGATAAAGGGGAAACAGCGCAACATGACCTACGTCATTTCTACGCCCGCGCCCGCGCGCTATCATTGTGATGGTTTACACAACCCTTCACTCTTCCACCTCCCATCGATCCCCAACCCCCGACCACCGACCCGCCATGCTTCTCCTCATTGCTCACGGCAATCCCATGCGCCGAGACGAAGGCGCCGGGCACGTGCTCGCCGATCGCCTGGAAAAAACCTGGCGCGAACGCGGCATTGCCGTACGGCGGCTGGATGTGCTGCAACTGACCCCAGAACTGGCGTTGGATGTGGCCGCCCCCGCGGTGGGGTGGGTGGTCTTTGTCGATGCCCAACCTGGCCGCCCTGACCGCGGGCCGGCCCTGATTATGCAGATGGTGCGCGCCGCGCCCGCGCCCTTCGCCGAGCATCTCACCCCTGCCGGGCTGCTGGCCTACGCCGCTCAGTACACCGCCACCCTGCCACAGACCTGGTCGATCACCGTGCCGGGGGTCGATTTCGACTTTGGCGCCGATTTGAGCGAGAATGTGCGCCGCGGCCTGAACGGCATTCAGGGTCTGCTCAAAACCATGCTGGCGGACTGGCCCCCCACCGCCGGCGACGCATCCTCTCCTCCCGCCCACCCGCCGGCGGCAACATCAGCACTCACCGGAGCATTCTCATGAAACAAGAACTTGTCAAAGATTGGATGACCAAAGAGGTCCTCACCATCACCCCAGACACCTCCATCTTCGAGGCGCACCGCCTGATGACCACGCACAAGATCCGGCGGCTGCCGGTGGTGCGCGATCGTGAACTGATCGGGCTGGTCACCCGCGGGGATATTCGCGGCGCGCAGCCCTCCGAAGCCACCTCGCTCAGCATCTGGGAGATCAACTATCTGTTGGCCAAGACCACGGTGGCCGACATCATGACCAAAAACCCGGTCATCATCCTGGCCTCGCAGACAGTGGGCGAAGCCGCCAGGATGATGCTCGATCACAAGATCAGCGGCCTGCCGGTGGTGGATATGGCGGGCAGCGTCGTCGGCATCATCACCGAATCGGATATTTTCCGCATGATCGTCACCCGCTGGGAAACGCTTTAGCGTGGTGCGTGGTGCGTGGCATCACGCACCACGCACGCGGTTAGCGCACTTTTGCCAGTTCTGCCTCGATGACCTGCACAAAGACTTCGTAGGGCTGGGCGCCGCTGACAAATAGGCCATTGATGAAGGTGCCGGGCGTGCCTTGCACACCCGCGGCAATGCCCTCTTCCAGATCGGCCTCGATCTCGGCCAGGAATTGTTCGCTGTCGAGGCAGGCGGTGAAAGCGGCGACATCGAGGGTCAATTCGGCGGCAAAGTCCTTGAGCACCTGAGCGGCAGCGGTTTGGTCGGCCCAACGATCCTGCTCGTCGAATAGCTTGTTGTGCATGGGCCAGTAATCGCCCTGCGCGCCGGCGCACTCTGCCGCCAGCGCGGCCAGCACGGCCTGGGGATGGTAGCTGGGGTTGTACAGGGTGGGCGTGAAATCTTTGAAGATGTAGCGCACCTTGCCGGTGTCAATGTAGTCCCGCTTGATCAGGGGCAGAGTCTGCTGAAAATGGCGCAGGCAGAAGGGGCACTGGTAATCGGAAAACTCGACTATGACCACCGGCGCGGCGGGGTCGCCCAGGGCCAGATCGAGTTCCGGCTCGAAATCGGTATCGGGCGTGGGGGTGGGGGTCACGGTGGCCACGGTGGACGGCAGTTGGCCAGATTCTGCCTGGGCGATGAGGGCGTCGATGATGGCGACGAACTGCGCGGGCGGCAGTAGGCCGGAGATCATACGGCCATTGATCACAAAATTGGGGGTGCCGCGGATGTTGTAGCGCTGCCCTTCCTGGATGTCGGCGATGATGCGGTCGCGGGGGGCTTGCGTCTCGAAGCAGTTGGCGAAGGCGCCGGCATCCAGCCCCAGTTCTGCGGCGCCGGTCTGCACCTGCGCCACTGCGTCGTCATTGGCCCAACGATCGAAGTTGGCGAAAAGCCAGTCGTGCATGGGCCAGAATTGGCCCTGATCCGCGGCGCACTGCCCGGCAAAGCTGGCGATTGGGCCCAGGTTTTGGTTGACAACGGGATATTCTTTGTAAACGAAGTAGAGTTTACCGGTGGCGATGTACGCTTCTTCCAGAAGCGGCAGCACTTCGCTGTGGAAGCGCCGGCAGTAGGGTCAGGTGTAGTCGGACCATTCGTACATGACCACAGGCGCGTCCGGGTCGCCCTTGCTGTTGCCAGGCTGCGCCACCGCGGCGAATCCGGGCACTTCGGGGGGCAATACGACGGCGGGCTGCTGCGTCGCCGCGGGGATCGCGGCGCCGGCGGGGTCGGGCGTACCGGCGGGGTCCGCAGCAACTGCGGTCAAGGTCGCCTGCACCGCCGCGGCCACCGCGTCCTGATCGGCAGGCGGCGCCGGCGGCGTCACTGCACAGCCCGCTGCCAGCAGGATGAACAACAAGAGTAGAGTTAATTTACGCATTTTCGGATTTCTCATTGTGTATGATTAATGATTAACAATCAATCATTAATCATTAACGATTAACGATTATCGCCCGTAGTTGCCAGTATTTCATCTATTTGTCGGCTGAATTCGGCGGGGCGAACTGCGCCGGGGAGGACGTAGTGTATCACACCACGGCGGTCGATGAAGAAGGAAGTGGGCAGTCCGAATACACGGTACTGCCGCGAAAGGGTCTGATCTTGATCCAGGGCCGCGGGGAAGGTGAGGCCAAGCGAGGTCATAAACTGTTGCGCCTGCGCCGGGGATTCGCCCACATTGACCGCCAGCACCAGGAATCCCTCCTCCCCCCGGCGTTCGTAGGTCTGCTGGAAGAGGGGCATTTCCTGCCGGCAGGGGAGGCACCAGCTGGCCCAAAAATTGAGCAGCACCGCCTGCCCGCGCAGATCGGAAAGGGTGATCTCGCCGCCATCCAGGCTGGGCAGGGTGAAATCGGGGGCGCGGTCGCCCACGCGTATGCCTTCGGGGGGGGCGATCTCGGCGAAGATGCGCACCCCGCGTGCGGCCCGCTGCGCCTGCAACCATGCTTCCTGCCTCTGGCGGCGCTCGCCGGGCGGGGCGCCGGCCAGGATAACCTGGTCGAGATAGGAAGCCGCCAGCAAGGCCCGGCTTAGTTCCTGGCGCCACGCCTCCTGGCTGAGGCCGGTCGCGGCCAGCAGATCGGCCAGATCAGCAGCCTCGCGGCCGGCCACCAGCAGGATGCGCGCCTCTTCCTCTGCCACCTGCGCGGGGGTGAGGGTGAATCCCGCCTCGGCCGCGGCAAGGGCAATGAAATGATCTTCGATGAAGCTTTCCAGCACGGCCGGCTCATCCAGCGCGGCCCCGGGTTGGGCCAGCAGATCCAGGGTGACGGTGGCATAGGCGCGGGCCTGTTGCCACTCAGCCGCGGTGATGGCGGTGTCGCCAATCGTGGCAACGATCCCAGGTGGAGCGGGCGAGGCAACGGGAGCGAGAGCGGGCTGGCCAGGGGCGCAGGCGGCCAGCAACAAGATCAGGCCGAGCCAGAAAAAACGCAGCAGCATGAAGGGTCAACTGTAGTCATCGGACGATGGGGGATAACGAAAATCGATCTCCAGCCACGCCCGTGTAAAGGCACTGTCTGCTTCGCCGGAATCAGGCGGGCAAAGAGACCATTGTGTGGCAGAATTCGCACTCGATCTGGCGCATGCCCTTGAAGATGGCGGGGAGTTTAGCGCCACAGGCGGGGCATGCGGTGGGCAGGGGCGCAGGGTGGGCGGCCGGCGCCTGACCGGCTGCAAGATGGCGTTCCGATTCGATCTGCCCGCTTTGCACCCGGCGGATCAGCGATTGCCAGCCTTCGTTGTCGGCGTTGTCTTTGAAACGCAGGGTGATGGTGTGATCGATGTCCCGGGCGTTGTCAGCGAATTCGAGGGTGAGCGTCTCTTTGACGCCGAAACCGAGAAAGCCGCCCTTGTCCTCGGCGCTGAGGGTAGCGACGGCGCCGACCGGCGCTTGCCACAACATTTCCTGCACCATCTCCTTCTGGGTGGTGATGAAGAGAACCTTTTTGGCAGCCTTCTCCTCCCGCTGTTCGAAGAGGAGGCGCTGATTGGTGAGAAAGAGAATGCCTTCCGGCTCTTCCCGGCCCTTCAGCCACTGCGCCCGACAGGCGGCCACACCCTCTTCATCGGGATAGAGTTTGAACTGGGCCGAGTCCAGGTGGTCGAGCAAGAAAACGGCCTGCTGCACTTCCTTCTCCAGCGCCCCGATGCCATCTTCGGTGACTCCGACCGCCTGTTTGATGCGGGCCTCGGCGCTGGCGACGAGCGGTTCGAGCGTGTCCAGGTGCTGTTCGACTTTGACCATGATCGCCGGGCTGCGCGCGGCCTGTGTGAGCAGGTTGCCGATGTCTTGCGCCTTTTTCTGCAGGGTCTTGCTCTCCTCGTCGAACAGGCGCCGGGCAGCGAGGCGCTGGGCGGGCCACTGCCGTTTGATGGCCCTGGCGCGCTCCTCCCAGCCGCGGCTATAACGATAGCCGCGTGCGCGCAGCGCGGCGATATCCGTTTCCAGACCGGCCACGTTTTTGTCCAGGCGTTCGAGCACTGCCAGGCTATTGGGCAGCAACGATCTCTGGTGGAGAGTTTCCCAGCGGGTGCGGAGTGCGTTCGTCTTTTCGGCAGGATCCTGCGCAGGGGGTGTGGCGGCGGGTTGATTGCTCATGGAATAGCGTTCTCCTCGATAAATGTCTCGCGTCCTGCGCGCCGCATGGGGGCAGGCAGCGAGCATGAGGCAGGTAGTGCGGGCGAGTATACCGGTTTCAGGCGCGGATCGTCAATTGGGGCGGACGATGGGAGGCTGAGACGGGTGCTGCCGGGGCAAGCGCTATTGCGAGATGCCCCGCCGAAACCACATTTGACAGACCCCCGCCCCGGTGCTACACTCACGCCCACAATTTCATATCCCACTATCAAAGGCATCGATGGAGACGAGTAGGCAGGCCAGATCAGGCTCAGCGAGTCCGGGAGGGTGCAAGCCGGACGCCGATAGCCCACTGAAAATCACTCCGGAGCCGCGTTTTGAACAGTAATCAGTGTTCAGTATTCAGTATTCAGTCGTCGGGCTGGTTACGCATTAGGAACGGCCGGGTTTGTGGCCCGTTACAGTCACAGAGAGATGATCGTCTCTCAGCAAGTGCGGCGTGCGCGAGTGCGCCGAACCAGGGTGGTACCACGGAAGTTCGATTTTAAACGCTTTCGTCCCTGCACGGACGGAGGCGTTTTTTTGTTGGATATTGGATATTGGATAATACACGCGTCGTCGTTATATAAAAATAAGCACCAAATACCGAATACCGAATACCCAATACCCAACACCCAATACCCAATATCTAATACTTCGAAAATGACCGTGCTTTTGTATCAGATGGATTCGTATATTCAAGCATTTGACGCCCGCGTGACCGACGTGGACGCCGAAGGGGGCCGCGTGGCGCTGAATCGCACCGCCTTCTACCCCGGCGGCGGCGGCCAACCGCACGACACCGGCAGGCTCGGCGGCTGGCGCGTGACCAAAACGGCCAGGGAAGGCGAGGCCGTGTGGCACTGGATCGAGGGCGAAGGGCTGCCCACGCCCGGCGACTATCTGCACGGCGCGATTGATTGGCAGCGGCGCTACGCCCTCATGCGCACGCACACCGCCATGCACATCCTCTGCGGCGTGGTCTGGCGAGATTACGGCGCCCAGGTGACCGGCGGCAGCATGGAGCCGGGCAAAGGCCGCATGGATTTCGAATTCGCCAACCTGCAAAAAGAGTTGGTCAGCGAGATCGAGGCCCGCTGCAACGCCGAGATCGCCGCGGCCCGCGCGGTGCGGGTACAGATCCTGCCCCGTGAAGAGGCCTTCACCATCCCCGACTTGATCCGCACCAAGATCAACCTGCTGCCCCCGGCCATCAGCGCAATCCGCACCGTGGAACTGGTGGGGCTGGATCTGCAAGCCGACGGCGGCACCCACGTGCGCAACACAGCCGAGGTCGGGGCAATGAAAGTAGTCGATTACAAATCCAAAGGTGCAATTAACAAACGCATTTATATCGAATTAACCTGATAAAGTGATGATTTATGCCGAATTCTAGATGTAATCTACCGCAGCCCGCAGAACCATTGCCACATCCATTGCCTCAGATACATGAAGTGAACCATCTGCTTCATGTCGATGGTGCGGAAAACTGCTAACGTGGCGATGATGCGGAGCGTTGTCCCAACGCACGATGAACTCACCGTCTACCCGTTGTAAATGATATCGATATTTACTCCGCTCAAACTTCGGCCCGGTAATCACGTATTCCGCAATATAGAGTTGATACCCGCCTCTCAGCATCAAAACACCCTTGATATAGCATTCATCGACATCGATCTCGTCAAATCGCACGTCGAACAATAGGACATGAACCGCCTGACCAATTGCCGCCTGCACCTCTGCAATGTACTCACGTGCTGTCACACCGAAACTCCACTAAGGATAAGAAAGCGACGATCCCACAAATCAAACGCTCGCTTGGCCGCATACCAGTCAAAATAGCCGGAATCATCCCCCAATTCACCATTTTCGAAACGATGCATGAACTCAACCGAATCGAAGCCATAACTTTCTTCGAAGGCGCGACAGCGCAATAGATAATGCTGGCGACGCAAGCGGGCCTGTTCGGCTTCTTGCCGCAATGCAAAATTTACTGTGGCGCTTACCTCGTCCAATGAATATGCGATTTCCTGAATCTGTAAGGCAATGTTCATCATGACCTCCGTGGCAATGCCGCCATTATAGCAGCCACCGTCCTATCTGACAACGCCCTCTTACCCTCACGTATCGGAGTCCCACCCATGCCCTTCCAAGACGTGCCATCCAACGTCGATTTCGTCGCCCAAGAACACGAAGTGCTCGACTTTTGGAAAAAATCCGACGCGTTCACCCAGCTGCGCGGCCTGCGCAAAGGCTCGCCACCCTGGTCGTTCATCGACGGCCCCATCACCGCCAACAACCCCATGGGCGTGCACCACGGCTGGGGCCGCACCTATAAAGACATCACCAACCGCTTCTGGGCCATGCAGGATCGCGAGCTGCGCTACCAACAAGGCTTCGATTGCCAGGGCCTGTGGGTCGAGGTGGAGGTGGAGAAGGAACTCGGGTTCAAGTCCAAAAAAGATATCGAAGACTATGGTCTGGAGGCTTTCGTGCGGCGCTGCAAAGCCCGCGTGCTGCGCTATTCCGCCGTGCAAACCGAACAATCGATCCGCCTGGGTTATTGGATGGACTGGAACGACACCGACCAACTGCGCTGGCTGGCCGACATGATGCTCAGCGACCCGGCCAAAGTCATCACCGTCGCTGGCCCCGAAGGCCCCGTCACCGACTCGGTGGAGGGTATCGTGGGGCGGTTGGGGCTGGCCGAACTGGGCGGGAGCTATTACACCTTCTCCAACGAAAACAACTATATGATCTGGACCTTCCTGAAAAAGTGCTGGCAGAATGGCTGGCTGTATCAGGGGGCCGACGTCATGCCCTGGTGCCCGCGCTGCGCCACCGCCATCAGCCAGCACGAGATCGTCACCGACGGCTATCGCGAGATCACCCATCGCAGCGTCACCGTGCGCTTCCCCCTGCGCGGCAGGCCGGACGAGTCGCTGCTGGTGTGGACGACCACGCCCTGGACGCTGACCAGCAATGTCGCCGCCGCGGTCGGCGCCGATCTCGATTACGTCAAAGTCCGCAACGGCGACCACGTGCTCTATCTCTCCAAAGGCACGCTGCACATGCTGCAGGGCGGGTATGAAGTGCTGGATGAGTTGAAAGGTCGGGATATGGTGGGCTGGTCGTATGACGGCCCCTTCGATGACCTGCCCGCCGCCCAAACGCCCGGCGGCTTCCATCCCCTCTCCCATCTCGATCTGGGCGACGGCCAATCCGCCGCGGCTGCGCACCGGGTCATTGCCTGGGATGGCGTGGGCGAAGCCGAAGGCACCGGCATCGTCCATATCGCCCCCGGCTGCGGCGCCGAAGACTTCGACCTGGGCAAGCAGCACGGCCTGCCGGTGTTGGCCCCGCTCGACGACGACAGCCACTTTGTCGAGGGCTACGGCTGGCTGGCCGGGACTCACGTCAGCGGCGTGGCCGCCCCCATCTTCGCGGATCTGGAACGCAAAGGCGTGCTCTATCACATCGCTCCCTACAGCCACCGCTATCCCACCTGCTGGCGCTGCGCCACCGAACTGGTGTTCCGGCTGGTGGACGAGTGGTTCATCAGCATGGGCGAGCTTTATGACAAGCCCCGTTCCGAAGTCACCGCCGCGGAAAAAGCCCGCAGCCTGCGCTACCAGATCATGGACGTGGTCGACGAAGCCCGCTGGATCCCCGAATTCGGGCACGCCCGCGAGCTGGACTGGCTGCGCAACATGCACGACTGGATGATCTCGAAAAAGCGCTATTGGGGACTGGCCCTGCCCTTCTGGGTGTGCGAAGACTGCGGCAAATTCCACGTCGTCGGCGATGATCTGGAACTGAAGGAACGAGCCGTGCAGGGCTGGGAGGCATTCGCCGGCCACACGCCCCACCGCCCGCACATCGACGCCATCAAACTACAATGCGAGCACTGCGGCGGCCTCATGCACCGCATCCCCGATGTGGGCAATCCCTGGCTGGATGCCGGCATCGTCAGTTTCAGCACCCTGCGCTATCGCACCGACCCCGACTACTGGCGCACATGGTTCCCCGCCCACTGGATCAGCGAAAGCTTCCCCGGCCAGTTCCGCAACTGGTTCTATTCCCTGCTGGCCATGTCCACCGTCGTCGCCGGCGAAACGCCTTTCCGCCAGTTGTTCGGCTATGCCTCGCTGCTGGCCGAAGATGGCCGGGAAATGCACAAAAGCTGGGGCAACGCCATCGAATTCAACGAAGCCGCGGACAAAATGGGTGTGGATGTGATGCGCTGGCTCTATGCCGCGCACAAGCCTGAAAACAACCTGCTGTTCGGCTACCACCGCGCCGACGAAGCCCGCCGCCAGGTGCTCATCCCCCTGTGGAACGTCTACAACTTCCTCGTCACCTACGCCAAACTCGACGGCTGGACGCCCGATCAGCAGGCCTTCGATCCTGCCCGGCCCGAAGGCCCCACCCCCGCCGTCGATAACCCCCTCGATCGCTGGGTCCTGGCCCGCGTCAACGCGGTCGTCGCCGAAGTCACCGCCGACCTGGAAAACTCCGACGCGTTCGGGGCCACGCTGGCCTTCGCCGACCTGCTCGAAGATCTGACAAACTGGTACGTGCGCCGCAGCCGCCGCCGTTTCTGGCGGGGCGATCAGGACGCGGACAAACAGCAAGCCTACGCCACCCTTTACCACGTGCTGGTGAAATTCGTGCGGGCGCTGGCGCCCATCCTGCCTTTCGTCACCGAGGTGATGTACCAGAACCTGGTGCGGAACGTGCAGCCCGCGGCCCGCGCCAGCGTGCATCACACCGATTGGCCCCTGGCTGACGCCGCGGCCATCGACGCCGCCCTGCTCGACCAGATGGCGCTGGCCCGGCGCATCACCAGCCTGGGCCTGGGCGCGCGCAGCGGGGCCAATCTGCGCGTGCGCCAGCCCCTGGCCCGCGCGCTTGTGCATGTGGCAGAAGGCCGCAGCGACCTCAGCGCGGATCTGGCCGACATCGTCGCCGACGAACTCAACGTCAAAGTCCTCGACTTCGTCGCCGAGCCGGAGGCGCTGGTGACCTATCGCGTGCTGCCCAACAACCGCCTGCTCGGCCCCAAACTGGGCAAAGATTTCCCCAAAGTGCGCGCAGCCCTGGCTACGCTCGACCCCGATGACGTGGCCCGCGGTGTCAGCGCCGGAGACTATCTCGAGCTGGAGGTGGACGGCCAGACCCTGGCGCTGGCCCCGGACGAAATCCTCGTGCAGACCGACCCTGCCGCCGGCCTGGCTGTGGCCGCCGACAAAGTGCTGACCGTGGGCGTCGATGCCACGATCACGCCGGAGTTGAAAGCTGAAGGCATGGCCCGCGAGGTCGTGCGCCGCATCCAGAGCATGCGCAAAAGCGCGGATTTCAACATCGACGACCACATCTTCACCTGGTATGCCACCCCCAGCAGCGAACTCTCCCAGGTGATCGCCGACTGGGGTGTGTACATCCAATCGGAAACGCTCAGCGACCGGCTGGTGGATGACGACCCGCCGCAAGACGCGTTCGTCGAGGCGCACAAACTCGACGGCATCGCCCTCACCCTGGGCGTGCAGCGCGACACATACTCCGCGCGCGCGGTACGGCGCTAACGAACGTCCCTGGTGTCCACGCCACCTGGCATTCGCGGTCGCCCATCCTTGCCATAACCCGGCGGAAAGCAGTATGATGCTGCGTGACATGAACGGGTGGGCCAACCGATCATAGCGCACGGCAGCAAAACCACGGATGATAAAATCCTGCGGAGTCGGCATACATTATGCCGTGGGCAAGCCATCCTGACAGGACAAGATATATGACCGTTCAATCAGTGTTACCAAACCTACGAGTTCCAGACAAAAGCGCCATCTCTGTGCGCATCGAAGTCAGCTCTGAAGTGAATATCTCCGCCTTTGCCGCCCGTCAGTTGGCCAATCAGTATCTGCTACACAGGATCGGCGATCAGGTTGGCGCATTAGAACCGGAGCTTGTCGTCGGAGAACGCCTTTTTTGGCGGCTGCCCGTACAATATGCGCCTTCCCTTTTGGGGCCTCTGGGCATCGTCGGTCATCTGTTGGTCGATGCACAATCCGGCGAAGTCGTGATAGATGACGAGCGCAACATAAACAGCCTGATCGACAGTGCAGAGGTGCTGTATGAACGTGCCGCATTATCGGCAGGAGCTTGATTATAGTTGCTTGCCAGCCTGTGTCAGGATGGTGCTGGCATTTTGGGGAGCGCAATTCACCGAAGGCGAGCTACGAACCTGGCTTAAGACACGGATAACCGGAACCAGCCCGGCCAGTTTGATGATCCGTCTGCCCACCATCGGCTTTGACGCAAGCGTCTTCAATGCGTCGCTCAAGATCCTTCACGATTTTGTAGAAAGCGGTCAGCCCGCCATCGTTAGTGTCTGGACCGGCCCGTTGTCGCACTGGCGACATGCGGTGACACACGCGCTAGTTGTCACCGGTATTGAAGCGGACAGAGTGACTGTACACGATCCGGCAGAGGCATCAGGCCCGATGGCCCTGCAGTTGGATGAATTCATGGCAGCCTGGAGTCTGACTGGCCACACACTCATCGCAATCTCACCGGCGACAGAGGCTTAATCGGCCAGAAGTCTCACCGCGGGCCGACGCCTCATGTTTCCGGTCGCCCATCCTTGCCATAACCCGGCGGAAAGCAGTATGATGCTGCGTGACATGAACGGGTGGGCCAACCGATCATAGCGCACGGCAGCAAAACCACCATAGCGCACGGCAGCAAAACCACAGGCTATCCGGCGCCATCAGTACCTCAAGGACAGTGGCCACCCCGGACAGCCCTCACCTATCATTATTTTCATCGCCCCATCCATTTCCTTTTCCAGACGTTTTTTTGAGACCGGATTTGTGCTCGATGTTTGGGGGAAAACAGCTTTTTCTCCTGAAATCGAACATCACCGTTCAAACGTTCAAACGTTCTAACGTTTGAGTCAATTGGGTGGGGCTCACGGTGACTCGCAGTCACCCGCACAGGACTATGCAACCACAACCACAAAAACTTAAAACAGCTTTGTTTGTCGATTTCGATAATATCTATCTGGGGCTCAAACAATTGGATGAGACCGCAGCCGAGCGCTTCGCCGCCGATCCTGGACGCTGGCTGGCGTGGATGGAGCAGGGCATGCCCACGGGCAACGAGACCCACGCCGATGGCCAGCCGCTGCAACGGCATCTCCTCATTCGCCGCTGCTATCTCAATCCTCGCGATTTCTCACGTTACCGGCCCAATTTTACGCGTAGCGCCTTCAATGTGATCGATTGTCCTTCGCTGACACAGCAGGGCAAGAACAGCGCCGATATCTACATGGTGATGGATATCGTGGACACGCTGGAGCACAAAACCCATTTCGATGAGTTCATCATCCTCTCCGGCGACGCCGACTTCACGCCGGTGCTGCTGCGGCTGCGCGCGCATGATCGCCGCACCGTGGTGCTGGCCGCCGGGCCTGCATCCGAGGCCTACAAAGCTGCCTGCAATCAGATCATCGCCGAGGATGTGTTCATCGAGTACGCACTGGGCATGTCTGCGGAGGGGGAAAAGGAGACGGCCCGCCCCGGCGCCACCATCGCTGCCAGCGATGACACCCTGGATCGCATGGCCGCGGCCCTCTACGCCGAGGCCAGCGCCAACGGCGAGATCCTGGCCACCGACCTGCCCCGGCTCTACATCTCCTTCCCCGAATTCCGCCGCGATGCCAACTGGCTGGGCTTCTTTTCCCTGCGGGCGCTGACCGTGGAGCTGGCCCGCCGCCGCAACGAACTGCACGTCACCGAGGGCGACCCCTGGCGCGTGACCGTCGAGATGCCGGCGCGCAAGGCCCGCAGCCGCCGCCGCAAAGAGCCGGAACGGGCC
>JABWBG010000383.1 GCA_013360575.1 Caldilineales bacterium
CCCAGGCCATCGGCGAAGGCGCGGAGCTGATCCGCCGCGGCGCGGCGCAGCGGGTGCTGGCCGGCGGCGTCGAGGCGCTGATCGGCCACATGTTCTTCGCCGGCTTCACGGCCATGAAGGCGATCAGCACGCGCAACGACCCCCCGCACGAGGCCAGCTGCCCCTTCGACGCCCGCCGCGATGGCTTCATCATCGGCGAAGGCGCGGCTGTGCTGGTGCTGGAGGAATGGGAGAGCGCCAAGGCCCGCGGGGCGCGCATCTACGCCGAGGTGCTGGGGCATTCCGCCTCGGCCGATGCCTACCACGTGGCCGCGCCAGAGCCAGAGGGCCTGGGCGCGCAGCGGGCCATGCGCTGGGCGCTGGCCGATGCCCATCTCCGCCCCGAACAGATCGATCACATCAACACCCACGGCACCAGCACGCCCCTGAACGACAAAACCGAAACCTACGCCATCAAGCAGATCTTCGGCGAGCATGCCTATCGCATGGCCGTCAACTCCACCAAATCGATGCTCGGCCACTCCTTTGGCGGGGCTGGCGCCATCGAAGCGGTAGCCACGGTTATGAGCGTGTACAGCGATCAGGTGCATCCCACCATCAATTATCAGGAGCCGGATCCTGATTGCGACCTGGATTATGTGCCCAACGCGGCCCGCTCGCAGCGTGTGGACGCCGCCCTCTCCAATTCCTTCGGCCTCGGCGGCCAAAACGCCTGCCTAATCGTAGGCAAACCACGGTCAGAGTGAAAGGATTAATGATTTTGGTAAATTGGTAAATTGGTAAATTGGTGAAGATCGCCCGTCTACCAACCAATGTACCAATCTACCAATCTACCAACCAACCAACCAACCAACCAATCTACCAATCTACCAATCTCCCCATTCTTCCATGCAAATCTACGTCAATAGCAAACGCATCGCCAGCCGGGCCAAGGTAGGCCGCCGCGCCAGCCTGGCCGGCCTGCTCATCCTTGGCCTGGGCATGCTGGCCTCCCTCTCGCCCGGTTACATCGCCACCCGCCCGGAAGGGCATTGGCTATCCACCTCCGCCCTGGGCCAATGGCTGGTGTTCGGCGGCTGGCTCTACATCTCCATGACCGCGCTGCTGCTCGGCTTCTTCCTCGGCCAGATCGGCAACGCCAACATGCGCCGCTTCCAAAAATCGCCGCGGCCTGACGAAGTGGTGGCCAGAGCGCTGAAAGGATTCGATGATCGCAACCATCTCTACGCCTTTGCCACGCCGGGCGATCTGGTCTTCGCGGGGCCAGCGGGCCTCTATGCCATCGTCACCCGCGACCTCGAAGGAGAGGTGAAGGTGATCAACGACCGCGTCAAACAGTCGTTCACCTGGCGGCGATTCTTCGCTTTTGGGCAAGAAACGCCCGGCCTGCCAGTGGCCGACGCCGAAGCCGCCGCCCAAAAAGTGAGTGCATGGCTGCACAAACAGGGCGCCACTGCCGAGCCGGCGGCGGTGCAGCCGCTGGTAGTCTTCACCAACGACAAAGCCCAGTTGGAAGTACAAAACGCATCGCAGCCGGTGCTGCACCAAAAGCAATTGAAGGCCTTTCTGCGCGAACAATTACGCGCCGCGCGGGTGAGCAAGAGCGACCTGACCAGCGTCGTCGAGCATTTGGATGCCGAGGCGCAGCGCCAGGGCGCGCAGGTGATATGAGCGGGCCCCCTGCCGCCCCTGCCTACGGAGCCGATCCGGCCCGCTACCAGTTCATCCCCCGCGTCCTGCTGATCATCACCGCTGCGGATCAGGTGCTGCTGATCGAGCGGGCCGCGCACAAGACGTTGTGGCCGGGCAAGTTCAACGCGCCGGGGGGACATGTGGAGCGGGGCGAAGACCCCTACGCGGCGGCGCTGCGCGAATTGGCCGAGGAAACGGGGGTGGAGGTAGGCCCGGCGGGCTTGCAGCTGCGGGGGCTGATCGTGGCCGAGACCGGGCTGCCCGGTTCCGGCATCCTCGTCTTCGTCTATCAGGGCGCGGCGGCGGCCCTCCCCCTGCGCGCCGGGGCCG
>JABWBG010000111.1 GCA_013360575.1 Caldilineales bacterium
TGTGTGGTTGATCATTGTCCTGTCCTCAGAATGCTGGTGGCTGGTATTGATAAACCGTCATTCTACTGCTTCCTCTTATATTCTGCAACGACTCTAATCTACCAATCTACCAATCTACCAACCAACTAACCAACCAACCAACCAACCACCCTACTCCCCCCCGCTGAGGATCCACTGTTCGTAGAGGGGAGTGGGGTCGAAGCCGCCCACTTCGACGACGAGGGCGAGGAAATCCTCTGGGGTGGGGGTGCGGTAACGGTAGCGTTCGATCAAGGTTTGCAGCACGCGCAGGTAGGCCTCGCGTCCCATTGCTTCATACAGCGCATCGAAAAAGAGGGCTGACTTGGCATAGACCAGGGTCTCGTAGTTGCCGGCGGTGAACGCGGTCACCTCCTGCCCCACTTTGTCATCAAGATCGTGTCCTGCAGCCCACTCGGTGGGCACGCGCCAGCGCAGGAAACGGATACGCTCGACCTGGGCCTGACCGTAGAGGTTCGCGATATACAACAGGCTGCTGTGCTCGGCCAGACCCTCATCCAGCCAGGGCCAGCGGAAGGGATCGGAGCCGACCATCTCATACCACCATTGGTGTGAGACCTCGTGCGCCACCAGCCACTCCTGCGATTCCTGCTGGCCGCGATAGGTGTCCAGGCCGATGTAATTGAGGCCCGGATATTCCATGCCCAGGTAGCGGGTGGGCGCGGCGACGACATCCAACTCGGTGTAGGGATAGGGCGCGAACAGGCGGTTGTAGACGCGCAACGCGCCAGCGGCGTAGCGTAGGGCCGCCTCTCCCGCCACGCGATCCGCGGGCAGGTAATAGCTGTTGACGCGGGTGCCATCCACCTCGACGCGGCTGACCTGATAGTCGCGGCTGAGGATCAGCCCCCATTCCCGCGCCGGCCCGGCCACGATCAGATGATCCACCGTGTCCGAGAGGGGCTGGGTGACGCTGATCGTCACGCCGGTGCTGATCAGGGTGACATCGCTGGGCAGCGTGACGGTGACCGCGTAGAAGGCGGGGTCGGCGATGGCGATATCGCCATGCGCTGGGGGGATCTCCAGCCGCCAGGGGTTGGTGGGGTCGCGGGTCTGGGCGGCGAGGATGGGATAGCTGTAGGGCAGACTGAGGATACCCTCGCTCTCGCCGAAGAGGACGTAGCCCTGGCGGGCGGGAGCGTTGATCTCGTAGCCCAATTCCAGGTCTAGATCGGCATCGGGGGGCAGGGGCTGGGTGAGGGTGATGCGGGCGGCAGTGTTTTGCAGGATAAAAGCATAGCCTACCGCGTACTGTTCGGGCAGGGTGACGGCGCGGGTCAGGCGCATGCCGCCCACCAGTTGCTCCAGGTTGGGATAGAGGCGCACGTACACATCATTGAGCGGGCGGCCGCTGAGATTGCGGAAGTGGATGCGGGCCAACCCCTCCACCTGCCGCTGGGCCATGTCCACGCGCATGGTGATGTCGTAGCGGGGCATGGCCGCGGTATCGACAGAGGCGGGCACGGCTGCGGCGTGGAAGGCAGGGCGGTACCGCGCCAACGGGTCGGGCGGCGCAAGGCTCGCGGCCCGGCAGGCGCTTAAAATCAGGCTGAGGAGCAGCAGGGGCAGGAATCGGTTCATACGTCCATCGTCCATCGTCCCCCAAGTCTACTCGATCTGCCCGGCAGAGGGAAGCGCACCACGGTGTGCTGCGTGGTATGCAGTAGATATTGGATATTGGATAATTGCTCGCGACTTGTGAAACGATCCAAAATTAGACGTAATACGCAGTACGCAATATCCAATATCAACTATCCAATACCTTGAGCATCGCGATTTCATCGCAAGCGTGGAACTTGGGGCAATACACACACTCGCCCCAGAGTTTGGGGCTGATCGACCAGCGATCCACGCGGGTGAAACCGTGCCGGGCGAAAAATTCAGGGGCCAGCGTTAGCGCGCACACGTACTTGATCCCGCGCGCCCGCGCCGCCTGCACCAGCGTCTCCACCAACAGGCCGCCGATGCCGTCGCCCTGGCGGTCGGGCGCCACGGCCAGCGAGCGAATCTCCACCAGGTCAGGCCCCAGCGCCGCCAGATAACCGCAGCCCAGCACCCGCCCCGCCGCCGCCGCCACCAGAAAATCGCCCAGGGCATGGCGCACCTGCGCCGGCGTGCGCGGCAACATCAGGTTCTGGGCGGCGTAGCCATTCACCAGGTCGCAGATCGCCTGGATGTCGGCTTCGCTCGCGGGACGAAGTTGACAGCTCATCGTCCATCGTCGCCTATAAATCGGCAAAGAGGGCAGACAGGCGCTCGATGGCGATATCCACCTCGGCCCGGCTGATGATCAGCGGGGGCAACAGCCGCAACACATCGGGGCCGGCATTCAGCAGCAACAGACCCGCCGCGAACCCGCGCTGGATCAGCGGCCCTGTCTCGATATCCAGTTGCACGCCCAGCATCAGCCCCCGCCCCCGCACCTCGCGGATGTGCGGGCTGTTGATCTCTTGCAAACGCTCTTTGAAATAGGCGCCGGTCTCCCGCACCTGGGTCAGGAAGGCTGGATCGGCCACCCGCCGCGTCACCACATCCGCCACCGCGGTGACGAAAGGCCCGCCGGCAAAGGTCGTGCCATGGTCGCCGGGGTGGATGGCCGCGGCCACCCGCTCGCTGGCCAGCGCCACGCCGATGGGCAGGCCATTGGCCAGCGGCTTGGCCGCGGTCAGCAGGTCGGGCAGGATGCCGTAGGACTCGTGCGCCCAGAACTGGCCGGTGCGCCCCACTCCGCATTGCACCTCGTCCAGGATCAGCAGGGCGTTGTGGGCGTGCGTCAACTCGCGCAGGGCCAGCAAAAACTCGTTGCTGGCCGGATGCACGCCCCCTTCCCCCTGCACCGGCTCCACGATCACGGCGCAGACGCCATCATCGATCGTCGCGGCCGCTGCGGCTGGGTCGTTGAACGGGGCCAGGCGCACGCCCGGCATCAGCGGGCGGAAGGGATCCTGATATTTGGGCCGGGGTGTGGCGGCCAGCGCGCCCATGGTGCGGCCATGAAAAGCGCCGCTGAAGGTCACGATGTCGCTCTTGCCCTCGCCGTACTGCTCCCGCGCCCATTTGCGGGCGAACTTGATGGCAGCTTCATTGGCTTCGGCCCCGCTGTTCTGGAAATGCACCCGGTCGGCAAAGGGGGTCAGTTCCACCAGCCGCTGCGCCAGCGTGGCCATCGGCTGCGAATGATACAGGTTGGAGAAATGCAGCGGTTTTTCGGCCGCGGCCTGCAGCGCCGCCACCAGCTCCGGGTCGCCGTAGCCCAGGGCGTTGACGGCGATCCCTGCCACCAGATCGAGGTAGTCGCGGCCCGCGGTATCGCGCAGCCACACGCCGTGGCCGTCCTCGAGCACGAAGGGCGGGCGCTGGTATGCCTGCACCAGATAGGTTTGCGTGGCTGTGATCGCATCCATGGTCATTGGCTCCGGACGATGAAAGTGCCCTCGCCCTGGGCATAGCGTGTGAGATTGGTGATCAGGGCCGCGGGGACGCCGGCCTGCACCGCAGACGCCGCGGCGCGGGCCTTGGGGATCATGCCGCCGGTGATGAAATGGCCGAAGATCAGATCCTCCACCTCATCCACGGCCAGGGCGCGCATGGGGCGGCCGGCAATGAGCACCCCCGGCACATCGGTGAGGAAAACGAGATTGGACGCGGCCAGGGCCACGGCCACCGCCTCGGCCACATGGTCGGCATTGACATTGTAGCTCCAGCCATCATGGCCCAGGCTGATGGGGGAGATCACGGGCACGATGTGGGCAGCGAGCAGGGGGCGCAGCTTCTCGGCATGCACCGCCGTGATCTTGCCCACCCGGCCCAGGTCGAACCCGTCCACGATCTGTTTCTCTACCCGGATCAGGCCCAGGTCTACGCCGCTGAGGCCGATGGCGTCGATGCCGCCGTTGACGAGGTAGCGGGTGACGCGCAGGTTGGCGATGCCGTTCAGGGCCATTTTCACCAGGCGCATCGACTGTTCGCTGGTCACGCGCAGGCCCTGGACGATGTCGAACGGCACGCCCAGTTCGTCATGCAGGCGCACGATCTCCTGGCCGCCGCCGTGCACGATCACCGGGGTGATGCCCTGTTTGCGGATGCTGGTCACGGTTTCGACCATGGCCGCCAGAAACGCGCGGTCATCGATCTGACTGCCGCCGATTTTGATTACGTGGATGGGAGGGTTCATGGTGTTGGTTTGTTGATTTGTTGGTTGGTTTGTTTGTTGGATATTTGGTATTGGATATTGGATATTAGATATTAGATATTAGATATTGTTATTTCGAAATGTCCGTGTAATAACGAATACCCAATACCCAATATCCAATACCCAATACCCACTATCTAAATAAAGCCTGTGGTTTCTTGTAAATTGAATAGGATATTCATGTTTTGTACGGCCTGGCCGCTGGCGCCTTTGAGCAGGTTGTCTTCGCTGACGGTCACGATCCACTGGCCGGGCCGGGGCAGGGGCGTCAGGCCGATGGCGCAGCGGTTGCTGCCCACGGTGTGGCGCAGGGTGGCAGGCTGCCCCGGCGGCAGCAGGTGGATGAAGGGCTCGTCGGCGTAGGCCGCGGCGTACAGGTCTCGCACCGCGGTTTCGCTCAGGCCGGGGTCGATGTCGATGTACAGGGTGGAGAGGATGCCGCGGCTGACCGGCAGCAAGTGCGGCGAGAAGGTGATCTGCAAGCCGGGCACATGCGGCCCCAGGATCAGCTCCATCTCGGCGATGTGGCGATGCGCGTAGCCGATGCTATAGGGGCTGAGGTTTTCGTTCGCCTCTACGAAATGGCTGCTCAGCCGCAGCTCCCGCCCCGCGCCCGACACGCCTGATTTGGCGTCGACGATCACCCGCGGCCACAGCACGCCCGCCCGCGCCAGCGGCCACAAGCCCAGATTCACTGTGGTCGGATAGCAGCCGGGATTGCCGATCAGCCCGGCGCCGGCGATCTGGCTGCGGTTGACCTCGCACAGACCGTAGACAGCTTCGGCCAGCAGATCGGGCCGGGTGTGGGCGTGGCCGTACCAGCGCTCGTACACGGTCGCGTCGGGCAGGCGATAGTCGGCGGAAAGGTCGATGGCCGCCACGCCCGCGGCCCGCACCGCGGCCACTGCCGCCATCGAGGCCACATGCGGCAGGCACAGGAAGACAACATCGGCCTGCGCCAACGCCGCATCCTCCATACGGATCAGCGGCGTGTGATCCGGCGTGGGGTAGAGATCGCACAAACGCTTGCCCGCTGCCGATTCCGAAGTCGCCCAGGCCAGCGTGGCCTGGGGATGGCGGTGCAGCAAGCGCAGCAGTTCGTAGCCGGTGTAGCCGGTGGCGCCGATGACGCCGACGTGGAGGAGCATGGGGTGAAAGCCGCAATATGGACGATGGACGAATGACGAATGACGAAGGTTTTTTCGTCCTTCGTCGAAAAGACAAGGCGAACGGTTACGAAAAAAACAAAAAAGCCCTCCGGTTGGAGAGCTTGGGATGGGTGTGGCGCTGCACGCTCGCGTCCCAGCGATCAACCGGTCAGGTTGGCACAGAGGCAGGCCTGGTGGGACGCAAGCGAGGCTGATACATGATGGGGCGGAAGCATAGCACGGGCCAGAATCGTTGTCAAAACAGATTTTGGGCGGGGCGCCGGGCATGGGGGACGCAGGCGGACAGCGTCCTCACCCTTGCAGGTGCATCTGCGTCGGCTGGAAGATGCTTTCCGTTTGGATCTGCTCCCCTGCCGCCAGCTGCCGCCAGCGCTCAGCCGCGCCGCGGCGGATCAGCGCGGGGTCGAAATCGGCCAGAAACTCCCAGCCTTCCAACTGCAACCCCTCGGCGGTGTCGTCGGTGAGGTGGAAACGCAAGACGTGGCCGTCACTCAAGAGCAAGAAGCTGAGGACTTCCTCGTCCCCATCATCGATCACGCGCAACACGCAGGGGCGGTCGACGCCGAGTGGTTTTTGAAAAAAGGTGGCAGAGCAGCGAGCACAGAACGCCAGGTCGGCATCGCACAGACTGCGGTCCATCACGATAATCATGTTCAATCTCCGCAGGACAGATTTGGCGCAGGGTACTCGCCATTTTCGCATATCCCCTCGCCCCCTTTCTATGATCTATGACATAGTGGGGCGATCTGCCCAAGCCATTTTGGGGATCACGCCGGCCCCTGGCCGAAATTGTCAACATTTTGTAAGCTTGCGAGCTTTTACAGAGATTGAACTGGATCAAAGATATGGTTAAAATGGTGTCAACCCTATTGAATGGGTGTGCACACTCCGCCCGGATCCTTCCTTCTCATCGCCCTCTATGTCGCCCGATCCTTTTTTCCGGCCCTTCCAAGCGGCGCGCCTCTGGCTGGCAGCGTTGTTCCTACTGCTTTTGCCCTGGCCGCGTGTGTTCGCGGCCCCGGCCGGGCCGATCCCTATCGGCGATTATGTGTGGCAGGATTTCAACGGCAATGGCCTGCAGGATGATGGCGAGGATGCCGGGCTGGCCGGCGTGGGTCTGCGCCTGTACCGCGACAATGGGGATGGCCAGTTCCAGCCGCAGATCGCGGACATGCTGGTTGGCCAGACGGTCAGCGGCGCGGATGGCAGCTATCACCTCTCCGCTCCCAGCAGCGGCGGCTATTGGGTCGAAGTCGACGCCAGCACCCTGCCCGCCGGGCTGGTCGTCATCGCCGGCGACCAGAGCCACACATCCCCCCATTTCCTCACGGTTTGGTCGGCGCAGGGGTACAGCGGGGTCGATTTCGGCTACAGTCCCCGCGCTGTCCTCTGGGGCCAGGTTTTCTACGATTATGATCTGGATGGCGATCAGGGGCTGGGCGAATCGGGCGTGATCGGGGCGGAGCTTTGCCTGTACGAGGATGTCAACGCCGACACCCTGCTCGACCCGGAAGACCCGCTGCGGCACTGCCTCCTTTCCGATACGCAGGGCGGTTTCGCCTTCGCCGACCTGCTGCGCCGGCATTACCTGGTGCGCGAGACCCCGCGCAGTGGCGTAGGCCATTCCACCATCTCGACCCTGCCCGCCTTTGTCGATCCCTGGCAGGCTGCGGGACAGGCGCTGGCCCCCATCGGCAATGTGCAGTTGGGCGGCTTGGGCGGGGTGCTTTTTGTCGATGTCAACGGCAACCAGATGCGCGAGCCTGACGAAGCGGCCGGCATTTCTGGCGCCACACTGCGCTTGCAGCACCTGGCCAGCGGCGCCCTCTTCACCACCACCAGCGATGCCACAGGCCGCTACCTCTTCGCCGACCTGATGCCCGGCGCCTATGCTCTGACCCTGCACACCTATCCTGCCGGCTACAACCCCACCAACGCCGCCGACCGATCGGTACAGGTGGTTTGGGGAAGCAGCGACTTGACGCAAGATTTCAGCTTCGCCAGCCCCACCTCTATCACCCTGGCTCATTTTGCAGTCGAAGTGGTGGTCGGCGGCCAGCGCGTGACCTGGCAGACCAGCGCCGAAGAAGGGCAGGACGGGTTCATCATCCTGCGCAGCGCCAGCGAAACAGGCGCTTTTGTCCCGGTTTCGGGGTTCATCCCCGCCGCCAACACCCCCGCCGGCGCCAGTTATGAATGGCTCGATCTCTCTGCCGGCAAGGGTGTGTATTGGTACCAGCTGGAAAGCCTGCCCGATGGCGCCCGGTTTGGCCCGGTCAGCGCCGCGGGCAGCGAGGTCGGGGCGATCAGGCTTTTCATCCCCTTTGTGCGCCGCTAATCGGCGCCGGCGGGGCCGTTTGGGATCGTAAGCAAATTGTAAGCGAGTATCTATTGTCAGCCCGTACGGAAAAAGGTATACTTGCCGTGTGTACGCACCCAAGCATCGCCGCCATACAGGGAGGGCAGCGGCGTTTGCGGTCGACACCTCAACGCACCTTACCTTGATCTCGACTCGATCGAAAAAAGCAAACCTGTCGTGAGACAGGGACGCAAAGCCACGGATCTCGAACCCACCCACGGCGTTGGCCGCTGGGTCGAGACTGCCGGGTTGCCGAAACGAATGTCCTTTGCTGTGTGCCACGTCAAGCGCTGCACACAGATGGAGAGCGTTGACAGCGCCCGGTCATGATGATCTGGCGCTGTTTTGTTTGCGCTTCCGCTTTCCGTTGGATACCTGATCGATAATTTGGGGTGATCGCCCCAAACCTTAAAGGTTTTTGAAACCTTTAGGGTTTTGTCCAGATCTATGGTGGTTGAGGTGAATCGACTATTCAAATCGAATGATTCAATTGTCGGGCGCTTGCGGCCCCTTGACAGCCGGTTCCGTTTCGAAGTCGTCGCTGCAAGCGCAGATGCAGGCGCCCGCAGTTTTTTATGAAGGATGTGCCAGATGTCTTCCGTCGCACTCTCCCATCGCCGCCTGATCCTTGCGCTCTTTTTGGGCGCGTTGGCAATCGCCCTGCTGCTGTTCGCTGCGCCTGGCGTCCTGGCGCAGCCAGAGGAAATGCCCGCCGGCGCCGCGCAGGTCGGCGACGCTACATTGATCCTCCCCGTGCGGCAAGATACCACCATTGGCTCGCAAGGGGATGCGCCCTGGGGCAGTGAAACCACCCTGTATGCCAGCCAGGGCAACGGCGGCGTCAATCCCTGGTGGGCGCTGTACGAGTTCGATCTCTCTCTGCTGCCGCCCGGCACCCGCATCCTCTCTGCGCAGGCGCATTTCTACACCCTGTGGTCGAATCACTCTGCCCTGTCCCTGCACCGCATCACCCAGCCCTGGGATGAGCATGCCGATTCCTGGAGCACGCTGGTGGGTGGGGTGGAGGAAGCGGCCCTGCAGACCCTCATCCCCGCGGCCGCTGGGGAGGAAACCATCATCGATATTACGACGCTGGCGCAGCACTGGGCGCAAGGCGAGCTACCCGGCCATGGCATTGTTTTCAAGCCCGCGGTGTATCTGGCCGATACCCGCCTGGCCAGCAAAGAATCGGTCGATCCGGCGCGGTGGCCCTATCTGGTGGTGACGTTCGACCCTGATGAAGTGCCCAGCTTTGCCGATGATTTCGACCCCAACACCGGGTTCAGCGGCAACGATGGCGCCAACACCTGGACAGGATCCTGGACAGAGCAGGGCGAGGGAGATGGCCCGGCCGCGGGGCGGGTGCGTGTGGGCGCATTTGGCCCCTGCCGCAGCGGCGCCTGTTTGCGTGTGGGCGCGAATAAAGCCGAGATCACCGGTTTTGGAGCCAGCCGTCAGGCCGATCTAGGCCAGGCCTCGTGGGCGGTCTTCTCCTATCATCTGAAGCGAACGGGCAAGGGAGGCAGCCTGCTGGCGCAGGTCTCCAACGATGGCGGCGCCACCTGGACGACGCTGGCCACGCACGTTATCGATGGAAATGAAGCAAACTGGGGTTTTTATGTTCATGATATCTCCGCCTACCTCGCGACATTCACCCAAATCCGTTTCGTGGGGGATGGAAGCACCCAGGTCCCCGATACCTATGCTTTTGTGGATGATGTGCAGATCCTGTTCACGGGTCAGGGCGTAGCCGGGCGGGTGTGGGAAGACCTGGATCGCAGCGGCGCCTACGATTTGGGCGAGCCGGGGCTGGCGGGAGTGCGCATGCGGCTCTATGCCGGCGCCTGCGCCACCCAAAGCGATCTGCCCATCGCCATAGGCCTGACCAACGCCGCCGGCATCTATCGCTTCAGCGAGATCGCGCCCGGCGACTATTGCGTCCTCGTGGACGCGGCCACCACCCCCGCCGGACAGGGGATCATCAGCGGGCAGTCCCCGCGCGATGTCACCTTGCCTGCCCACGGCTTTGTCACCGGGTTGGATCTGGGCTATGCCAGCGCCTACGCCGACGCCCGCCTCACCGCCGGCCTCTACAGCCCCTGTCCCGATGTCTCCTGGCTGCACGCTCTGGCCCAGAGTTACGGCGGCGCCATCACGCAGGCCGATCATAGCGCCTGTGTGTTTAGCGTGGAGAGCGCCGCCAGCCAGCAAGCGGCGCTGCAACAGGCGATCGTCGCCGATGCCCGCACCCGCTATGCCCAGCCAGATGTGGCGATGCAGGGCATGTTCACACCCAACGATCCCCTCTACAGCAATCCCAGCTACGTGTACGGGCCGCAGCAGATCAACGCCGGGGCGGCTTGGGATTTGACCACCGGCGATCCCACCCTGATCGTGGCCGTGATCGACAGCGGCATCGACGCCGCACACCCAGAATTCACCGGCCGCATCCTGCCCGGCTGGGATTTTGTCAACAACGACGCCGATCCCTTCGACGACAACGGCCACGGCACCCACGTTTCCGGCATCGTCGCCGCCGGCCTGAACAATGGCATCGGCATCGCCGGCCTGGCCAATGTGCGTATTCTGCCGGTGAAGGTGCTGAACGCCGACAACAGCGGCTGGTGGAGCAACGTGGCCGCGGGCATCACCTGGGCTGTGGATCAGGGGGCGCGGGTGCTCAACCTCAGCTTGACCGGGTCTATCGATTCGCCGGCCCTGCGGGATGCTGTGGCCTATGCTGTGAGCAAAGGTGCGGTCGTGGTGGTGGCCGCGGGCAACAGCGGCTCGGAAAAGCCGCACTACCCCGCCAGCTATGAGGAGGTGATCTCCCTGGCCGCGACTACCTCCACCGGCATACGCTGGACCCTCTCCAACTATGGCCCGAATGTGGATGTGATGGCCCCAGGCGCCACGGTGTACAGCACAAAAGCAGGCGGCGATTACCGCTTCATGTCGGGCACCTCGATGGCGTCGCCGCACGCCGCCGGGGTGGCGGCCCTGATCCTCAGCCAGAACCCCAATCTGACGCCGGCGGAGGTGAAGAACCTGCTGCAAGAGACGGCCATGGATTTGGGCGACCCTGGCCTGGATGCGCTGCACGGCTGGGGGCTGATCGATGCCGGCGCGGCCGTGGCCAGCGCCATCCCCCAAGTTTTCCTGCCGCCGAGTACCGCATTCGAGGTGGAACTGGTCGGCGATCTCGCTGACGATGGCCTGATCGATCCGGGCGACACGTTGCGCTATCGCATCGTGGCCGCGAACAATAATGCCACCCCGTTGGCCGCTGTGCTGATCAGCAGCACCATCCCGGCGCAGACGACCTATGTGACGGGCAGCACGCGGCTGAACGGCATCCCTGTGCAGGAGAATGCCGCGCCGGCCAGCCCCTTCCCCCTGGACGAGGGGGGCCTGAACATCGGCAGCGTGCCCGCCCACAACAGCAGCGTGGTCACCTTCGATGTGGTGGTGCAGACGCCCCCGCGCGGGGTGTATCAGGTGCTGAACAAGGCCACGGTGCAGAGCGAGCTGGGCGGGGAAGAGATGTCCGTGACGAGCGAGATAGCGGGGACGCTGCTGGCGCTGGCGGTGGACAAAGCCCAGGCCCAGCCGGGCGACATCCTGACCTACACCCTGACCAGCGATTACCTGGGGCCGGAACTGTGGCAGGCTGTGACGATCACCGCGCC
>JABWBG010000112.1 GCA_013360575.1 Caldilineales bacterium
CCCCGCCGCCGCCCCCACCTCTGCCCGCGGCCCCGCCGCCCCTGCCATCTCCCGCGGCCCCGCCGCCGCCCCTGCAAATGGTTTCTCCGGCCCCGCGCCGCAATGCCCTCGGCTGTCTGCGCGATCTGTTGCTCATCCTTCTGGGCGGCATGCTGGGCGCGGGCCTCGCCCTCGGCGCCCTCTATTACGTCAACGGCTCCCTCGATTTTGGCCGCCACGAGCGCGTCCAATTCCTCAGCAGCGAGGTCTCCGGCCTGCAAGCGGGCGTCGGCGACCTTGGCACGCGCGTGGAGGCTGAAGCCGCGGCCCTGGAATCGCTGGGCCAGGATGTGGCTGGCGTCTTCGACCGCGTGGATGGCCTCTCCGAGCAGGTGGGACGGGTGAATTTCGATGTGCAGACCCTGCAAACCGAGACCGCGCAACTGGCCGAGCAGGATGCGGCCTTTGCCGACCGCTTCGACGCCATCGACCTGCAACTGGAAACCTTTGCCGACACCACCCGCCGTTTCGATACCTTCAGCGTCGGCCTGCTCGACCTGGCCCACGCCATCGCCAAACCGCAGGCCCTGGCCCCTGCCGAGGCCATCACCCCCACGGTGGCGATCACGCCGACTGAGGCGATCACAGCGACTGAGCAGATCACCATCACAGAGCCGCTGACCACGACCGCGCCGGTCACAGAGACCGCGCCGGTCACGGAGACCGCCCCAGCCATCGAATCCGCGACGGCGGTCGTCAGCGGCAGCCCTGTGCTCGAACTCTTCCCGCCGCTGGCGCCCATCCCCCTGCCCGCGCCCGACCAGAGCCTGATCTTCGGGCTGGTGTGGGAGGATGCCAACGGCGACGGCCTCCCCGACGCCGGCGAATCGCCTCTGCCCGGCGTGGAGGTGCTGCTGAAGAATGCGGCGAACGAGGTGATCGCGGGCCTGATCACCGACGCCGCCGGTCGCTTCCTCTTCTCCGGCCTCGATCCAGGCGTCTACATCCTCACCCAGGTGGATGGCGAGGGCTACCGTTCGGTGACGCCGAACGTCGTCACCCTCACCACGGCCAGCGATGGCGTGGTCGAAGTCAACTTCGCCGACGCTTTCTGAACCGCGGTAGGTTACTCATTTCCTCGTAGCGTTCACCGGCGCCCATCCCACCCGCCACGTGTGGGCCTATTCTCGACGCGTCCCACCTCGTCGAACGTTCATTCCGCATCAACGCGCCAGCTTTGCCAGCGCAGCGAATTGTGGGGCGTCGCTGATCAGAATACCCTTCTCTGCGGCGAACGCCAATGCCGTGGGGGTAAAGCCGGTCTGAGAGACACACCACGCCCGCGCTTGCAGACCGGCGGCCGCTGTGATGAGCTGATTCAACTCACCGAGGCCGACTCGCTTCTGGCGCCACTTGACCTCGACTGCCCACCGTTCGCCGTTTTCGGCCAGCGCATCGATCTCGATCTGGCCATCCGGCGAGCGATACGACTCGACACGGGTGAAGGCCGGCAGAGAGATCGGGTCAGTCTGGCCCAGGTAGGGGCCGGGCACAGTTCGCCCCGCCAGTTTGCGCAGCAACTCCCGCACCTCGCTCTCCTTGGCGCGCCCCAGTTGGGCGGAGGCGCGCGCAAATCGCTCGCCCAGATCGGCGATCAGGCGCTTGAGATCCTCTGTGTTCGGGAAACCATCGGTTTCAATCCCCCTGGACGTGTAGGCGATCCAGTAACGCAGCACCGCGTCGCGATAGAAATAGCGCTGCTCCCTGATCACCAGCAGGTCAACATCAATCAGCCAACGCAGATAATCCTGGACGCTTGCAGGCCGGCGGTGCATCCGCCGCGCGACTTCAGTCAACGATAGACCCTCTTCTTCAGCAAGGATTTGAAGCAGCGCCTTGAGAGCAGCATATCCCCGCGCCTTTTGCAGCGAGATGTCGTATAGATAGCGACAGTAGTTGTAGATCTCTCCGCGTGCGCCGAGCGTTTCCAGTACGAAGGCCTGCGCGACTTGCTCCGCACTGATCGCCTCCGGCTCATCCGACGCCAACTCGCGCAACCGTTCGACCACCACCGTCACGTAGAACGGGTGGCCGGTCGTGTACGCGTACACGGCAGCCTGGGCAGCGGGGTTCAACGGCTGGCCGATGATCTTCGTCGTCAGATCCTGTGTATCTTCAGCGGTAAGGGGCGGCAGCTCAATGGCGCGCAACTGCAGGAAGAGGGGGGATTCATGATCGCGCACCATCTGCTCCATGGTGGTGACAGCGGATCCAGTCACCACGTAGCCCACATGGGCGTGCTGTTGCATCACCGAGCGAAAGAGTTTGTATGGATTACCGGTCTGCGGAAACTTTGCCAGAGCTGACAACTCTGGGAATTCATCCAAAAAGCACATGATGGGCCGTCCCAAGGCGATCGCCAGACGATCTGGGAAGTCGAAAGCCAGGTGTAACAGAGCGCCAGGATCGATTACTTCGCGTTCTAGCTCGGTGATCAGAAAGTGAATAGCCTCCAGAGCAACGGGGAAGCCCGCCGCAGGGGTGCGCAGCAGATCCACCGCGCGCAAGTATGGCTCCACGCTGCCTTGTCCGCCGGCCACCGCCCAGAAACAGGTCAGGCCGATGTAGCGTTGGACGAACAACTCCGGAGATGTACAGATGCCTTCGAGGTTCATGTAGACGGGGATCACGCGTCCTTGCGCAGCCAGGTGGCGCATCTGTTCCTGACAGAGCAAGGTCTTCCCGATCCGCCGCAAGCCGAACAGGGCGATATGGTGCGGCCGGCCGCGCTCCAGATCTGCCGCGGCCTGCGCCAGGATGTTCAATTCGAGAACGCGATTGGTGAAAACTTCCAGGGAAGGGCTTGCTCGCCATTCGTTCATGATATACTCCTTTCGGTCATTTGACCTATCGGTTGAATGACCGAATCGTAACACAAATCGGTATGGCAGACAAGTTCAGAACCACAAACCGGTAAGGCGAGCCCTCTTCAGACGACCGATCTGCGCATACGGTTCGGGATACTATTCGTTTCGTCAGCCCGTGCCGGAGGAAATGCAGCCCAATCAGTCCCGCAAGTTGTAGAAATCCAGCCGTACGCCCCCATACCGGCGGGTGTCGATCGGCTGCAAGTGCGTCAGTTCCGGCTCGGCAAATTCCTTCGGGTGGATCTGGATGATCACCTCGCCCGGCGGCGTGAGTAGTTCGGGGCGGGCGTCGATCTGGCGCAGGGCCTGCAACCACAGCCCCTGATATTGCGGCGGCGCCACGTAGATGTAGTCGAACGGCTGCAGATCGGGCCGGGCCAGATAGTGAAAAGCGTCCCCGCGCACCACCAGCGCCCGGTCGGCCAGGCCGGTGTGCTGCAAGTTTTGGCCCAGCGCCTTCAGGGCCGGGGCAGAGCGTTCGACGAAGACCGCCTGCGCCGCGCCCCGGCTCAGGGCTTCGATGCCCACCGCGCCGGTGCCGCCGAAGAGATCGAGCACGCGGGCGCCGACGATGTTCACGCCCAGGATGCTGAACAGCGCTTCCTTGGCCCGGTCGGTGATCGGCCGCGTGTCGCGCCCCGCGGGCATGACCAGTCGCCGTCCCTTGGCCGCGCCCGCAATCACTCGCATGATTCCACCCTCGCCAGCCGCGGATCTGCCGGCGCGCGGCCGTTTTTCAGAAAGGCGCGCAGCCGCGACCAGGTTGTCAGCCCGCGGTCATAGAGGAACCAGGCCAGCAACACCAGCCCCATCCCCTCCAGCGCCAGCAGGATCGGCTCAGTTTGCAACACTTGCAGATAGGCATCCAGCATCTCTTGCGGGGTGCCCACATGCCGCCAGGGATGCCAGTCGAGGCCGCGCAGCGGCCACAGCAGCGTCTGCGTGAACCCCCACATGCGGTCTTGCAGCAAGTGCGCGGAAAAGGCCAGCAGATAGATCAGCCAGCGCTGCAAACGGCCCGTGGCCCAGGCAACCGCCCAGATCACGCCGTGCAAAAGCAGGGTGTGCCCGAAGAAAAGGGCGGCGTTGGCCTGGGGGAAGAGGAAGAGGGCCAGGGGTTTGTCGATCAGATCGGGCAGCAGCACGACCAGCGCGACTTTGCGATAATCGGTGTCGGCAAAGCGGCCGGTTGTGCGCTGCAGCAGGTTTACACCCGCCCATGTCCATTCGATGTGTCCGGTAGGTAACATTGGCAAACTCCGAGGGTTTATTATACTCAGTCCGCACGATTCGGCCATGCGCGGCGGAGAAGGGAGAGGGGAGAGGGGGCGGTCTGGCGGTTGACGGCTGGGGGCGGATCATCTATCCTGTGGCAGGGATGCCCCACGCACCCCGTACGATACACCCCGCACTCCTCACCACGAATTCTCATGCCCTCTCCCTCCCGCGTCTGGGTCATCGGCCTCGATGGCGTGCCCTGGACTTTGCTGCAACCCTGGATTGACCAGGGTCATTTGCCCACGCTGGCCCGCGTCCAGGCCGGCGGCGCCTGGGGCGAGCTGCGCTCCACCCTGCAATTCCTCACCGCTGTGGCCTGGTCCAGCTTCATCACCGGCATGAATCCAGGCAAACATGGCGTTTTCGACTTCGCCCGCCGCGTTCCCGGCAGCTACGACCAGGAACTGACCAACGCCGCCCGCCGGGCCGGGCGCTCGCTGTGGCGGCTGCTCTCCGATGCCGGCCGCAGTGTGGGCGTGGTCAACGTGCCCATGACCTTCCCGCCGGAGCCGGTCAACGGTTTTCTCATCTCCGGCCTCGACACGCCCGGCCTCGATTCGGCCTACACTTTTCCGCCGGCGCTGAAACAGGAAGTCAACGATATCCACTTCATCGCCGTCAGCACGGTGGGCAAATCCCACGCCCACTACCTGCGCGAGACCCTGGAGGGTGTGGACAAACGCTTCGCATTGCTGCGCCGCACCATTGCCCGCCAGCCGCTCGATTTTTATATGTGGGTGGAGATGGAGACCGACGCCATCCAGCATTGCTCCTGGCATCTGATGGCCGATCCGGGCCAGCCGGGCCACGACGCCATCCTCCAGGTCTACAAACGGATCGACGGCCACCTGGCCCACCTGGTCGAGACTCTGCCGGAGGATGTCACGCTGATCATCATGTCCGATCATGGGGCCGGGCCGATCGTCAAGACCCTCTATCTCGACCGCTGGCTGGCCCGGCAGGGCTGGCTGCACTACAAACAGGAGCGGGGGCGCACGTTGGGCGATCGGGCGCGGGCCGCGGCGCGGGTGGGCCTGCGCCAAACCCTCTATCTGGCGCAGCGTTTCCTGCCTGTGGCCGCCAAAGGCTTTCTGAAACGCTTCAGCCGCGCCCACGCCGCCGTCGATACCTTCATCGAGAAGGCGGATTACGATTGGAGCCGCACCCTCGCCTACGCCACCGGCAATTTGGGCAACATCAACCTCAACATCCAGGGCCGCGACCCGCAGGGCGTGATCGCGCCGGATCAGGTCGAACAGGTCATCGCCCAGATTCGCGCGGCCCTGCACGAACTGCGCGACCCCGATAGCGGCGAGCCGATGGTGGCCGCGGTGCTGCGGCGGGAAGAGGTCTACAGCGGCGATCTGGTCGATCGCGCGCCCGATTTGCTGATCCGCTGGCGGGGGGATGCTTATCTGGCCACCAAGGATTACGAAGGCCGCCCTGATGGCCCTCTCTTCGGCGCCAAACAGAAATTTGGGCGGCATGGCGCTGCTTATGCCCTCGATCAGACCGGCACGCACATCATGGAGGGCATGTGCATGCTCTACGGTCATGGCGTCCAGCCCCACGCCCGCTTGCAAGATGCCCAACTGGTCGATCTCGCGCCCACCATCCTCCACCTGTTGGATGTGCCCATCCCCCGCGCCAGCGATGGCCGCGTGCTGACCGAGGCGCTGATCCCCGAACTGGCGCACAAGCCGCCGCGCTACGAGGAGGAGGATCAGGGGATCGCCGGCGGCCCGGGCAGCGACCTCAGCCCCGCGGATGAGGCAGCGATCCGGGCGCGTTTGCAGGGCCTGGGCTACGTGGCCTGATCATGGACGCCCCCGCCGCGGCTGCTGCGCCCGATCTTTCGGTGCTGATCGTCAATTGGAACGCGGCCGCCTATCTGCCCGCCGCGCTCGACTCGCTATTCAGCGCCGGGCAGGGGCTGGAGATGGAGGTGATCCTGGTGGACAACGCCTCGCAGGATGGTTCGGTGGCGCTGATGCGGGCGCGCTATCCCCAGGTGCAGGTGATCGCCAACGCGGAGAACCGCGGGTTTGCCGCGGGCAACAACCAGGGGCTGGCAGTCGCCCGCGGCCGCGCCATCCTGTTGCTCAACCCCGACACCGAGCTGCCCCCAACCGCGCTGCGCCAGTTGCTGGCCTATCTGGATGCGCATCCGCAGGTGGGCGTGGTGGGGCCGCGGCTGGAGGGGGAGCGGGGCAAGGTGCAGGGCGGGGCCGCGGGCTATGATCCTTCGCCGGTGGTGCTGTTCAATTACGCCACTTTTCTGTACAAGCTTTTTCCGGGGCATTTCCGGGGGCTGTGGTTGCCGCAGGCGCTCTATCGCCGGGGCGCGCCGATCGAGGTGGATTGGGTGTCGGGCGCGTGCCTGTTGGCGCGGGCAGAGGCGGCAGCCGCGGCCGGGCCGATGAGCGAGCGGTTTTTTATGTATTCGGAGGATGTGGAGTGGTGCCGGCGCGTGCGTGCGGCCGGCTACCGCGTGGTTTGCCATGCGGGCGTGGCCATCACCCATCACATCGGCGGCAGCGCCCGCCAGCAGGGGCCGGCATTTCACCATCACAATGTCGATTCGCTGGACAAAGACCTGCGCTCTCGTTACCATCCCCTGGCGGTGGCGGTGATGCATCTGTTCGGGGCCTTTGGTTTCCTGCTGCGCTATCTGTTGTATGAAGGGCTGCTGCTGCGCTGGCGGCTGCCTGTTTTTGCTGAGTTGCGGGATCTGTGGGCTGCGTGTCTGAAGACGAGTTTGAAGCGGATCGTGCGCCCGGCGGTGTAGCGCGTCGCCAGCAACGCCGGGCGCGGGAAATCGTTGCTCCCTCAATAGATCGGCAGGTAGTGATCCAGCTCCCAGCGGCTGACGTAGAGCCGGTATTCGTCCCATTCCTGACGGCGGGCCTCGATGTAGCGCTCGAAGACATGGTCGCCCAGGGCCTGGCGCATGAGCGCGCTGCCTTCCAGGGCCGCGATCGCTTCGCCCAGGCTGCCCGGCATGGTGCGCAGCCCCGATGTGGCCTGATCCAGATGGTAGAGATCCTCCTCGCGCGGGTCAGGGGGCGTGGCGGCATTCTTGACCCCATCCAGACCGGCCCAGAGCATGGCGGCAAAGGCCAGATAGGGATTGGCCGCGGGATCGGGGCAGCGCAATTCTACGCGTGAGGCCACGTGCACCCGCTCCGGCTCCACCTTGGGGATGCGGATCAGGGCGGAGCGGTTGGTGCGCGCCCAACTGATGTAGACCGGCGCCTCGTAGCCTGGCACCAACCGTTTGTAGGAGTTGACCAGCGGCGCAATGATCGCCGACATCTCGTAGGCGTGTTGCAACTGCCCGGCCACGAATTGTTTGGCCAGCAGGCTCAGCCCGTAGGCGTCGCCCGGCTGCGCGAACAGATTCGCGCCTGTGCCCAGATCGTAGAGGGACTGGTGCACGTGCATGCCGCTGCCATTGATGCCCATGATCGGCTTGGGCATGAAGGTGGCGTGCAGGCCGAAACGCTGGGCCACGGCTTTGACCGCCACGCGCAAGGTGACGGCGCTGTCCGCGGTGCGCACCGCGTCATCGAAGCGGAAATCGATCTCATGCTGGCCGATCGCCACCTCATGATGCGCAGCCTCGACATTGATGCCCAGCGCCTGCAAGTTTTTGACCATGGTGCGGCGCACCTGGTGGGCCAGATCGGTGGTGACATCGAAATATCCGGCGGCGTCGTGCGGGGTCAGGGGCAGCAGGCCGCCGTCCTCATGCTGTTTGAACAGGAAGAACTCCAACTCCGGGCCGGTGTTGTAGCCGAACCCCAGTCGGTTCGCCTCGGCTACCGCTCGTTTGAGCACGTAACGGGGGTCGCCGGCAAAGGGGTCGCCCTCGGTGGTATGTACATCGCAGATCACCCGCGCCGTCACCAGCCGGTCCGCCTCCCAGGGGATCACCTTGAAGGTGCTGAGGTCGGGGAAGAGGCGCATGTCCGATTCGGCGATGCGGGCGAATCCTTCGACGGAGGAGCCGTCGAACCAGATGCCATTCTTGACGGCGTTTTCCCAATGATCGATGGGCAGGGTGATGTTTTTGACCATGCCGGCCAGGTCGGTAAAGGTCAGATTGATGAATTCCACGTTTTCCTGGGCGATTGTGGCCTGCACCTGTTCGATCAGGGCGGGATCATGTTCAGGCATTTTTTCTCCGAAGCAAGTGATGTGAGAGGATGGGAGGGAAAAGTTGGATGAGCGTGGGGCGATAGTTGTTGATCGGTGTACAACACGCAGGCGGGAAGCGCGCTGAGGCTGCGATCCATGGCAGGCCTTTGGCGTCTCGCCCTGTGCGATTGTGTTCCTGCGTCTAGAGTTCGTCTTCAGGCAGCGTGTCCCAGGTGGTCTGCAGCCAGGCAGTGACGGCCACGAACAAGGAGGCGCCGCTCTCGCTGGTCAACACCAGCACCATTCCCTCCTCCTGATCCGCGCAGATCTCTTGGATGACCGCGCCCTCAGCGGCCAGGGCGCTGAGGGCCTCGCCGATGGCGTCCAGCCCCACCAGCGCTTCGCTGTTCTCGTCGGGCAGCACCGCGGCCCCATACAGTTCCAGCAGGATGTGGTCCTCCAGATACAATTCGAAATCGACGTAGACCCGGGTTTCGTCGGTGATCGGGCCTTCCAGGCTTTCATCCACCAGCGAGCTATCCCAGATCACCAGCGAAGTTACGGCCGCGCCTTCCAGCGGGGCCATCGCTTCCCACAAGTCGTCGGTCAGTTTGAAATGGACGTTTTCGGGGGCGTTTGCAGACATGAGGAGACTCCAGACGAGTGGGTCAGGCGGGGCTGACGATGGCGCGCGAGGGGATGGGGCTTTGTTCCACATGCCCCCCGGTGATGATGAAGTTGCTGAACTGCACCGGCAGGCCGTGATCCACAAAGAGATGAGGCCCGGTTTGCAGGTGATAGTGCAGGTGCGGGCCCTGGCTGATGCCGCTGTTGCCCACGCGGGCGATGATCTGGCCCCGTTTGACGAACTCCCCCACGGCCACAGTCACCGAGCCTTGGCGCAGGTGGCCAAAATAGCTGCATTCCCCCCGGCCATGGCCGATGACCACGCTGTTGCCGGTGACCAGGCGGCGGTCGCGTTGCAACAGGGAGATGTCGGGCGGCTGGCCGGGCTGCGCGTCAGGGAGATCGGACGTGACGGCCAGGACTTTGCCCGGCGCCGGGGCCAGCACCGGCTGATCCCAGGCGTAGTGGTCGGCGTTGTCCATGCCGTCGTGGGCGAAGATGCGCCCATCCGCGCCCAGCCGCACGAAGTCGTAGGCAAAGGCCTGGCTGATCGGCTCGGCCTTGTGCAGATCGCTCCAGTCGTTGCCCATGATGGCGTACCAGGCGCCATCGGCAAAGGGCAGATGCAGGCGGGTGTGCTGATCGAAATAGCGCAGGGGGATGTCGATCTGGGCGGAAAAGGGCTGGCCGCTGTCATGTTCGTGGGCGTGGACGCTGACGCGCAGCCGTTTCAGGGGCAGGACGGTCGGCTCCAGGAAGTAGCAGCGGCGCAGGGCCAGGCCCAGGCCGGGCACCACGCCCAACTCGCCCTGCGTCAGGGTCATCAGATCTTGCCCGATGTATTGCCGCACCGAGAAGAGGTCATCTTGATCGGTGAAGACCCGCCACACGCAGTCATCGATCAGGGCGGTGCAATTGGCGGTGATGCCGACATCGCAGACGAATTCCTGGGCGGGGGTGAGGAAGGGGTAGGGTAGGGCAAAGTACCGGGCCACATACAGCTCGGCCGGCGTGGTTTGCAGGGTGAGGGTGGGTAGGGGCACGAGGGTGAGGAGGGCAGGGGGGAATGGAGACGAGGGGGAAGATGGGCGCCAGCATAGCACGGGCAGGGAGGGCCGGTCAACCGATCACACCCACTGCTCGCCCCGCCGCCGCGAACACCTCCAGGGCAAAGTCGATATCGGCGAGGGTGTGGGCGGCGGTGACATTGGCCCGCAGCCGGCTGGCGCCATGCGGCACGGCCGGGGGCAGCACCGGCAACACGAACACGCCATTGTCCTGGCAGGCCTTGGTCATGAGGATGGCCCGCTCCTCATCTCCGGTCATGATCGGCACGATGGGCGTGACGCTGACCCCGGTATCGAAGCCGAGCGCCTTCAGACCGCCCAGGAAATGATCGACATTGCGGCGGAGGATGCGGTTGCGCGCCACGCCCTCCCGCTCCAACACGTCGAACGCGGCCTGACAGGCCGCGGCCACCGCCGGGGGCAGCGCCGCCGAGAAGACGAACCCGCGGGCCGAGTGCTTGAGGAAGGTGATCAGATCCAGATCGCCGGCGATGTAGCCGCCGATGCCGGGGATCGTTTTGCTGAGCGTGCCCATTTTGATGTCGATGCTGCCGGGCATGCCATAGTATTCTTCGATGCCATGGCCGGTGGCGCCCAGCACGCCCAGGCTGTGCGCTTCATCCACCATCAGCCGGGCGCCGTAGCGCCGGCAGATCTCCACCGCCTCGGGCAGGGGGAAGATGTCGCCATCCATGCTGAACACGGCGTCGGCCACCACCAGCTTGCCGCACTCGGCGGGCGCCTGTTGCAGCCGCCGTTCCAGGTCGGCCATATCATTGTGACGGAAGCGCACGAACTCGCCCCTGGCCAATTGGCAGCCATCGACGATGCTGGCGTGGTTCCACTTGTCCGAGATCACCCAATCGCCCCGCCCCACCAGGGTGGAGATGGTGGCCAGATTGGTGACATAGCCGGAGGAATAGACGATGGCAGCGCTGCGGCCATGGAAGCGGGCGATGGTCTCTTCCAGGGCGATGTGCAGGTCGAGGGTGCCGCCCAGCAGGCGCACCCCGTGCGTGCCCACGCCATAGCGATCGATCGCCTCCTTCGCGGCCTGGGCGATGTCGGGATGTTGCAACAGGCCCAGATAGCTGTAGGTGGCGAACATCAACTTGCGTTTGCCGTCGGTTTCTACCCAGGCGCCATCGATGGTGTCGATAGCCTGCTGATAATAGTAGGCATCGAGGGTTTTGCTCCATTCGATGCGCTGCACCATTTCGTCGATCTTCCATTGCAACCCGTCGCGCACGGGCGAAGAGATGTGTAACATAATAGGTTCCTTGAGAATTGAGGGAGTCAATGGTTAATGGTTAATGGTCAATGGTCAATGGTCAATGGTCAATGGTCAATGGTCAATGGTCAATGGTCAATGGTCAATGGTCAATGGTCAATGGTCAATGGTCAATGGTCAATGATCGTCGAATACCAAATATCGAATATCAAATACCAAATATCGAATATCAAACGCTGTTCAATCATCAACTTGCGTCCAGGACTTCAACCAACGGTAGGAATGCTGGCTTTTGCGCAGGGCCAGGCGGATGCCCTCGCGGCTGATGCTTTCCACCCACCCTTCCAGCGTCGCCACCTTCACCAGCAGATCCAGAGTCCAGCCAGTGTCGCTCCAACCGAAATCGCGGGGCAGGCGCTCGCGCATCAGCGCCGCGATCTGATCGCCCAGCGAGGGGGTGAGGGTTTCGGGCCGGCCCGAGGCCGGGGTGCGTTCCAGCGCCTCCAGGCCGCGGGCGTTGAAATCTTTGATGCGTGCCCGCACCGTCGCCGCCGAGAGGTCGAGCGTGTCGGCGATGGCCGGCACACCCATGCCGCTGGCCGAGAGCAGCACAATCCGCGCCCAGCGGGCACGGATGAGATCGGCGCCATTGGCCAGGCTTTGCAGCAGCGGGCGCTCCTGCGCGGTGAGGGGACGGACGTACAGGGCCATACGCACCCGATTCTAGGCGCGAGCGCCAGAAAAATGCAAATTCTTTTTTAGAAACTGCCAATTCTTTTGTAGACGCGGGGCCGGAGGCCGGCGCTTCCGCGGCTGCATGGGTATTTTGCCCCACGACCGGCGCAGGCCTGGGGCGAACCCCCCATGGCAAGATGGGAGGGGGAAATGGGGCGCACCCCCGATGTCCGCAGCCGCCCGATCTGTCAAACTACAGACAGTTACCGACCTTTACCCCACCCCATCCAGGGGTGCTTTTCTCCAATTTGAGGAGGTTCTCATGGATACTTTCACCCTCTCCAGTGCTGTGATGATCCTTTCCTACGGCGTGTTGCGCCTGGGCGTGCCTGTGCTGCTGATGTTGCTGCTGGGAACCTTCATGCAGCGCGTGGATCTCTCACTGTCCTGATCTTTCCCGACCGACATCGCATCTATCAATGAGGAGGTCACGATGTTGACCCTTTCCACCAGCCGCCGCAGAGTGCGCCGTACCCTGGCTCTGGCCAGCGGGCTGGCTTTTCTACTCTCTCTGATCCTGATTGCGCAGGCGTTTGCCGCCCCGCTGCCCCAGGCGGGGGACGGGACCGACGCCTGCGCCAGTTGTCATTGGGCCGAGACCAGCCACTGGCAGGCCTCTCCGCACGCTGCCAGCAACGTCGACTGCGTCGCTTGCCACGGCCCCTATGTCGAGGAGCATCCCGCCTCAGAGTTGATGCTGCTATCGGCAGATGTGGCGCGTTGCCAGGAGTGCCATCCCGACACCCATACCGAATGGCAGCAGAGCATGCACGCTCAAGTGGGCGTCAATTGCATCAACTGCCACGTCTCGCATGCGCAGACTACCCGCCTGGCCAGTGAGCGCCTGTGCGTGTCCTGTCATGCCAACAGCTTCGATCAGCAATACGAGGCCACCGCCCATAGCGCCGCCGGGGTCACCTGCGTGGAGTGCCACGTTTCCCGCGCGGTCGATACGGTGCCCGGCCACGCCGCTCACGATTTCACTGCCGTTTCCCCGCAATTGTGCATCACCTGCCATGGCGCGTCTCTGCACGATCCCGTGGCCGCGATGGGGGGAATGACCACAGCCAAAGCACAGACTGCCTCGCTGCGCGAGGACGTGCGCGTGGCTACCACGCAATTGCAAGAGGCGCAAGAAAAAGAGACATCGCTAGAGGCGCTGACCGTGGTCATGCTCGGCGCCGGCTTGGGCGTCGGTCTCATGTTCGGCCTCATCTTCATGCTGGCCCTCGGTTACATCAACCGCCGCCGGGAGGAACACTCATGACCACGCAGCCCACTCAGACGGTGACCCGTCGCAATTTTCTCAAAGGTTCGGGCGTCGCTGCCCTGGCTCTGTGGGGCCTGACCGCAACGACGCCGGCCGCGGCCAGCAGCGGGGCGGTCGATGACGACGCCTTTGGTATGCTCATCGACATCACCCGCTGCCACGGCTGCAACTCCTGCGCCCTGGCCTGCAAGAAAGCCAACGACCTGCCCCTCTCGCAAGACCCGCCCACCTGTCTCGATTGCAAATCCTATTCCTACATCAACGAATGCGAGGCAGCCGCGCCGGACAGCGCAGAGCAGACGCGCTACGTCAAGCGGCAGTGCATGCACTGCCTGCATCCCGGCTGCGTCTCCGCCTGCACCGTGGGCGCGCTGCGCAAAACCGCCGAAGGCCCCGTGGTCTACGACAGCGACAAGTGCATCGGCTGCCGCTACTGCCAATATGCCTGCCCCTTCGGCGTGCCCGCGTACGAATGGAACAATCCCCTCGGCCTGATCCACAAATGCGAGATGTGCTTCGAGCGCTTGCAAGCGGGCGAGCAGCCCGCCTGTGTGGAGGCCTGCCCCACCGGCGCCATCCAGTTCGGGCGTCGAAAAGACCTGTTGATGCAGGCCCACGCCCGCATCAACTTCGACCCGGATCGCTACGTCCACAAAGTCTACGGCGAATACGAAGCAGGGGGAACCTCGGTGCTCTATCTATCCGATGTGCCCTTTGCCGATTTGGGCCTGCCCACCCTCAGCGACCAGTCTGTACCGCACTACGCCGAAGGGATGATGACCAAGACGCCGGTGGTGGCGCTGACGGTGGCCGCGGCTGCAACCGGCCTGCACTTTGCCCGCAAAGATAAAGGACACGAGGCCGCCGACCACGTTGACCAGGAGGATGCATCATGACTTCGCAAACGCCAACCCTGCGCCAAACGCCCTTCGCCCTGCCCACCTTCAACCGCGAGAGCGTGATCGTCAGCCTGCTGGCCATCCTGACCCTGGTCGGGGGGATTGCCGGCGTGGGTCGCCTCTTCCTGGGCCTGGGCAGCACCACCGCCCTGTCCGATGTCTACTCCTGGGGCATCTGGATCGGGTTCGATTTCCTGCTCATCGCCCTCTCCGGCGTCGGTTTCACCATGGCGGCCGTGGTGCACGTCCTCCATCTCGAGCAATTCAAGCCGGCGCTGCGCCCCGCCATCCTCTTCGGGCTGCTGGGCTATGTGGCCGTGTTGCTGCTGCTCGTGCTCGACCTGGGCCGGCCGGATCGTTTCTACCACTTCATCCTCTTCTGGAACGTCCATTCCCCCCTGTTCGAGATCAGTTGGTGCGTGCTGCTCTACACCACCGTGCTGGCCATCGAGGTCAGCCCCTATCTCAGCGAGCGGCTGGGCTGGCGCAAGCCGTTGGCCTGGTTCTTCCGGCTGATTACCCCCGTCACCATCGTCGGCGTCACCCTCTCTTCGCTGCACCAGTCCACGCTGGGCACCCTCTACCTGAACATGCCCCACCGCCTGCATGCCCTGTGGTACACGCCGCTGCTGCCGCTGCTCTTCTTCGTGTCCTCGGTATTGGCCGGGTTGTCGGTGGCCATGTTGGTCTACCAGGTGGCCGTCCGCATCCGCCGCAAACCGCTGGAAACGTCTGTGCTCACCGGCCTGGGCAAAGGTGTGGCGGGCGTGGCCCTCTTCTACCTGCTGCTCAAGCTGGCCGATATCCTCATCGCCGGCAAAGTCGCGGCCCTGTTCGCCTTCGACCGCCCAAGCTGGTTGATGTGGGCCGAGCTGCTGCCGGGCGTGCTGTTGCCGGCCCTGCTGTTGGGGCTGCCCAGCCTGCGCCGCAAACCGCTGATGTGGTGGGTCGCGCCCCTGCTGGTGGTGGTTTTTGCCATCGGTCTCAATCGTTTCAATGCCACCCTCTTCGCCCAGGTCAACCTGCCCGGCGACGCCCTCTACACGCCGCACCTGCTGGAATGGCTCTCGACCTTCGGCATCCTCTCCGCCGCGGCCCTGGCCTGGTATGTCGGCATGCGCTTGCTGGTGATCTTCGATAGCCGGGCCGAAAAGGAATTCGGCCATTGATTTGGCCGCCACACATCCAGGCGGTGCGCACATGAGACTGCTAGACTTCCTCACCATCCTTGGTTTCTTCCTCCTCCGCATCGGCATCCCCTTGCTGATCACCTTCGGCGTCGGCTACTTCTTGCGCCGGCTCGACGCCCGCTGGGAGAGGGAGGCGCGGCAAGAGGCTACGCGGCCCCAGCCCCGGCCCGCCCCGCACCTGGATCTCTCACTCCCCACCGCCAACAGGGGCCTGCCCGCGCCCCTGGCCGCAGCCGGCGCCGATCACTTCCACCAACCCTGCTGGGATCTGCGTGACTGCGAACCGCAGCAACGCCAAAACTGCCCCGCCGCCCTGCATCCAGAGATGCCCTGCTGGTTGGCAAGACGGGAAATGGAAGGTAAAATACCAGAAGCTTGTGTGCACTGCGTGCTCTTCACCAGCGCGGTCGCGCCGGCGCAGGGCGCCGAGCTTTTCCAATGACTTGAACACGCCTGCTTCCTCCTCCTCTTGTGGCGCTTATCCTTCCTGGCCGGCCCCCGCCGCCGGGGAGGATAAGCCGCGTCTGTACCGGGAGGCGATATGTCTGCCCTGAGGTTGGGCGCTGCTGTGCGCTACAACGCCTGGCTGGCCGTGGGCGCCGGCCTGCTCATCTTGCTCGTCAGCCTGTCCCTGACCCTGCTGGCGGCGAGGCCGGGCGCGGGCCTGAGCGGCGGGGAGGATGATGGCTTCTTTTCCCTCTTCGGCGGCTACCAAAGCCCCATGCGCTGCCGCGAGTGCCACCCCCAGCAGTTCGACGCCTGGACAGGCACCACCCACGCCAACGCCTCCTTCGACCCAATTTTCCAGGTCTATCTGCAGCAGGCCGAGCAGCCAGGGGAGTGCCTGTCCTGCCACACCACCGGCTACGACACCACCACCGGCCAATTCGTGTTGGCAGGGGTCAGTTGCGAGGCCTGCCACGGCCCCTACCGCAGCGCCCATCCCAATCAAACGATGATGATCGCCGGGGATGAGACCCTCTGCGGGGCCTGTCATCGCAGCACCCTGGCCGAATGGCGGATCAGCCGTCACGGACAGGTCGGCGTCAACTGCATCCAATGCCACGAGGTGCACTCGCAGAAGACGCGGGCGGCCGTGGCCACCAACGCCCTCTGCGCCGGCTGTCATGTCGATCGCACCGGCGACGAGATCCACGCCGCCCACCTGGCCGCGGATGTGCAGTGCGTCGACTGTCACCGTTCCGCGCCTGGCCGCAGCGACGCCGAATCCGCGGTCAGCGGCCAGGCCGTGACCGGGCACAGCTTCACCGTACAACTCAGCCTGTGCAGCACCTGCCATCCCCCGCCTATTTCTCTCTTGGACGATTGACGAGGGACGATATTTGGTAGTCGATAGTCGATAGTCACCATTTCGTCTCGTCCCCGCCTCCCCCTCTCCCCCTCTCCCCCTGCCATGAACCCCGCCCCGCCGCCCGCCGCCCAAATCTTCCGCATCACCGGCATGGACTGCGCCGACTGCGCCCGCAGCATCGAGCGCGGCGTGCAACGGCTGGCCGGCGTGGATGAAGCGATGCTCAATTTTTCGCTGGGCACGCTCAAGGTCAGCGGCGAGGTCGCCGCCGCCGCCATCGTCGCCCGCGTGCGCGAACTGGGCTACGACGTGGCGGACGAGGCAGCCACAGGGCCGGTCGGGCAGCCGGAAAGCGGGGCCAAGCATCGGGGCCTGCGAGGATTCCTGCACTATCTGTTGGCCCGCCGCGACACCACCCTCGCCCTGATCGGGGCGCTGCTGATCCTGCCGGGCCTGATTTTCAACGAATTCCTGCCCATGCTCGGCCTCGAACAGCCGCTGTTCGATGTGATGGCGGTGGGGGCGTGGCTGACGGCCGGATTTCCCATCGCCCGCAGCGCCTGGCGCTCGCTGCGCATCAACCGCGAGATCAACATCAACGTGCTCATGACCATCGCCGCCGCCGGCGCGGTGGCGATCGGCGCCTACACCGAGGCGGGGCTGGTAATCGTGCTCTTCGCCATCGGCGAGGCGCTGGAAGGCTACACCGCCGCCCAGGCCCGCGACTCGATCCGCAGCCTGATGCAACTCGCCCCCGCCGCGGCCACCGTACTCGCTCCCTGCCTCGACTGCCGCGAGCATCTCGGCCAGGATGGCTACAGCGGCGGGCCTTGCCCCTTCTGCGGGCTGGAGGAGAAACGGGTGCCCGTGTCCAGTTTGCAGGTCACAGACAGGATCATCGTCAAGCCGGGCGAACGCATTCCCATGGATGGCCGGGTGCTGGCCGGTCAGTCGGGGGTAAATCAGGCCCCGATCACCGGCGAAAGCCTGCCGGTCGACAAAATCGCCGGCGCTGAGGTCTTCGCCGGCAGCATCAACGGCGAGGGCGTACTCGAGATCGCCGTCACGCGGCTGGCTGCCGACAACACCATCGCCCGCATGATCCGGCTGGTGGAGGAGGCGCAGGCGCAGCGCGCCCCCGCCCAACGCTTTGTGGATCGCTTCGCCGCCCTTTACACCCCGGCGGTGGTGGCATTGGCCGCCCTCGTCGCTGCCATCCCGCCCCTTTTCTTTGCCCAACCTTTTTGGGCCACGCCCGACCATCAGGGCTGGCTCTACCGGGCGTTGGCCCTGCTCGTCGTCGCCTGCCCCTGCGCCTTGGTGATCAGCACCCCCGTCAGCCTGATCTCGGCCATCAGCAACGCCGCCCGCCACGGCGTGCTGATCAAAGGCGGCGCCTACCTCGAAGCCCTCAGCCAGATCCGGGCCATCGCCTTCGACAAAACCGGCACACTCACCAGCGGCCAGCCGGCGCTGGTCAGCGTGCGCGCGGCCACTTGCCAAGAGGAATCCGCCGCTTCCTGCCCGCAGTGCGACGATCTGCTGGCCCTGGCTGCCGCGGTGGAGCGCCGCAGCGAGCACCCACTGGCCCGCGCCATCGTCGCCGGCTGGGAGCAGCGCGGCTCAGCCCACAGATACCCCGCTTCGGAAGGGGTGACGGCGCTGGCCGGCCAGGGCGTGCGCGGCCGCGTGAATGGCCGGGATGTGTTCATCGGCAGCCACAGCTTTTTCGACAACAACCTCATTCACGACGCACATTGTCGCGACATTGCCGCTGCCGCCGCCGCCGGCCAAACCGCCATGCTGGTCAGCGCCGACGATCGCTATCTCGGCTATCTCACCGTGGCCGGCGCGGTGCGGGCCGACAGCCCCGCCATCCTCGCCGAACTCCGGCGGCTGGGCGTGCCCCGCCTGGTCATGCTCACCGGCGACGATGCGGCGGCCGCCGC
>JABWBG010000384.1 GCA_013360575.1 Caldilineales bacterium
CGGCCGCGCCCACCGCTGTCGCGCCCACGGCCGCGGCCAGGGGGGCAGAGACCGGCGCCGTGGCGATGAAGATGACGCCGGCGCCCACGCCAATCACCACCCCGCCCACCGTCTGCCACCAGCGGCGGTTGGCCACATCCAGCCCCATGGGGTCGCCGGCGTTGGCGGGGTTGTTGGCGGCGTAGAGATAGTGATTGGCGCCCGGCATGGTCAGGTGCAGGGGGTCGCGGCTGAGGAAGCGACCCAGGTCGGGATCGTAGTAGCGGGCGCGCAGGTAATAGAGGCCGCTGTCCGCGTCCCACTCGCGGCCGGCAAAGCGGAAGGGGTTGGTCAGGTTGGGGTTGCTGCCGCCGGTCGCGATCAGGTTGCCCCAGGGGTCGTAGCGATAGCTGGCTACCAACACCCCGGCCCCGTTCGTCAGCCCGGTCACATTGCCCTGGCGGTCGTAGCGATAGTAATAGGTCGCCCCGCCCCGGTTCATGGCCAGCGGATGGTCGAGGCCGTCGTAGATGTAATTGGCCAGCACCGCGCCGTCACTTGCCGCCTCCTGCACCAGATTCCAGCCCTCGTAGATGAAATAGGTGGTCGTTCCCTGGCGGTCGCGACGGCTGATGCGCCGGCCCTGGGCGTCGTAGGCGAAGGCGCTGAAGCTGCCGTCCGGGTAGTCGATGCGGGTGAGACGGTCGCGCACATCCCACGTGTAGGTTGTGGTCTGGCCCGATTTGGCGCGCGTGCGCAGGTTGCCGTTGGCGTCGTAGCTGAAGCTCCAGCCGTCGCTGGATGAAAGGAGTTGGTTGGCGGCGTCGTAGGTGTAGGTCACGCCGCCCTTGCTGGTGCGGTTGCCGGCCGCGTCGTACGCGTAGGTCTGGTTCAGGCCCGGCCCGCTGACGCCGGTGAGTTGATAGGCGGCGTCGTAGGTGTAGGTCGTGGCGCCGTTCGCATCCTGATCGCTGAGCACATTGCCCACCTTGTCGTAGGCGGCGCGGATGTCGTCGAAGGTGACGCTGCCGGAGGGGTTGCGGTTGATCAGGCGCGTGAGGCGGTTGTTGGCGTCGTACTCCATCACAGCGCGCAGGCCGGGCTGGCCGGGGGCGGGGCCGATGGCGGTGAGGCGGCCGGCCGCGTCGTAGGTGTAGCGATAGCTCGTCTGCACGGGGCCGCTGGCGCTGAGTTCGGTCACGCGGTTGAGTTCGTCGTAGGCGAAGGCCAGCGACTGCACAGGATTGCTGCCTGTGGCCACGGTGATGCCGTAGAGCAGGCCGGTGAAGGCCAGCCAGGGCTGATAATCCACGCGGTCGCTGACGCGGTCGCCATCGCCATCCGGATTGTAGAGGCCGCCGCTCTCGTTGCTGGGGTCATACGGGCCTTTGACGCTGCCCCACCAGTTGTCCTCGGCGTCGATCGTCTGGCTGCCCTGGTTGCGCAGGCCATATTCGCGGTTGCCCACGAAACTATTCTGGCGCAGCACCGGCGCGGCGTTGCCCTCTACCCACACCCCGGTGAGATTGTCGCGGAAGGTGTTGCTATCCAGCGCGGGCGACACGTCGCTGATGCGCAGTCCACTCTGCCCGGAATGGGCGATGCTGCTGTGGGTGAGGGTGATGGCGGCGGTGGCGAGATAGACGCTCTCGTACCAGTCCCCGCCGCCATAGCGCACGATGGCATGATCCAGCACACTGCCGGCGCTGGTGTTGCCGAAGCGCAGGCTGTCCCAATCGTTCCCCGCCGGCTGCGATGCCCCCCCATCGCCGTTCGTGTCCCCGCCGGCCGCGTCATCCTTGATCGAGGTGAAGGTGATCGGCCGCGCTTGCTCACCCTCGGCGACCAGCGCGCCGTTCACCCACAGCGTGTCATAGTAATCGTTGAATTTCATCACCGAACCCGGCGTCAGGGTCAGCTTTGCATTCTGGTTGACGGCCAGATCGTTCCAGACCACGAAGGGGAAGCCGTCGTCGCCATCCCAGGTCACTTGCCCGGCGATGCTGCCCGCCACCGCGAAGCCATCTTCAGCGGCGCCCACACGGGCAGCCCGGCGTTGGCGGTGAAGGTGTTATCGGTGAAAACCGCGGGCAGCACGTTGTCGAAGCGGATGCCCTCCTGGCCGCTGTTGGCGATGGTGGTATGGGTGATGCTGATGTCCCGTGTGGCCACGTACAGGCTCTCGTACCAGTCCCCACCGCCGTAGCGGATGATGGCGTGATCGAGCACGCTGCCCGTGCTGGTGTTGCCGAAGCGCAGGCTGTCCCAATCGTTCCCTGCCGGCTGCGAGGCGTTCCCATCCCCGTTCGTGTCCCCGCCGGCCGTGTCATCCTTGATCGAGGTGAAGGTGATCGGCCGCGCTTGCTCGCCGGCGGCGATCAGCGCGCCGTTCACCCACAGCGTGTCATAGTAATCGTTGAACTTCATCACCGTGCCCGGCGTCAGGGTCAGCTTCGCCCCCTGGTTGACGGCCAGATCGTTCCAGACCACGAAGGGGAAGCCGTCGTCGCCATCCCAGGTCACTTGCCCGGCGATGCTGCCCGCCACCGCGAAGCCATC
>JABWBG010000385.1 GCA_013360575.1 Caldilineales bacterium
GCCGTGCGCGTGCAGAGCGGCGCCCCCCTGGCCGGATTCGCCCGCAGCGCCATCAAACGAGGGCTGACCGGCCTGGCCTGGGCGGTGAGCGTGCCCGGCGCGGTGGGCGGAGCGATCATCGGCAACGCCGGCGCGCATGGCGGCAGCATCGCCGACTCGCTGCACAGCGTGGAGGTGTGGCAAGAAGGCCAGATCCAGACCCTGCCCGCAGCAGAGCTCGATTTCGCCTACCGCCGCAGCCGGTTCAAGGAGCAGGTGGCCCGGCCCGGGCTTGGCCCGGTGGTGCTGGCCGCCACCTTTCACCTGCAGCGGGATGAGGATGGCAGCGAGCCGGCCCGCGCCGCCGCCTACATCGCCCACCGCCGCCGCACGCAGCCGGTGGAGAAGAGCGCCGGCTCCATCTTCAAAAACCCGCCCGGCGATTTCGCCGGCCGCCTGATCGAAGCCGCCGGCCTCAAAGGCGCTTGCTACGGCGGGGCCAGCGTCAGCAACCGGCACGCCAATTTCATCATCAACGCAGATCGCGCAACTGCGGCGGACGTGGTACACTTAATCAACCACATTCGCCGCACCATCTATCAGCGTTACGCCCTGCTGCTGGAACCGGAGATTCAATTCCTGGGCGATTGGAGCGCCGGCCCGACCCTGTGGTTCCCCACCCCCTCCCCTTGATCCACTTCATGTCTCGCAAACTCTGCATCGGCGTCCTTTTTGGCGGCCGCTCTGGCGAGCACGACGTCAGCCTGATGAGCGTGCAGTCGGTGCTGCGGGCGCTGGATGGCGAGCGCTACGACATCCGGCCCATCGGCATCGACCGCCAGGGCCGCTGGCTGTTGGCCGAGGATCCACTGGAACGGCTGATCTGCGGCGACAGCGCGCCCGCGGACGCGGCGCTGTGGCCGCAACCCGCCGACCTGGCCGGGATCGACGTGATCCTGCCGGTGCTGCACGGCACCTATGGCGAGGATGGCACGCTGCAAGGCTTCCTCGACCTGGCCGGGATTCCCTACGTTGGCTGCGGCACGCTCAGCTCGGCCCTGGCCATGGACAAGGCGGTGTGCAAACAGGTTTTCGCCGCGCACGGGCTGCCGCAAACGCCCTGGCGACTGGTGTGGCGCGCTGATTGGGAGGCCGATCCCGCGGCCATCCTGGATCAGTTGCAAGCGGCCCTGCCCTACCCCATGTTCACCAAGCCGGCCAATCTCGGCTCCAGCGTGGGCATCAGCAAGGCCCGCAACCGCGCTGAGTTGGCCGCGGGGCTGACCGAAGCCGCGGCCTACGACCGCAAGATCGTGGTGGAGCAGGCCGTGCCCCACGCCCGCGAGATCGAAGTCTCGATCCTGGGCAACGATGACCCCATCGCCTCCCTGCCGGGGGAGATCCTCCCCAGCAATGAATTCTACGACTACGCCGCCAAATATGTGGATGGCGCCAGCCGCGAACGCATCCCCGCGCCGATCAGCCCCGCCCTGACCACCCAGGTGCAGGCAATGGCTGTGCAAGCCTTCCGCGCCGTGGATGGCAGCGGGCTGGCCCGCGTCGATTTTCTGCTGAACGATGCCAGCGGCGAGTTGTTTTTGAACGAGATCAACACCCTGCCCGGCTTCACCAGCATCAGCATGTATCCGAAACTGTGGGCGGCCAGCGGCCTCCCCTACACCGACCTGCTCGACCGCCTGATCGCTCTGGCGCAAGAGCGCCACGCCGACCGCATGCGGAATCAGACTGTTTTGCGCGTTCCATCCGCGCACTTGACGAAGGACGATGGACGATAGACGATAGACGATAGATCGCGTTCGCCATCGTCCGCCGTCCATCGTCTATCGTCCCCCCCCACACGCACCATGCCCCGCTACTACCGCAGCACGCCCCACCGCATCGCCGCGCCGGCCCCGCGCAAAGGCCAACGCGGGCGGCGGCGCGGACTGCGCTTTGATTTCGTCTCTCTGCCGGCGCTGGGCCTGGGCCGGTTGCAGGCCCGCAGCGGCCAGAAACCGCGCGGCCA
>JABWBG010000113.1 GCA_013360575.1 Caldilineales bacterium
CTAAGTGAGTTGCACGACCGCCCAACGATTCAGCGCAATAGCGAGTCGCTGCAGGCGGTCGTGCAACTCACTTGCAAAACGAGTCGCTGCAGGCGGTCGTGCAACTCACTTGCAAAACGAGTCGCTGCAGGCGGTCGCCCGACTAAGTGAGTTGCACGACCGCCCAGCGATTCAGCGCAATAGCGAGTCGCTGCAGGCGGTCGTGCAACTCACTTAGAGCAAGCCCATCCAAGGTGACCCAACGCATGACTTCCGGCACTGGGGCACATGACCGGGACCGCGTTAGGCTGTGGCATTCGTCCTTCACCGCTCACCACTCACGAGGTTTGCAATGCACCGCCTGCGCTCCCTGATCACCACCCCCGACCGCTTTCCCTGGCTCTGGCTGCTCCTCTCCGCCATTTTCACCCTCCTCGCCACCGGGCGCTGGACTGTGGCCCTGCTGGCCTGGCTGCCCGCGGTTTTCAGCCTCCGCTTCCTGCGCGGCCGCCCCACCCGCTCCGGCTTCTTGCTGCTCTTTCTGACAGGATGGGCCGTCATCTCCATCGCCTGGTACGGACTGCTGGCCGCGCCTGCCCCGGTCTTCATCGTCACCATGGCGATCAACGCCTTCATCGGCGCCCTCCCCTTTCTGATTGACCGGCTGCTGACCCCACGCCTGGCCCGCGCCGGCCGCACGCCCTTCTACGCCACCCTGATCTTCCCCCTGGCCGCCACCGCCATCGAATTCCTCAGCCTGAGCGCCAACCCCATGGGCAGCTTCGGCGCCCAGGCCTATTCGCAATACGGCCTGCTGCCGCTGATGCAACTCGTCTCCCTCACCGGGCTGTGGGGCCTCACCTTCCTCATCTCCTGGTTCGCCAGCGTGGTCAACTGGGCCTGGGAGCAAGGCTTCGCCTGGCAGCCGATCCGCCGCGGCGTCCTGGTCTACGCCCTCCTCCTGCTGGCGGTGCTGGGCTATGGCAGCGTGCGCCTGCTGGCCGCGCCGCAGCCCGATCAGCGCACGCCTGTGGCCGCGTTCACCGCGGTGGAACTGCGTTTCGCCGAGCTGATGCCCCTGCTGGACAGCGACCCCGCCGCGTTCCGGGCGACCACGACCGCCAACCACCAGCGTTACCTCGATCAGACGCGGGCGCAGGCGCAGGCCGGGGCCAGGATCATCCTCTGGCCCGAAGGCGCCGGCGTCGGCCTGGCCGAAGATGTGGAGGCGCTGACCGCTGCCGCGCAAGAACTGGCCCGGCAGGAAGGCATCTACCTGGCCGCCCCCCTCTTCAAGCTCTTCCCCGGCGGCGGCCGCACGCCTGAGAACCGGCTGCTGCTCATCGACCCCAGCGGCGCCATCGTGCTCGATCACGTCAAATACGGCGGCAACATGTTCGAGGGTTCGCTCAAGGGCGATGGCGTCCTGCAGATGGTGGACACGCCCTACGGCCGGCTGGCAGGCGTGATCTGCTGGGACGCCGACTTCCCGGCGATCGTGCGCCAGGTGGGGCAGGCCGGCGCCGGGCTGCTGCTCATCCCCGCCAACGACTGGCGTGAGATCGACCCCCTGCACGGCCAGATGGCGGTGTTCCGGGCGATCGAAAACGGCGTCAGCATCCTGCGCCAGGCCGACAAGGGGCTGTCGCTGGCCGCGGATCCCTACGGCCGGGTGCTGGCGGCCTCCAGCCACTTCGCGGACAGCGATTGGCTGCTCACTGCGACGGTGGCCGGGCAGAGCGCGCCCACACTCTACGCCCGCATCGGCGACGCCTTCGCCTGGCTGTGCGTCTTTGGCTTTGCCGCCCTGGGCCTGTGGGCAGTCATCGCCGGACGGCGGGACAGACGGTAGACGATGGACGATAGACGATAGACGATGGCAACGCGTGATCCATCGTCCATCGTCAATCGTCGAACAAAACCTCGTGGATCTGCCGCGTCACCGCCTGCGGATCCGCGGCCTGCCACACCCGGCGGCCAATGGCCACGCCGGCCGCGCCCGCCTGCAGCGCATCTTTCACCAATTGCAGCGTCGCCCCATCGGCTGTGGTCTTGGGCCCGCCGGCAATGATGATGGGAACCGGCACAGCCTGCACGATCTCGGCAAAAGCCGCCACATCCCCACAATAGTTGGTCTTGATCACATCCGCGCCGATCTCCATGCCGATGCGGGCGGCATGGGCAATCGCCGCCGGGTCGAAGGGCCTGTCATCGGGCGGCATCATCTCGGCGATGACCGGCATCTCGTAGGGCGCGCAGGCCTGGATCAACCCGGCCAGCCAGCGGTAGATCTCCAGATCGCCGGCGCGGCCAAAGAAAACCGAAACCGCCACCGCGTCCGCGTCCAGGCGCAGCGCCGCATCCACATGCGCGATCGGCGTCTCTTGCGTGCTCTGGGCGCTGAGGCCGGCGGTGAGGCTGACCCGCAACACCAGGCCGGTATGAGGCGTGAGGGCGGCGGCCGCGGCCCGGAAAAAGCCGGGCGAGGCCAGGATGGCGTTGGCGCCGCCGGCAATCACCTGCTGCACGATGGCGGCCGGCCGGTCGAGGCCCTTCACCGGCCCCAGCCAGCCGCCATGATCCAGCGGCGAAAGCAGACAGCGCTTCTTTTCGCCCACGAACAGGCGGCTCATGCGTCTCTCTTTTCCGATCATTGCAGACTCCTTGTGTTGCAAACGCCAGCGCCAGCAGCTGCGATCACCGCTCGCCGTTGACCTCGATCATGATCTTGTGGCCCACGCGGTTCTTCACCAGATCGAACCCCTGGGCCAACGCCTCCAGCGGCAGCAGGTGGCTGACCAGGCGCTCCGTCTGCACCTGGCCGGCGGCGATCAGATCGAGCGCGCGGCTCATATTCGTGGGCGTGCTATCGGCCGAGCCGGTGATCACCCACTCGCCGTAATGGATCTGGTTCGGATCCAGATGCACCTGCTCTTTGGGATAGATGCCGGCGAAGATATTCAGTCGCCCGCCCGGCGCCAGATAGCGCGCCGCCTCCTCCACCATGCGGGCCGAGCCGACGGTGAGGGCGATGGCATCCACGCCCCAGCCGCCGGTGACATCCTGGATGAACGCGGCCAGATCGGTCTCCATCGGGTTGACCGTCCAGGTCGCGCCCAGGGCGCGGGCCTGCTCCAGCCGGGCGGCGACAGGATCCGAGGCGATGACCTGGGCGCCAAAGGCCCGCGCCACTTGCAGGTGCATCGCCCCGATGGGGCCGAGGCCGATCACCAGTTCCACCTCGCCGGGGTAGAGATTCAGCATCTCTTGCCCGCGCAGCACGCAGGCCAGCGGCTCCATCAGCGCCGCGGCCTTGAGGCTGACGCCGTCCGGGATGGGATGGATGTTGCTCTGGGGCACGCGCACGAAATCGGCATAGCCGCCGCCAAATTGTTGGAAGGTGGGGCGCTGGCAACGGTTGCTGCGCCCGCGCCGGCAGGCCTTGCACGTGCCGCATTTGACGATCATGTCCGGCGTCACCGCCTGGCCGATTTGGAGATGATTGACATTTTTGCCCACCGCCGCCACCCGCCCCGCGATCTCGTGGCCGAGCAGGCGGGGGAAGAGGACGGAGGAGAGGCCGGAAAAGGCGCGCACATCCCAGGGGCAGATGGCGGCGTAGGCGACTTCGACGAGGACATCTTCATCGCCGAGGATGGGCAGGGGAAGGCGCCGCAATTCTACCTCTTGCGGCCGTTCGCACCACATAGCGCGCATAGTTTCAGGGAGCATAGGAATTCCTTATAAGTGAGTATTGGTTATTCGGTATTCGGTATTTGGTATTTGGTATTGGTTATTTGGTATTTGATATTGGTTATTTGATATTGGAACTTGATTTACGAATACCCAATACCCACTATCTAATACCCAACAAGCTGCCCGCGCACATAAATGGCAGCGATATCGGCGCGGCCGGCGCGGTGGACGATGGCGCTGATGGGGTCGTGTTGGTATCGCAGATGGGGGCGGTCGAGGTCGAAGAGAAGGAAGCTGGCCTCTTTGCCGGGGGCCAGACTGCCCAGGTCCGCGTCCAATTTCAGGCCGCGGGCGCCGTTCAGCGTGGCGGCTTGCAGCAATTCGCGGGCGTCGAGCGCGCGCGGGTCCGCGGCCAGCCCGCGGCCCAGCCGCGAGGCGAAATCCAACTCGCGCAGCATGTCTGGGGCCACGAACATGACATTGTCGGTGCCCAGAGCCAGGCGCACGCCCGCAGCCCGCCACGCCGCCAGGTCGGGGAAACCATTGCCCAGCACGCCGTTGCAACGGGGACAACTGACCGCGGTCACCCCGGCCCTGGCCACGGCGTGCAGATCCTCCGGCGTGGCATGGACGAGGTGCACCAGCAGGTCGGGCTGCCAATCGAGGGCGCGGGCCACCTGCGTGCGGCCCGTGCGGTGCAGGGAGTCCGCTTGGGCGGCGCTGCTTTCGGCGGCGTGGACCGCGAAGATCTTGCCGGGATAACGCCGGCGCAGGCGACTGAGCAGATCGGGGGGATACGCTTCCACATCGCGCACGCCCAGGCCGTCGGCCTCGGCCAGGATGGCCTCCGCCTCGCGCTCCATGGCTTCGGCATCGGCCTGCTCCAATTCCGCCATGCGGCCCAGGATGACGACCCGCACCGGCAGACCGGCCGCGGCCCGGCGCAGACTGCGCACGCCCGCCAGCCCCTGCTCGCGGAAATCGCCGCAGGCTATGACCCCGCTGTGCAGCATGTCGAGCAAGCCGCAGCGCATGGTGCGCACCAGGGTTTCGGCATCCAGGCTTGCCAGATAGCGGTGTTTGAGGCCGTCGGGCGGATGCACCGCCTGCTCCAGGCTCAGGCCGATGCCCAACTCCTTGGCCCCGGCGTCGCCCAGGTGGGTGTGGGCGTCCACGAACATCGGGCAGATGAGGGCGCCGGGCAGGTCGATGCGGTCGGCGCCGGGGAGGGCGTCGCCGATGGCGAGGATGCGCTCGCCCCGCACCGTCAGACACGCGCCCGTCAGCGCGGCCATCTCATCGCCGGCGATGATCTGCGCGCCGCAGAAAGCGATCATCCGCTCGTCCGCTTGCATTCGCCTCACCCCTTGGTCGCGCCCATGGTGATGCCCCGGATGAAATAGCGGTTGAGGAAGAGAGAGATGATCAGGGCAGGGAGGATGGCGAAGAGACTCATCGCCGCCATTTTGCCCCAGTTCACCCCCACCGCGCTGAACGAGGCCAGGATGCCGAGGGGGATCGTCTTGGTGCGGGGCGAGGTGAGCATGAGGGCGAAGAGAAAATCGTTCCAACTGAAGATGAAGACATAAATGGCCGCGGCCACGATGCCGGGAACCGAGAGGGGCAGGGCCACGCGCCAGAACGCGCCAAAATGCGAAGCGCCATCCACCAACGAAGCCTCCTCCATCTCCTTGGGCACGTCCGCGAAATAGCTGCGCATCATCCACACCACAAAGGCGGCGTCGAAGACCGTGTCCAGGATGATCAGCGAGATGTAGCTGCCCAAAAGATGCAGGTCGCGCATGATCAGATAGAAGGGAATCAGCATTGCCACCGGTGGCACCATCAGCAACAACAAGAAAAAGTAGGAGGAGAGATTGAGCAGCCGCGAGCCGGAGCGGGCAATGGCATAGCCCGCGGGCACGCCCAGCAGCAGCGAGAGGGCCGTGGCGCCGAAGCTGACGATGATGCTGTTGAGCAGGAATCGCCCGGTCTGGGTGTTCGACAGCACCTCCTGGAAGTTGCGCAGGGTGAAATCGAAAAAGAGCCACCTGGGGGGAATGGCAAAGGCATCGCGGCCATATTTGAAGGCGGTGACCAGCAGCCAATAGATCGGCGCCATGAAGAAAAACACCGTTAAAATGACCAGAACGGTGAGGAGGAGGCGCTCGAACCGGCTCTTCTTGTGCATGGCGCTCACAGTTGTTGGCGCTCCAGCACCATGATGTACAGAATGGAGAGGATGGCGATCACCACCAGCAGGATATTGGCCAGGGCCGCGGCATAGCCCATATCGAAAAAGGTCATGCCCACGGTGTAGATGTGGAAATTCAGCACGGTGGTGACAGAACCGGGGCCGCCGGCCGTGGTGGCGTAGATCGTATCGAACACCTTGAAGGATTGCATGGTGCGCAGCAGCAGCGCCACCAGCAGTGTGGGCCGCAGCAGGGGCAGGGTGATGAAAAGGAAATTTTGCCAACGGGTGGCCCCATCCACATACGCGGCCTCATACGGCTCCACCGGCAGGCTCTTCAGCCCGGCCAGGAAGATGACCATCAGCAGGGGCGTCCACTGCCAGATGTCGATCAAGATCACCGCGGGCATGGCCCAACTCAGCTCGGCCAGCGGCCCCCGGCCCACATTCACCCCCACTTCCTTCAAATAGAAGGGGATAACGCCAAAATCGGCGTTGTACAGCGATTTCCACACCAATCCCACCACCAGCGGCGGCAGCGCCATGGGAATGAGCAGAGAGGCGCGGATCGTGCGCATCAGCCGCATCTCCGAAGAGAGCAGCAGGGCCAGGGCCAGGCCCAGCAGGATCTCGAAGAACACCGTGCCCGCCACATAGGTCAGCGTCACCCGCAGCGATTGCAACACCACAGGATCGGCAAACGCGCGGCTGTAATTGTCCAGGCCCAGAAAAGTCTGCGTCTGATTGGGATCGGTCAGCCGGTATTTGAACAGGCTGATGCGAAAGGAGAAGAAAAGGGGATAGAGGGCGATGAAAGCCACAAAAACCAGCAGGGGCGCCAGCATGGCAAGGTACGCCCCTTCCCCGCGCAGGAAACGGCGCATCTGCCCGACCCACCGCTGGCGGCGGGAAAGCGTCTGCTTCGAGGTGGTGATCATGCTGGTACAGAGAGGGCGCAGGGCCTGGCCGCAGGGAAGCTCCCCCGGCGCGGCCCTGCGCCCCCATCATGCAGCGGATGAGGGAGAAGGGCGCCTCGCGGCTATTGCCAGTTCTCCTCCACCTGCTTCTGCGCCGCGTCCAGGGCTTCCTGAGCGGTCTCCTGCCCCACCAAGAAGGCGTTCACGTGCGTGCCCAGCGCGTCCTGGATGATGCTGTACTGCGGGATGCGGGGGCGATAGTCGCCGTCGCCCTTTTCGAAGGACTCCAGCAAGATCGGCAGCCAGGGATACAGCGCCACCAGTTCCGGATCGGTCATGGTGCTGCGGCGGATGGGCGCGCCATCATTCTTCAGCCAGTCCTTCTGCATCTCCGGCGAGGTGAGCCATTTGATGAACTGCCAGGCGCATTCCTGTTCTTCTGGCGTCGAGTCGGCGTTGACGCCGATGCCCCAGCCGCCAAAGCCATATTTCGGCTCCATCCCTGCCGCCACCGGGGCGACAGCGATGTCCACGTTGTCCACGATGCTGGAGATCTCAGGGTCTTCGTAGCCGGCGCGGGCGATGCTCCACCCTTCCATCATGGCCACCTGGCCGCTGCGGAACGCGGTTTCCCGCTGATCCCACCAGTAATCGGTGGCGCCGGGGGGCGCGTACTGGAACAGTTCGCCGAAGAATTCCAGGATCTCGACGTTCTCCGCCGAATTGATCACCGGTTTGCCCGCGTCATCGAGGATGCGGCCGCCGTGCTGCTGCACCCAGGCCATGTAATCCTGCGCCACGGCCGGGCCTTTGGCCCCCAGCAGAGCGATGCCATACAGGTTGTTGCCGGCGTCGGTCAGCTTGATCGCCGCGTCCAGCAACGCCTCCTGCGTCGTGGGCGGCTCGATCCCGGCTGCCGCCAGCAGATCCTGGCGGTAATTCAGCACATTGGCGTAGCCGGCCAGGGGATAGGCCGGATGTGTGCCCTGCCATTCGCCCAGCGTCCAGGAGACGGGCAGGATGTCGTCAAGCTGCAACTCCGCCTTGTCCCGTTCCATGTACGCATCCAGCAGCTTGGTGTACTGATTGGCCCCGAACTCGCCCGACCAGACGATATCCACCGTCATCAGGTCGTAGCTGCCGGTGTGGCCGACGAAATCGGCAATCAGTTTTTGGTACAGATCGACATAGCCCAACTCATCCAGCGTGATGTTGGCACCGGAGGCCTGGTTGAACTGGGGCACCAACACGCGGAACGCGGCCACATACTGGTCGGTCATCGAGGCCAGGACGAGATTCTGGCCCTGACAGGCCGCCAGGCCCGTGGGTTGGCTGGGTTCGGCTGCGGGGGGCGCGGTGGTGGGGGCAGGGGCCGGCGGCGCGCACCCGGCCACACCCACCATCGCCAGGATGATGAACAGACTGAGGAACTTCCAAAGTGTGTTGTTCATGGTGATGCTCCTTGCATCGAGTCGAGAGAGAGAGAGGAAAAGGGCGCCCCCATTGGGGCGCGGGGCCTATCGGATGACATGGATGGCGTATTTGTAGCGTTCGCCGGCGCTGACGACTTGATGGTATTCGATGGGAAGATGATCGAGGGTGTAGACCACCCCTTCCACCCGCAGCAGGGGGGCGCCGAGGGGCGTGGCCAGCAGCCGCGCCTGCTCTTCGTTGGCGGCGATGGCTTCGATCGTGCGGTCAGCCTCCAGAATGGTGATGTTCTGACGCTCCAGCAGCGCGTACAGAGAGCCAAGCTCTGCCAGATCGGCGCAGGAAAAGATCGCGCCATCGGGCAGATGCACATACGAGAGGTTGAGGATGATCGGCACCCCATCGGCGCAGCGCAGCCGGTGCAGAAAGGTGACGGGCGTCCCGGCGAGGATGCCCAGTTTTTCGGCGGCGTGGGAGGGCGCGGGCAGGGTCTCGCAGGCCAGGATCTGGCTGCTGACCTGCTGGTGGCGCTGGCGCATATCCTCGGTGAAACTGGTCAGCCGCGTCAGTCCCCGGCTGAGTTTGGTGCGCAGCACCGTGGTGCCCCGGCCCGGCGTGCGGTGGATGTAGCCTTCGTAGGCCAGTTCCTGCATGGCCCGTCGCACCGTCTGCCGGCTCACCCCCAGCACGCGTGTCAATGCCACCTCGGGCGGCAGGGTGGCGCCCACAGGCAAGTCGCCCCGCTCCATCCCCGCAATCAACTGCTCCTTGAGCTGGTGATAGAGGGGGACGGGCGAGCGATGATCGAGAGGGTGAAGATCGAGCGGCGGCGGCACAGGCGGACGGTAAGCTATATTTGTGCGAATGTACGTACATTTGTTATTGTAGCAGGAATTTTGGGGAAGTCAAGGGGGATCCGCGTTGCGCTTTCACGCCCATCTTTAAAAAATCCCCGATTGCTGCTACACTAGCCCGATACCGCTTTGGCAGCGGCTGTCGCAGCGCCGAGGGAAGACGCAGCAGGCCCACATTTACTCCGCAGGACGGAGCGCCTTCGCTTTTCGCCGCGCCAGACACAAAGCAACTGTCTTCGCACCGCTCCCACTCTCCTCTTTTTCGCAGTCGCCATGTTTCTCACTCTCCTTTTCCTCTTGCTCGGTCTTGTACTGTTGGTGTCTGGGGCCGAAGCGTTGGTGCGCGGGGCCTCCCGGCTGGCGCGGGCCTTGGGCGTTTCCTCCCTGGTGGTGGGGCTGACGGTGGTGGCGATGGGCACCAGCTCGCCCGAACTGGCCGTGAGCGTGCAATCGGCCTTGAGCGGCCAGGCCGATATCGCCCTGGGCAATATCATCGGCAGCAATATCTTCAACATCCTCGTCATCCTGGGACTCTCTGCCCTGATCGCCCCCCTGTTCGTGGCGCAACAGATCGTCCGCCTGGATGTGCCGGTGATGCTCGCCATCTCCTTCGGTGTGTTCCTCATGGCCAGCGACGGGGTGCTGCGCAGGGCCGAGGGCCTGCTCTTGCTGGCCGTCCTCGCCCTGTACATCCTCTGGCTGATCCGCCTGAGCCGGCGAGAGCAGGCCGCGGTGCTGGCCGAGTATGAGGAAGCCTTTGGCGATGGCAACAACCGCACTGCCCGCTTCTGGGTGATGCAGATCGCGCTGGTGGCAGGCGGATTGGTGATGCTGGCAGTCGGCTCTCGCCTGTTGGTAGATAGCGCCGTGGCCATTGCCCAGGTGCTTGGGGTCAGCGAGTTGGTGATCGGCCTGACCATCGTCGCCGCCGGCACCTCGCTGCCCGAGGTGGCCACCTCCGTCGTCGCCACCTTGCGCGGCGAGCGCGACATCGCCGTCGGCAACGTCATCGGCAGCAATACCTTCAACCTGCTCGGCGTGCTCGGGCTGTCCAGCCTGGTGGCGCCGCAGGCCCTGCCCGTCGCGCCGGCCATGCTCAGCTTCGACCTGCCGGTGATGATCGGCGTGGCGCTGGCCTGCCTGCCGATCTTCTTTACCGGGCACCTCATCGCCCGCTGGGAAGGCGCGCTGTTCCTCGCCTACTACGCCGCCTACATGGCCTACCTGCTGCTCGCCGCCCAGCGGCACGACCTGCTCGACACCTACGCCATGGCGATGGCCACGGTCGTCCTGCCGCTCACCGCCGTCACGCTGGCGGTGTTCGCCGCGCGCCACTGGCGTGCGCGGCGTCAGGACTGATTGAGAATTTCAGTGTCCCCGTGCCGGTAGGCCGGGCTGCAGCAGCACAGGATGCGCAGCGGCGACGTACCCGTCGCCTCGATGCAATGCGGCGTGCCGGGCGGGATCAGCGCCGTGTCGCCTGGACTGACTTTCATCCTTTCCTCGCCCAGCGTCAACACCCCCTCGCCGGCGACGATGTGGTAGATCTCCTCGCTCGTGTGGTGACAATGCAAGAGCGTACGCGTGCCGGCCGGCACGACCGCCTCGGCCAGGCTCTGGTTGCGGCAGGCATGGTGTTCAGGATGCATCAGCTCGCGGATCTCGGAGCTATCCTTGGTGAGGTAGGGGGCAACGTCGGCGTGGCGCGTCTTCATCGCGCGCGGGGGCTTGCTCACGATTCCTGCGAAGCCAGCGATAGCATCAGCTTGACGAGCTGCGCCTGCCGGCGGGTGCCGGTCTTGTCGAAGATGCTCTGCAGCTGGCAGCGGGCGGTGTTGACGCTCACGCCGAACTGGGCCGACACCGAGGCGACCGTTTCGCCGGGGCAGAGTGCGACGGCGAGGCGGCATTCCGCCGGCGTCAGGCCGTAGAGCTTGCGCAGCAGGGCCTCGTCCACCTGCAGCGATCGGGCGGGATCGGACAGAAACACGATGGCCTGCGGCGACTGCGGGCCGGTGCCGAATTCGTTGACCCGGGGCAGCGCCGACATCTGCAGCGTGTAGCCCGGACGCCCCGAGGTCCGACGCATCGTCAGCGCCTGCGAAAAATGCGGCACGTCCAGCTTGTCCGGCGCCAGGCATGCGTCGAGCGCGGCATCGACGGCGCGCTGCGCATCGGGGCTGGCGGCATGCAGCCAGCTCCTGCCCAGCCCATCCGCGCGCAACCGCAGGCCGTCGCCGGCGCCGAGCAGGGTCTGCGCAGCGCGGTTGGCGAAACACACCTCGCGCCCCTCGCCGATCAGCAAC
>JABWBG010000114.1 GCA_013360575.1 Caldilineales bacterium
GGCCCACGGCCTCATGGCCCGCAGCCTGAGCTGGATCATCAATCGTTTTGCCATGCTGCTGCTGGGCGGGCAGGTGCGCGATTACACCAGCGGCTTCATCGCCGCCCGCGCCGAGGTTTTGCAGGCCATCCGCCTGCGCGGGGACTACGGCGAGTATTGCATCGACCTGTTGGGCCGGGCCACGCGGCAGGGCTTTGCCGTGGTGGAAGTGCCCTACATCTGCACGCCCCGCGCCAGCGGCGAGAGTAAGACCGGACTCACCCTCTGGGATTACCTGGTCAAGGGCCGCCAGTATGTTCTGACAGTCTGGCGGCTGGCGCGCGGGCGGTGAGCGTAACAATCACCTACCCAGGCGGGCGAATTCGCCCCCTTCCTTCCCTACTCTTTGGAGTCACCATGCTGAAACCCCATGAACTTTCCCTGGACGAGATGGGCGATCTGGCCCAGATCATTCCCGGTCCCGATCCGGAAGTGAAGCTCAGTTACCAGACCATCCCCTCGTTCGACGCGCTCAGCCGTTCCAGTTTCATCCCCGTGTGCCAGCCGACTCTGGGCGGCAACGAGCTGCGATATGTGCAGCGGGCCGTGGAGACGAACTGGATCTCCTCTGCCGGCAGTTTCATCCGTGAGTTCGAGAGCCGCTTTGCCGCCGCCTGCGGCGTCAAGTACGGCATCGCCTGCGCCAATGGCACGGTGGCGCTGCATCTGGCCCTGGCCACGCTCGGCCTGCAGCCGGGCGATGAGGTGATCCTGCCCACCTTCACCATGATCGCTACAATCAACGCCGTGGCCTATTGCGGGGCCACGCCGGTGCTGGTGGATAGCGAGCCTGCCTTCTGGCAGATGGATATCGCGCAAGTCGCGGCCAAGATCACCCCGCGTACCAGGGCGATCATCCCCGTGCACACCTACGGCCACCCGGTGGACATGGACGCGCTCAACGAACTGGCCTGCCGGCATGGCATCTACGTGATCGAGGACGCGGCGGAAGCGCACGGGGCCGAATACAAGGGCCGCCGGGCGGGGGGATTGGGCGCCGCGGCCAGTTTCAGCTTCTACGGCAACAAGATCATCACCACCGGCGAAGGGGGGATGGTGACCACCGACAACGAAGCCATTGCCCGCCTGGCCTGGAACCTGCGCGATCACGCTTTCAGCCACGAACGCCACTTCTGGCACAAACACATGGGCTACAATTACCGCATGACCAACTTGCAGGCCGCGGTGGGACTGGCGCAGGTGGAGCAGATGGACGGCTTTGTGGCCGCGCGGCGGCGCAACGCTGCCCACTACTCTCGCCTGCTGGCCCAGGTGCCCGGCATCACCACGCCGCCGGAAGCGGAATGGGCCAAAAACGTGTTCTGGATGTACGGCATTCTGGTGGATGAGGCCGCGTACGGCATGAACCGCGATCAACTGCGCCGGGTATTGGCCGATCATGGGGTGGAGACCCGCACCTTTTTCATCCCCATGCACTGCCAGCCGGTGTATTGGCAGCATTTCCAGGGCCAGCGCTTCCCCGTGGCCGAGCGGCTCTGCCGTGATGGCTTCTATCTGCCCTCCGCCTCTTCCCTTTCCGCCAGCGAGATCGAGTATGTGACAGCCGTCATCCGCGACGCCCAGGGCTGAGACTCATGGGATGGGGATGGGGGACGATGGACGATAGACGATGGATCGCGTTTGCCATCGTCTATCGTCCATCGTCCATCGTCTGACCCGTCCCCCGTTTATCCCCGCAGCGCCGCCAGCAGGGCGCTGGGGTCGCCGGGCAAGGCATCGATCTGGCAGCCGGCGGCTTGCAGCGCCTGCCGCACCTCTTCCGCGTGCTCGCCCACCAGGGTCACGCGGGCTGCCTGGGCCGCCTCGGCCGCGCTGAAGCCGAACGCCAGCCCTTGCGCTGCCACATGGTCGGCCAGCAAGGAAAGCTGCACCTGCGTGGCCGGCAGATGCGGCGCGGCCAGCAGCAGATAACGACGCAGGGGCTTCTCCGCCGGCGGGATCTTGACCGGCTGCGGAAAATCGATCTCGACCCGATTTAGCCCATCCACATCTACCGGCCCGGCCTGACGGCCATCCTGCTGATTGCGCAAGGTGTAACGGCCCGCGGCCAGCCCCGTGAAGCGGAAACGCTCATCCGCGGCCACGGTGGCCGTGGCCACAGCCTCCTCGCCCCGGCTGAGCGCCACCACATGCCCGGCCCCGCCCGGCACGCGGCCCTCGATCACGCTCTGCGCCGGCGGCGCGTCCGTCTGCTTCACCGCCCGGCGGAAGGTGATATCGAAAGAGTGATGGAAAAGGGTGTTGCCGGGGGGTTCGTCATCATGCCCGGTGTGCAGGTTCTCCACCCGATCCGAGGGCAGCCCCAGGGCCTGGGCGTTGCAGATCTGCCATTTCCACATTGGGAAATTCGCGCCCGGCTCGGAAAGAGGCTTTTCGATTGCCACCTCCTGGCTGCCGCCATCCCAACGCACGAGGATGCGGGCGCCGAACAAGCGGGCGCCGCTTTCATCCAGCACATCGAAATAGAGATGGTGTTTGCCGCCGTTTTCCTCCGGCGTGCGATGGTGCACGCGCGTCACCTGCCAATAGGGTGCGCCCGGCGCCACCTCGGCGGCGACGACGCGCACGCCATAGGCTTCAGCATCATTGATAGGATTGGGCATGGGAAACACCTCGTGGGGCTTGTTTTTTTAGGGCGTGATGGGCGATCGCCCCCTGGCCGCCTGCTATTGCAAGAATGCGGCCAGGGCGATCAGGTCAAGGGGATGGGCGAGCACCTGGCTGCCGCCTTCGCGCAGCGCCGCCATCTCCGCGGTGGAGACGCCGTCGCCCAGCAGGATGATCTCGGCGGCTTCAGCGGCCTCGATCTGGCTGAAACCGACCACGCCGGGCGGTTGCTTGGCCAGCCAGGGCGCGGCCAGGCGCATCAGGGCCGGGCGCAGCGCCCGATCCGCGGGGGCCAGCAGATAGTAGCGGGCCAAGGGCTTGGTCGGCGGCAGCGGCGGAGGGGTGTAGGTCAGATCGACAGCCAGCATCTGCACGCCATCCAACTGCAACGCCTCGGCCTGCACCGCGTCGGCAATCGCCAGGGCGTAGAGGCCTGCGGCCAGATCGGTGAAGGTGAAGCGGCCCTCCGCATCGGTGGCCGCGCTGGCCAGCGCCTGCCCGTCCCGCAGCAGCGTGACCACGATCCCGCGCAGCGGCCGGGCCTGCTCATCATGCACCAGGCCGGTGAGCGTGCTGGCCCGCGGCTCGGTGGGCTGGGTCAGGTCGATCAGGGGGGCGGAAAGCACACTCTGGCCATCGCCGCGCAGCCCACTCAGCATCATCTGCCCCAGTTCCAGGCGATAAAGGCCCGCGGGCAGGTTGGTGAAGCGGTAGTGCCCCTCCTGACTGAGTTGGGCGTGGCGGGTGAAGCCGTAGGTTTCGGAGATGAGGGCGATGCTGTTGCGCGTGGGCGCCAGCACCTGCCCCACGATGGCGCCCAGCAACGGGAAGTCGAGGGTCATTTCCGCGCTGCCGTCGAGCACGATCTCAGGGCGGATCAGGCCGACGCCGGTCAGTTCCAACGCGTACAGCCCGGCGGAGAGGCCGTCGAAACGGAATTCACGGCTGTTTTCCAGCAGAAACTCGCGCTGCACGCCGCCGCTCCACAGGCGCATCATCTGCCCCACGCGGCCGCCGGGGATGCTGCCGCGCACCACACTGCTCGCGCCCACCGGTGTTTCCGTTGTCCGCAGCTCGAAGTTGACTTCGTAGGTGATGGGGTCGCCCTCACGCCCGAGGATGCCGGCGGTGAGCAGGCCCGTGGCTGTATCGCTGGGGAAATCCCCCTGCACCACGCTGATGGCGAACTCGCCGGGCGAGTGCAGGAACTCGTAATAGCCGTCGGGGTCGGGCTTGAAGGGGTCGCGGCCGGTGCGGGTGCGGGGGAAATGCGCCCCCGGCTCCGGATTGGTCCAGCGCATCTCCAATTCCACGTCTTTGATGCCTTGGCCGGCGGCGTTGCGCACGCGGCCGTAGAACATGCGCTTGTTTTCGGTCTCGGCTCGCGTCAGCAAGCGTTTTTCGCTGAGATGGTAGCGTTTTTCCCCACCGCCGGGCAGCAGGAGCTGCACCGTGGCCTGGGGCTGGCCGGGATCGACGCTGGGGCTGGCCGCGGCCCCGTTCACAGCCACGGCATAGGCGCCGGCCAGCGCCGGCGCAAAAGCAAAGCTGCCGTCTGTCCCCGTCACGGCGGTGGCGTGGATGACGCCATTGCGCTGCAATGACACCTGCACGCCCGCGCGGCCCGGCCCATCCGCACTCTTCACCACCCCGAGGATGCTGAATTGGCCGGCCGCGGGAAAGTCGGGCAGGTCGAAGGTGATCTGCTCGCCGGGGTCGAGGGAGAGGTCATGCGCCACCGGCCCATACCACCGGGCGACCAGATCGTAGCGGCCAGGCGAGGCGGTGAGTTGATAGCTGCCATCGGCGGCGCTGACCGTTGCCGCCGCCTCTTTTTGGCCATCGTGCAGGGCCAGCGCCACCCCGGCCACGGCAGCGCCATCCGCGGCGGTGATCTTGCCGCCGATCACGCCGCGATCGATGAGCGGGGGCACAACGTCGTCGTCCGGCTGATCGTCATCGTCCGAACGCAGCTCCCAACGCACGCGGGCGGGGGTGTTGCGCATCATCGCCAGCAGGGGCAGCTCCCCGCTCAGGCCGAATTGCAGGTCCCAGGCGTGGGTGAACCAGGACATCTGATCCCAGGTGGGGTTGAAATCGCCCAGGGGCAGGGAGGCGAGCAGCCAGGTGCAGCAGGAGAAGTACCACGGCGGCGCCTCATCTTGCAAAAAGCGGAAGATCTCCATCTGATAGGCGGCCTGGGTGGCGGGGTTCATCTTGGCATAGCGTTTATCATCTCCCCAGCCCACCACCGGTCCCCCTTCGGTGCTGATCACCGGCACGTGGAAGCCCAGGGCGGCGAAGATATCCTGGCCAAACCATTCATAGCCGCGGAAGCAATTGGGGTCTTCGCGGATGGTATCGCCGGGGTTGCTGGATTGCGCCCGCAGTTCGTTCACCATCTGGATGCTGCGATTGTCCCAGGCCCAGCCCTGGAACTTGTCATAATCCGAACGCGTCACCCCGCGCAGCCCCGCCTCGGCGGGGTCGAGATGGCTGTATTGCCAGCGGGCCAGTTCGGCGTATGCCGCGGGGGTGAGGGGTTCGCCCCTCTGGTTGACCGGATCATCGGGATAATCGAGGGGATGGTTGAGGGTGTAGTTGTGGATCGCCACCCAGCCGCCCCGTTCGAAGATGTCTTTGCGCCCGCGCTGCACCACCATGCCGATCACATTGTCTTTGCTGCCAGGCCCCATGGGGGGCAGCGCCGGCAGGCCGCCCTCCTTGAGGATGAGGTCCGCGTCCCAGATGAAATTGTCCACGACGATATCGAGCCAGTTGGCGGGCATGTGGCTGTTTTGCCACTCCGCCGGCAGATCAGGCTCGTTGTTGCTTTCGAAATAGCGCGCGCCCGCCTGCACCAACCGCCGCACTGCGTCCACCTCGCGGCCGCCCATGCGGTCGGGGTTGGGGCGCTCGCGGAAGAGCCGCACCACCGGCATGATGCCGCTATCGATCAGGGCGCGGCACAGCTCGATGGAAGAACCGCCGCTGTCATCCAGCACCTTCACCCACTTGATCTGCAGCGCTTGCAGCTTGCGCATCCACTCGTGCAGGCTGGGGCCAGAGGGATGGTACACACTGGCAGACCAATGCACGCCCCGGCCATTGTCATCGGGGGGGCGGGGGAAATCGGCAATTGGTTTTGGGGCCATGGAAACCTCCTGTGCCGGGAGGGAATGAGTGCGGCCTGGCCACTTTCAGCCAGTCTGCGCTGTGAAGATGCCCAACCAGACCGCGACCCACAGCGAAGGTGGCGATCATTATAGCGGGCAGCCCGGCGCCGCGCAAACAGGGCGAATGACGCGCCTATTGACCGCAGGTTTGCAGCCCCACCAGCGCCGGCTGCGAAAAGGGATTGACCGCCAACGCCTCCTGCAGCCAGGGCACAGCCGCGTCGCAATTGCGCGGCTCGCCGTAGATGTAGGCCAGGCCGAGGGTGTAGAGATAAGCTTCGTTGACCTTTCTTTCCTGGGCGATCAATGCCGTCACGGCCCTTTCCAGGGGGATGACGGCATCTTCGTAACGTTGGCGGCGGTAGAGAGCCATGCCCAGATGCGCGCCCGCCTCCAAATTCTCCGGATCCATTTCCACCGCCCGTTCCAGCTCGATGATGGCGCGTTCTGGGTCATCCTGATAATAATAGGCCCAGCCCAGGGCGTCGTAGGCCAGGGCATAGGTGGGGTGGATGGCGATGGCCTGCCGATACTGCTCGATGGCCTGCTTATGGTCGCCCAGCGCCGAGTAATTCAGCCCCAATTCGTAATAAAGCCGCGCCAGCCGGGGATGGACGGCAATGGCCTCGGTGTAGGCGGCGATCGATTCGCGATAGTTGCCCTGAACATTGAAGGCGTAGGCCAGGGCGCGGTGCGCGTCCACATTTTGCGGGTTCAGTCGCACGCCCTCGCGCGCCTCCTCCTCGGCGCGGCGCCAGTTGCCCAGGTCGGCGTAGACCTCGGAGAGATAGGCCCGCGCGTCCGCAAGCTGCGGATTCAGATCGACGGCGTGGATGCCGACGGAGACGGCTTGATTGTAGTCGCCGATCCAATCGAGGGCCCAGGCCAGGATGGCATTGAAATAGGCGTCCTGCGGGTCGATGGCCATGGCTTTCTGCGCGCTCTCCAGGGCCGCCTGCGGTTGATCGGTCCAGATCTGCAGCCGCGCCAACTGCGCCCAGGCCATGCCCTCCTCCGGCTGCAGCGCCAGGTAGCTTTGATAAGCAGCCACGGCATCGACCAACCGCCCCTCTTGATAGGCCAGTTCGGCGTCGCGCAGGAAGGTGGCCGGGGCCGGCGTGGGCGTGGGGGTGGGCTCGAAGGGGTTGGGGATAAGCCCCGGCTGCCGCGCAACCACGGCCACGATGACGATCAACAGAAATATGAGAAAAAGCAGGCGATTGCGCCGTTTTTGTTGTTTGCGTTTACGACTATCACGTATGTACATAAAATTATTAATTATTAATCATTAATCATCAATCATTAAGTTTTGTGGGAAGGCTGCGGCCTGGCTCACCGGCAAGTATACCCGATCTTGGCGCCACAGCCTCGCCCAGCCTGGCGGCGCGGGCATCGCGGATCGTCTGGGCGGCGACGGGGCAGGAAAAATGACCCATTTGGGTACTATCCGCGGGCCGCGGGGCCGGCTATACTCGCAGCCATTGACCCCCCCGTTCTGGAGAATGTCCCATGCGTTTTCGTCCCTCTCCCACCCTGTTGGCGCTGCCTGTGGCGCTGCTGCTGATGCTGGCCCTGGGCGGCGTGGCTGCCGCAGCCGGCGCCGATGATCCTACCCCCGGCCAAGTCGGCCTCGCCCTGGATGTGATCTGGGTGCTGATCGCCGCCTTCCTCGTCTTCTTCATGCAGGCCGGCTTTGCCATGGTCGAGAGCGGCTTCAGCCGCAGCAAGAACGCGGCCAACCTGCTGATGAAGAACCTGATGGACTTCGCGGCCGGCTCCCTCCTCTTCTTCGCCGTTGGCTACGGCCTGATGTTCGGCGCAGACAAGGCCGGCCTGATCGGCAGCGATGGCTTTTTCCTCAGCGGCATCGGGTTCGGTCTGGACAGCGCCCCCGCCTGGGCCTTTTTTCTCTTTCAATTGATGTTCGCCGCGGCCGCGGCCACCATCGTCTCCGGCGCGGTGGCCGAGCGCCTGAAATTCAGCGCGTATCTGATCTACACCCTGGTCATCACCACCCTGATCTATCCCATCGCCGGCCATTGGGTGTGGGGCGGGGGCTGGCTGGCGCAGCGCGGGTTTGTCGATTTCGCCGGATCCACAGTTGTGCACAGCGTCGGCGGCTGGGCTGGGCTGGCCGGGGCCATGGTGTTGGGGCCGCGCATCGGCAAGTTCAACAAAGATGGCAGCAGCAATGTCATCCCCGGCCACAGCCTGACATTGGCCGCGCTCGGCGTCTTCATCCTCTGGTTTGGCTGGTTCGGGTTCAATCCTGGCTCCACGCTCAGCGGCCTCAATCCTGGCATTGCCCTCATCGCCGTGACCACAAATCTGGCCGCAGCCGCGGGCGCCACCTCGGCCCTGATCGTCAACTGGTTCAAACAGGGCCGCCCCTCCACCGAGATGGCCCTGAACGGCGCCCTGGCCGGGCTGGTGGCCATCACTGCCGGCGCGGCCAGCGTCACCCCGGTGGGCGCCATCCTCATCGGGGTGGCTGCCGGTTTTGTGCTGGTCTTTGCCCTGGCGTTTGTGGAGCGCGTGCTGCGCGTCGATGATCCTGTCGGCGCGGTGGCCGTGCATGCGTTCAACGGCGTCTGGGGCACGCTGGCGGTGGGCCTGTTTGCCCATCCTGCGGCCGGCGCCCTCACCGGCATGGGCGAGCGGGCCGGACTGTTCTACGGCGGCGGCTTCAGCCTGCTGACCGGACAACTGCTGGGCGTCGTGGTCATTGGCCTGTGGGCCTTTGGCGGCAATTACCTCCTCTTCAAACTGGTCGACCGCGTCATGGGCGTGCGCGTGACGCCGCAGGAAGAGCTGGAAGGCCTGGACATCACCGAACATGGCACCATCAGCTACCCCGAATTCGGCGCCACCGTCACCGCCAAACCCGCCACCCGCATGATGCCCAACCTCCCCGCCTGACACCTGCCCCCTGCCCCCCTGCCCCCCTGCCCCCCTGCCCCCTGCTCCCTTTTCCGCCCATGCAACTCGCACTCTTCCACAACCTCCCCGCCCTGGGCCAGAGCATTCCCTTCATCCTGGCCGCTTCCTTGCGGGATGAGGTAATCCCCCCGCACAACACCTTCCACATCCCGGTCTATCTTGAGCAGCCGGCAGGCCGGCCTCCCCTGTTCAACGTCGAGATCTGCGGGTTTCGGTTGGAAGCCGAGGCGCCGGAGGCCCTGATCGGCCCCAGCGCCCGCCTCCTCTCCGGCCTGATCAACATGGCGCGGCTGCCCACCTACCTGTTCGTGGCCGGCCTGTCCCGCCTCCTCTACCCCGTCTACACCATCGGCGATGAAGTCTTCGCCACCACACCGGGCGGCCCCGTGTTCCGGCATGTCGAACTGGCCAAGGTGCGCCGCTGGCTGAGCGATTATCTGCACACCATGGCCGAGCTTGGTCAGGTGGGCGAGACCGAAACCCTGCACGTGCGCGGGGTCGACATGAACACCCTGGGCCTGGCCCGGCCCGCCTTTTACCTGAAGAAACGGGTGCAGGGCGAGGAGGAGTTCTGGGCGCCGGTTTTCGTGGCCGAGGATGGTCTCAGCCTCTACACCTACGCGGCCAGCGCCAAACGGCAGACGCCGATCCAGGATGGCCGCGAAGTGCTGGCCCTGCATGCCCAGGTGGCCGAGGCGCTGATGGCGCAGGGCCGCCTGCATGACCCCTGCGATCTGCGCCCCGACCGCCTTTTTCCCGCCGACTTGCAGCGCTTTTGCCACCATCTCACCCTGCAGCCCTACCATCTTCTTTGCGATCACCGCGATCGGCCTCAACAGATTCCCCTCTATCGCAATGGCAAGCACTACGTGGCAGTCGAACATCGCCAGACCGAAGATCGATACAACCTTTTCATCGGCGTTCACCCGGCCGATCTGCGCGACCGGGTGGCGCAGGATTTGCGGCGGCGGCAGCTTCTTCCGGCCGACGCCGACCTCACTCTGATCTCGCACCACGCCTTCCCTTCTTCCCCCATTCCATCCCACCCCACCCAGGAGATTGTTTTGCAATGACCACCCCCAGCGATGTTATGAACATGATCAAGGCCCACGACCTCAAATTCGTGGATGTCAAATTCACCGATTTGTTCGGCCAGTGGCAGCACTTTTCCATGCCGGCGGCCGCGTTCGATGAGGATACCGCGTTCGCCGAGGGCATGGGCTTCGACGGATCGTCGATCCGCGGCTTCCAGAGCATCGAAAACAGCGATATGGTGCTGATCGCTGACCCCGACTCCGCCATCGTCGATCCGGTGGCAACCGCACCCACCCTCAGCCTGGTGTGCGATGTCTACGATCCGATCACCCGCGAGGCCTATTCCCGCGACCCACGCTATGTGGCCCGCAAGGCGGTCGAGTATCTGCGCGGCACCGGCATCGCGGATGTGGCCCATTTTGGCCCGGAGGCGGAGTTCTTCGTCTTCGATCAGGTGATGTACTCTGCCGGCGAATACTCCTCGGCCTATCAGGTGGACAGCATCGAAGGGCCTTGGAACAATGGCATCTTTGGATTTGGCCACTCGGTGCCCCACAAACGCGGCTATTTCCCCGTGGCCCCGCTGGACACGCTGCAAGACCTTCGCTCGGAGATGGTGCGGGTGATGCAGGCCGCGGGCATCGCCGTCGAGGTGCATCATCACGAGGTCGCCACCGCCGGCCAGTGCGAGATCGATATGCGCTTCGCGCCGCTGGTGAAGATGGCCGATCAGGTGCAGTTGTACAAGTACATCGTCAAAAATGTGGCCAAAGCCCACGGCAAGACCGTCACCTTCATGCCCAAGCCGATCTACGCGGACAATGGCTCCGGCATGCACACGCATCAGAGCCTGTGGAAGGATGGCGTGCCCCTCTTTGCTGGCGATCAGTACGCTGGCCTCAGCCAGATGGCGCTGTGGTACATTGGCGGCATCCTCAAGCACATCAACGCCCTGCTGGCCATCGTGGCGCCCACCACGAATTCCTACCGGCGCCTGGTGCCCGGCTATGAAGCGCCGGTGGTGATTGCCTATTCCGCCCGCAACCGCTCCGCCGCGGTGCGCATTCCCATGTATTCCCAGTCGCCGAAGGCCAAGCGCCTGGAGTTCCGCTGCCCCGATCCCACCACCAACCCCTATCTGGCCTTTGCGGCCATGCTCATGGCCGGGCTGGATGGGATCAAGAATCAGATCGATCCCGGCACGCCGGCGGACATTGATCTGTTCGAGGAGGAGAACATCGGCAAAGTGCAGACGACGGTGGGCAAGCTGAACGAGGCCCTGGACGCGCTCGTCGCCGATCATGCCTTCCTGTTGGAGGGGGGCGTCTTCACGCCTGATGTGCTTGACGCCTTCATCGAGTACAAATACCGTGAGGAAGTCGGCCCCGTCAGCCTGCGTCCTCATCCGTACGAGTATTTGCTGTACTATAACAGTTAGCTGTTAGAACGTTGGTTAGTTGGTTGGTTGGTTGGTTGGTTGGTTGGTTGGTTGGTTGG
>JABWBG010000386.1 GCA_013360575.1 Caldilineales bacterium
CGCCCCAGACCTCGGCCACGCCGATCAGGGCCTCGGCCCGCTGCAGATCGCCCAGGCTGGGGGCCAGCAGGGCCAGATCCGCGGCCAATTGGCTGAGGCTGGCAGCCTGCACCGCGTTGCCGCTGCCTGTGGCCTGCCGCCGGGCCAGCACCTTCAGCCAGCCCAAACGCTGCGCGTCGGAAAGGGCAGGAGTGGTCAGCGTTTCGGCGGCGGCGGTTTCCACCGCGTCGATGGCCATGGCCTGGCGGAAAAGTTCCTCCGGCTCGGCCTCGGCCAGCGACCACACTGCCAGCCCGGAGAGTATGTCGGCGGCGGCAAGGTCATCCCAGGGGCTGCCATGTGCGGCCGCGGGCGGCGGCGTCGCGCGGGTGATGCGAAAGTAATAGAAAATGGAGCCCACGCCCACGATCAGCAGCAGGGCCAGCAGCGCGGTCAGCAGCCAGAAGAGGGGGGGCAAGGAGCGCCGCGGCGCGGCGGGGAGGTCAGCCATGGGTGGGTGAGCGTTTGAGTGTGGGTTGTTAGACGATGGACGAAGGAGGATGGAGGATCGCCCTTCGTCTATCGTCCATCATCCATGATCCGCGTGCGGATAAAGGCCTCGGCCTGTGCCCGGTCTTGCACCTCGCCCACAGCCTGGGCCTCGCGCAGCGCCTCTAGCAACTGGCCCAGGTGACGGCCAGGCCGCAGATCGAACAGGGCCATCAGATCATCCCCGTTCAGCAACAACCGGGGCAAGATGGCGGCGCGCGCCTCGGCCTGGCCTGCTGCCATCAGGGTGGCGGCCATGGCCAGATGCTGGCGCCATGCCTGCAACGGCAGGCCGGGGCCGGCGGTGGCGCGGTGATCGGCCAGAAAGAGCAAGATGACAGCCGGGACATCCTCCTCCAGATCGCGATAAAAATGATAGAGCGCCCGGCGGCTGGGGGGCTGTGGGCCATTTTGCAGGTGGTGCGGGCGCATGTGCGCGGCGCAGACCGCGCGCAAGAACGCGATGGCCGCGCCGGGACAGCGAAATCGCTGCGCCCAGGCCTCCATCATCTGCGCGCTCACATCCTCGTGGCCAAAGAACCGGATGCGGCCGCTCTCCTCCACCGTGCGGGTGGCGGGCTTGCCCCAATCATGCGCCAGGGCAGCCAGGCGCAGCCACAGCCAGCGGGGCTGGCCGGTCGTGAGATCGGCCTGGAGGAAGTCGCGCAGGGCCGGGAGGTGGGGCGCCAGCGCGGTCATCATCTCTTCCTCCCATGCTTCGCCCGCGGTTGCTTCGCCCCGCAGCAGCCGATCGATCTGCGCCATCGCCTGCAACGCGGCCAGGGTGTGCTCGTAGGCACCGAACACGTGGGGCAAGCTCTGGCTGACGCCGGCCAGCGCTGCCATTTCGGGCAGGATCTGCGGTTCGATCGCCCAGTCGCGCAGTTGCCGGCAGGCCGCGGCGGCCGCGGGCAGGGCCAAAAGCTTGAAAAATTCGTCGCGCTGCCGCTCGGCGCTGACGGTGTGCAGCAGGCCCGCGGCTTCGGGTACAAGCTGATCCAATTCGGGCGCGGGGCGCAGGCCGAACGCGTGCATAAAACGCACCGCGCGCAGCGCCCGCACCGGGTCGCGGCGCAGGCTGGCCGGGGTGCAGGGTCGCAAGCGGGCCGTGGCCAGATCATCGGCCCCGCCGGTGGGGTCGAAAAGCTGGCCGTCGGGCAGCAGGGCGATGGCGTTGAGGGTGAAATCGCGGGCCCAGATGTCCTCGGCCAGGGTTTTGTCCCTCAGGGTCGAGATGTCGATGACCAGGGGCAGGTCGTCGGGCTGCGGCCACACCACCCGGCCGATGCCCCGCTCCACATCGAGGGGGTAATAGGCCGCGCCCAGGGCGTTGGCCAGACCGCGGGCCACGGCCAGCCCCGATGTGGGCAGCACGTAATCGAGATCGTGCAGGGGCCGGCCGACTAGCAAATCGCGCACAGCC
>JABWBG010000115.1 GCA_013360575.1 Caldilineales bacterium
CGCATCCAGAAACGAGTGCTTCGGGCTGCGGCCGCATAACAACTCGCTGGGGTAGGGGAACTCTATCCTCCTCCGCTATTCAGCAACGACTCTACTGATGGGACATCTTGTGGCCTTGCCGATCCTCATCCCCCTGACCGGCGCAGCCGTGGCCCTGCTGCTGCGCCGCTGGCCGCGGCTGCAAGCAGGCTGGGCGCTGGGCGTCATGCTCATCTCTCTGCTGGCCAGCCTGTGGCTCTTGCAGCAGGTGTGGCAAAAAGGCGCGCCGGTGGTGCTGCAACTGGGCGGCTGGCCCGCGCCTTTCGGCATCTCCCTGGTGGGCGATCTGCTGGCGGCGCTGATGGCGGTGATGAGCCAACTGGTGCTGGCGCTGGGCGTGGTCTACGCCCTGGGCAGCAAAGACAAGGTGATCGGCTATCCCACCTTTTACACGCTCTTCCTGACCCTGGCTGCCGGCCTCACCGGCGCGTTCCTCACCGGCGATCTGTTCAATCTCTTCGTGTTTGCCGAGTTGCTGGTCTTTTCCGGGGCCATTCTCACCGCCATTTCTGATGATCCCTACGGGGCCGAGGCCGCGCTGAAATACTATTACATCAGCCTGATGGCATCGGCCGCGCTGTTGCTGGCGGTGGGAGCACTCTACGTTGCCTACGGCACGCTGAATCTGGCCGATCTGGCCGCGCGCATCGCCGCGCACCCTGACCAACCGCTGCTCGGCGTCAGTATGGCCCTGCTGCTCGTCACCTTCATGATCAAGAGCGCCATTTTCCCCTTCCACTTCTGGCAGCCCGATTTTCACGCCGCGGCCACGACGCCGGTCAGCGCCATGCTCTCCTCGGTGGTGGTCAAGCTGGGGGTCTATGGCTTCCTGCGCATGACCACGCTTCTCTTCGTGGCGCAGGCGCCGACCCTCCGCGGGCTGCTGCTGGGACTGGGCATCGTCGGCGTGATCTACGGCGGCCTGGGGGCCATCGGCACGCACAACGCCAAGCGCATGCTGGCCTACTCCACCCTGGCCCAGGTCGGCTTCATCCTGGCGGCCATCGGTTGGGGCACGCCGCTGGCCTTGACCGCCGCGGTGCTCTTCACTTTCAATCACAGCCTGATCAAGGCGGCGATGCTGATGCTGGCCGGCGTGGTGGCCAGCCGGGCGCCGGTGAAGACTGCTTCTTTCGAGGTGGTGCAGGGCCTGGGCAAAGCGATGCCTGCCGCCGGTGGGCTTTTCCTGCTTGGCGGGCTGGCTCTGGCCGGCATTCCCCCCACCAATGGCTTCATCAGCAAGCTGGTGCTGTTCCAGAGTGGCATCGCAGCCGCGCGCTGGCAGTCGCTGGCCTTGCTGGGCGTGGCCAGCATCCTGACTCTGATCTACGTCACGCGGGCGTTCATGCGCATCTGGTGGCAGCCGGCGGCGGAGGGCGCCAAAGCCAAACCCGCGGGCGACCGCTTGCTGGCGCCGGCATTGCTGCTGGCCGGCGCCCTGCTGCTGGGACTGTGGCCCGGCCCGCTGGTCACCCTGGCCGCGGCGGTCAGCCAGTGGCTGAGCGACCCCGCGCTGTACATCGCTGCTGTGCTCGGAACGCCGTAATGCGTAAAACGTGAAACGTAAAACGTAAAACGTAATAGGGTAACGCACCACGCACCACGCACCACGCACCACGCACCACGTTTTACCCTCAAGGACATAAAACCATGCAATTGTGGATGATTTTTGGCCTCTGGCTGGTTTATCTGGCTCTAACATCGAACCTGGAGTTCAGCAACCTGGTGGTCGGGCTGTTGATTGCCCTGGGATTGACGGCGCTGTTGCGGCCAAGCCCCTATCCCTTGCGCTTGCAGCGCATCCCCGGCATGGCCTGGGCGCTGCTGCGCTATGGCATCATGGTGGGCAAGGACGTCTTCTTGGGCGGCCTGCAGGTAGCGCGCTTCACCCTCGACCCCAAATTGCCGATCCATCCCGCGGTCATCGCCATCCCCTCCGGCGCAGAGGCAGAGTTGGCCACCGCGCTCAGCGCCCATACCATCACCCTCTCCCCCGGCGCGGTAGTGATCGAAATCGGCGAACAGGGCATGATGTACACCCACACCCTCGATGTGACCATGCCGGACGAAGCCTATTTCAAGATGCAGCGCCAACGCCGTGACCTCCTGACCCGCATCCTGCCCTCTCCCCCCACCTAACCCCTCCTACCCACCCACCAATCTACCAATCTACCAATCTACCAACCAACCAACTAATCAACCAACCAACTAACCAACCAACCAACCAACTAACCACCCACCCCCATGCTCTCCACCCTCTACCTCACGCTGGGGATCTACGTTCTCCTGCTCATCCTCGCCTTATGGCGGGTGTGGCGGGGCGAGAACGCCATCGACCGGCTGATCGGCGTCGATCTGGTCACCGTTCTCACCCTGGGCATCCTCGTGATCCTGGCATTGATCTACCGTGACAGCATCTTCATCGATGTGGCCCTGGGGTTGGCCGCTCTCGGCTTCATCACCACCATCGCCCTGGCCAAACACATCGCCGACGAGCAGATGTTCTGATGGACGATGGACGATAGACGATGGATCGCGTTTATACACACCTTTTAACACCATAAAATACCGAATACCCAGTATCTAATACCTAATACCCACCTACCATGGACGCTATTTTACAAATAATCGCCATTTTCGCTGTTATCAGCGGCGCGGCGTTCTCCATTCTGGGCCTGCTGGGCGTGATCCGCATGCCCGATGTCTACACACGCCTGCACGCCACCGGCAAAGTGGGGGTATTTGGCGTGGTGTTCCTGTTGATCGCGGCCATCGTCTGGCTGCCTGCGGGCCGCGGCAAGGCGCTGATGCTCATCCTCTTCTTGCTGCTGGCCGGCCCCGTCACCGCCCATGCCCTTGCCTCCGCTGCCTACCGCACCGGCATCCCCTTCGCCAGACCGATTCGGGATGATCTGGAACATCTGGCCTCCGCCCCTCTCAACGATGCGGATACCCCTTCCGCCTGAAACCCTGCCGTTCACCGGCCAAATACATCCCCTCTCACCCCCGCACTCGCCGGAGACACGCCGGCCCCTCTCTGTTATGACCACCGACACTGTTATCCCTCGCCCTGCACCCGCTGTTCCCGTCGAACGCCTGGCGCAGACATTCCAGCGCTTCACGGAAATCTCCGGCATCAGCGGCATCTTACTGCTGTTCGCCACCATCGTGGCCCTGATCTGGGCCAACTCGCCCCTGGCCCATCTCTACGATCAGTTCCTGCACCTGCCCATCACCGTCGGCATCGACGGGCTGTTCACCATGAAGCAGGGCCTGTTGATCTGGGTCGATGATGGGCTGATGACCATCTTTTTCTTCTTGGTCGGCCTGGAGATCAAACGCGAGCTGTTGATCGGCGAACTCTCCACCCCGCGGCAGGCAGCGCTGCCGATCCTGGCGGCGATCGGGGGGATGGCTGTGCCCGCGCTGATCTATACCCTGTTCAACGCCGGCGGCGCGGGCGCTGCCGGCTGGGGCATCCCCATGGCCACCGACATCGCCTTCTCGCTGGGCGTCCTCTCCCTGCTGGGGCGGCGTGTGCCGGTCTCCCTAAAAATCTTCCTCACCGCCTTTGCCATCGCCGATGACCTGGGCGCGGTGCTGGTGATCGCCATCTTCTACACCGAGACCCTGGCCTGGAACAGCCTGCTGATCGGCCTGGCTGGCATTGCCGGGCTGGCGTTGTTCAACCGCGCGGGCGGACGGGCGCTGACCATCTACACCGGCTTCGCCATCGTCAGCTGGCTCGGCTTCTTCCATTCTGGCGTGCACGCCACGATTGCGGGCGTGCTGGCAGCCATGACCATTCCCGTACACCAACGCATCAACAGCAACAAATTTCTCGATTTTTCAAACAAATTGCTGCACATCTTCCAAAAAGAGGGGGTGGTCGGGGAAGATGTCTATCCCAATTCGCAGCAACGCGCGGTCCTGCGGGAGTTGGAACGGGCCTGCGAACTGGTGGAAACGCCCCTGCACCGCCTGGAGCACATGCTGCAACCCTGGGTCTCCTTCGCCATCATGCCCCTCTTTGCCCTTGTCAACGCCGGCGTCCACATCGATCCAGAAAGCCTGAGCGAACTGCTGCACCCGGTCAGCCTGGGGATCATCCTGGGTCTGGTCGTGGGCAAACTGGTGGGCATCTCCCTCACCACCTTCCTGGCCGTGCGCCTGAAGCTGGCAACGCTGCCCAGCGATGCGACCTGGCCGCAGATCATCGGCATCAGCGCCCTGGGGGGGATGGGCTTCACCATGTCCCTCTTCGTCGCCGGGCTGGCCTTTGGCCAGGGGCACGCCGGCGCTGTTCACCCGGTCAGCGCCGAGATGGAGGCGCTGCACAGCATTGCCAAGATCGGCATCCTCACCGCCTCCACCATCGCCGGGCTGCTTGGCGCCCTGCTGCTGCACCGGGCAGGCCGGGATGTCAGCCAGGCAGACGCCGGAACAGATGCACCTGCCACCGGCTGAGTGGACTGCGGCCGCTGCTGTGGAAAAGCGCCAGCGCGGCGCGGGCATCCAGCGCCTGCTCCGGCGTTTGCGGGCCGCCAAAACAATAGGGCAGCCCGCCCCGGGCCTCTTCCGCGGCATAATCCTGCAGATTGCGCAGCAGATCGGGCCGCTGCAAATCGAAGGGCGTCCAATCGCTGCTGCTGAGCACGCCGCCATAGACAAAGCCCGGCGCTTCGATCAGCAGCCGGGCGATCCGCTCCTGGCCATATTGGGCGGAGATGTTGAGAAACACCACCCCGCCGGGGGCCAGGAAGGGGGCGCCTTCGGCCAGCACCCGCCGCCGAAAGCCAAAGCCATCATCCCCCTCGCTGGCAGGCGGGTTGGCCAGGATGAAACGCCCGTGCCCGGCCAGGGCCGCCACCATCGCCTGCCCCACCGGCGCCAACGGTTCGTAGGAATCGGCCGTCCAGAATGCGGTTTTGGCAGCCACGCCATTGCGGGCAGCGTTCTGGTGGGCGATGGCCACGTTGGCCGCGTCGATATCCAGGCCGATCACCTGCGTTACTGCGGGGATGCGGGCGGCGGCAATGGCCAGCAGCCCCACCCCACAGCCCCAATCGATGCCATCGCCCGCCAGCAGCGCCGCGTGATCGGCAATCGCCTGCACCGCGATGCGGCTGGCCGGGGTGGGGGCAAAGGTCGGGGGCGGGTGCAGGATATCGAGATCGCCAAAGGGAGCGGCAAAGCGTGCGGACATCTTACGGGTTGAACGCCGGCGCCAATTGGTGGCACTCGGTGCAGGCGCTGAGCGGGAAGCTCTCTTCGACGTGGAAGCGCGTGAAGGGCACGATGCCCTCCAACCCGTGGCAGTTCAGGCACTGGCCGATGCGCTCCTCGCTGAGGGGGTGAGGGATGCGGGGGACAAAGCGAGTGCCCTCAGCGCCTGTCTCCTCCTCTGCAGCCGGGCCTTCCTCCACCGGCGGGGGCAGGATGTCGCGCAGCCCCGGCGCGTTCAGCCCGGCAAACACCCACTCCACCCCGTGGCAGGCGCCGTTGGCGCAAAAAGAGCTGTTGTCCGCGCCGCCGCGGTTGTAGGTACTGTGGCAGCCGGTGCAGGTCTGGTCGAATTCCTGGCGATGCCGCGCCAGCCAGTTGCTGTCGCGATGCGAATCCGGCTCGTTGGTAGGCTCCACCGAGATCAAGGGCGCGGGCAGGCCCGGGCCGCCCTGCCGCGGGATGCTGTGGCAGATGTTGCACTCCAGGCGCACCGTCTGGCCAGATGCGCTGGTGTGCTTGCCATCGTGGCAGCGGAAACAGCCGGGGAATTCCTTGTGCCCCAGGTTGTCGGGGTGGGTGGTCCAGCCCACTTCCATGTCGGGGAAATAGATTTCGGTGAAGATTTGCTGCAATTCGGCCACGGCCTCTTGCACGCTGCCCTGCTTCTCGGCGTAGACAGCGGGCAAATGCTCCTGGTACCACGACTCCAACTGGGCAATCGCAGCCAGGCCCTCCGCCGTCGTCTGGTGATGATCGCCCAGCGCCCATTCCGCCCGCTCCTTGATGTAGGGCAGAGAACTATCGATGCGTCCCTGCGCCAGGGCCTCATCGATGGCCTTGTCCGGCGCCTGGAAGAGATGGGAGACGCGGTTGTGGCAGTCGATACAATCCATCAGCCGCAATTCGCCCGCCGCCTCCTTTTCCGCTGCCATCGCCGCCGTAAAGTTGCTTTCCAGATCGAAATATTCCACGACCGCGCCATCCCTGCCCACCTCACGCACGTAGGGGATCTCCTGGCGCAGGGGATCGGGCGCGTAATACCAGACCTCGTTGGTGGTGTGCCAGTGGATGCCGCGGCTGCCGCCGGCGCGCTCGCCGCCGCCCCCCGTCTTCAGGGTGAGATAGATGTAGAGGGGGGTGTTGTCTTCCGTGGCGCGATAGGTAGCGATGCGCTTGAAGCTGTCCAGAGAAGATTTTTCGGGATCATGGCATTGCTCGCAGGTGTCGCGGGCCGGGCGCATGCTGCGCACATAGATCGGCACCTCATAATCCTGCGTCAGGGCATAGACCACATGCCGCACCTCCATGGCTTTGCGCGGGATAGCGCGCAACACCGATTCCTGACCGAGATGACAATCCACACAGGCCACGCGGGCGTGGGGCGACTGCTGGTAGGCGATGTATTCCGGCGGCATGGTATGGCAGGTGGTGCCGCAGAACGCGGTGCTGTTCGTATATTCCCACACGGTGACGCCGATCACGAACACCACTGCGCCGATCAGCCCCAATCCCACCAGCGCGGCCAGGGTCAGCTTCCAGCGCTGACGCATCCAACGCAAGGCTTTGCGAATCATCAAGAACCTCCCTTTGACTCTAGATAACGATAGCCGGGGATCGCTGCCCCCGCCGGCGCTCAATCCACCGGGCGGTAGTAACGAATGCCGGCGGCGGGGTGGCAGGTGGCGCAGCGCTGGGTGTAGGTGGTGCGGGTGACTTCGCCATACGCGCCAACGGCATCCACACCATAGCGAATGCCCATGTCCGCGGTGGTCATGGCCGGGTGGGCGACGCCATCGGCAAAGGATCTGACGCCGTGCGGGTCGTGGCAGGTGACGCAGGAGGGCTTGGAATCGCGCACGCCATCGCCGTCGCTGTCCCAGTTCACCTGGTTCATGTCCAGGTGATCCCAATGGATGTTGGCGGGGATGTTGCCGAAGTTGAAGCCCTGCGCCAATTCATTGCGGAAGCGGGTGACGACCCTGTCCACGGCCAGGGGGTAGCCTGCAGGCGGGGGTGTGCTGTGTGTGAAGAGGGCGTTGCTGTAGCCCGGCCCCATCCCCACCACAGTTGCCTCGCTGTGGCAGACAAAACACTGCGCGGCGTTGGCCCGTTGGTAGGGTTCGCCCGCAGTGATGGGCACAGTGTAGCCGCCCAAGGCATCCAGCCATTTGCTGGCCAGATAATTGTCCGCGGCGGCGCGGTAGGTGTTGGCCGCGCCATCGAAGTGCACCGTGTTGGCGCTGCGCTGGTGGCAGGCGATGCAGGCAATGCCGGCGTTGCCGTGGCCGGTGACGCCGGCGCCGTAGGTGACGCCATCCCCGGCGATATCGGGCGCGGCCACGCCTTTGATGCGGCTGGGCTGGCTATCGTGGCAGCCTTCGCAGCGCAGCGGCGCCGCAGTCCCCCACTTTTGCCGGGCCTCGGCCACGCCATCGAAAGCGCCGCCGGGGCTGTGGCAGGTATCGCAGGCGGTGGTTTGTGAAAGCGTTTTGCCATCCTTGAAATCGACCTTGCCGTTGACATGCGCGGGGTCGTAATAGGGCGTGTGGCAGGCGGCGCAGTCGCTGAGGCCGGGGCCTTGATCCGAAGCATCGAAATGGGCAGCGTGGGCGCCGCTGATCAGAGCCTGCGGGGTGACAGCATGACAGGTTCCGCAAGCGCCGCTGGCCCCATTTCCCCAAACCGGGGCGACGAAGGCCGGCGTCCCCGGCTGTTCGCGGCTGGCCGCGCCATCGGAATGGCAAAGGCTTTTGGCGCAGGAAGCGTCGGCGCTGTTGAAGCTGGCGGAATCCGTTCGTCCCCACAGGTCGCTGACATCGATCTGCACCTGTTTTTGGAAATCGACATGCGTGGCCGTGTTGGCGATGGCGTCGTTGTGGCCGTCGCTGGCGGTTTGGGCGTGGCATTCGTAGCAGCCGATGGCATTGTCCCCGCGCTGGCTGTAGATAGTGAGCAGGTGTTTGGCGTGGCTGCCGGTGATCAGGCTGAACTGGTCGCCGTGGCAGCCGGCGCAGGTCAGGCGACTGTTCTCATCCCAGCGGGGACGCTGTATCACCAACTGGCCCCCGCGCGGGTCGCCGTTGCTGTGGCACCCCACGCCGGCGCAGGTGCGCGTGGCCGGGTCATAGCTGCCGGTGGGGTTCAGGGCATCGAAAAAGACATCCTGGAACGTGGGCGGGTTGGTGACATGCCCGCTGTAGGCGGGGTTGAGGCGGTCATGGCAGGTGGCGCAGGCCAGGCCATAGTGCCCCGCTTCCGCGCCGGCGTGTTTGAGATGAGGCGTCAGCGCCTCGTTCAGGGCGTAGGCGGGGCTGCTGGCCGGCGGCGGGGGCGCGCCATGGCAGCCGCGGCAGGAAGGCATGAAAGCGTCGGCGGTGCTGAGGGTCTGGTCGGCATCGTGCAGGTGGCAGGTGGTGCAGTCGCTGCCACGCAGATCCAGGTCGCCGGCGGCGCGATGATCGCCGCCCTGGTGCAGGCGGGCCCTGCCCACATGGCAGGTGACGCAGATATCGTTGCGGTCATCCTGATCGGGGTCATCGAAGCTGAAAGCGCCGGTGCGGGCGGTGAAGAAGATGGGATTGCCGCCGATCTGCTGCCGGATGATGGCTAGATTAGTGGAACCATGCCCGGCGTGGCAGTCATTGCAGCTGGTGCGGAAGGGCTCTTCGCTGGCGTCGTGATAGGCGCTGTTGGTGTGCGTGCTGGCCTTGTCCAGCGCCAACAGATTGCTGCCCTCGCCAAAGGGATCGTGCGCGGCCCCGGCAGAGACGATGGTCACGGTGCTGCCATCCCCATCGTGGCAGCCCTGGCAGAAGGGCGTGAGATCGGCATCCTCGGCCTGGATGAAACGGAGACCGGCGCCGCCATCGGGATGGCGTAGATCCACGTAGCCATCGCTATGCGTGCTCTGGTCGTGGCAGACGACGCACTTGGCGTCGGTCAACTCCCCTTGCAGATGGTGGCTGCGGCTGGCGAACGCGGCATCCACCGCCGGCCGCCCGCCGGGCGGGACGCCGTCCCCATTATCCACCGGCTGGTTGTGGCAATTCATACAGCCGCCGCCGGGCATGAAGGCGTCGGCGGTGCGGGGATCGCCGTCTGTCTCATGTTTGTGGCAGGTGGCGCAGTCCTGTCCTTCGTAGTGCGGGCGCTGATCGCGGTTGCTGGGCTGGCGATTGTGCGCGGTGCGGGTGTGGCAGGTGGCGCAAAGGTCGTCCCGGTTATCGCTGTCCGCTTCATCGAAGCTGTTGGGCCCGGCGCGGGCAGTGAAGATGATGGAATTCCCCCGGATCTGGCTGCGGATGGCGGCGAGATTGGCGCTGCCGTGGGCGTTGTGGCAGGCGACGCACTGCTCGTTGAAGGGGGGCTGCGAGGCGAGGGCGAAGTTCTGGTTGCCGTGGGCGCTGACATCGGCCCCCGCGCGGGCAGCGTTGGCGTGGCAGCGGGCGCAGAGGGCCGCGGGCGCCTCCCACAGGCGGGCGTCGGTCACGCCCTGGAAGTGGGGGGCGGTGGGGTTGTGGCAGGCCTGACAATCAAGCCCCACGCCCTGGCCGTGGCCGTTGGCCGTCCAGAAAGCATCGACCGCGGGCGCGGCCTGTCCGTGCAGGATGCCCGGCGTCTGGCTGTTGTGGCAGCCGGTGCACTGGGCCAGTTGCTGCTGCGTTTGCCAGTTGACTTTGGCCTCGGCCACGCCGGCGGCGCTGCCGTGGCAGGTGGTGCAGACTGCGGTGCCGGCCAGGGCCTGACCATCTTTGAAATTGACCCAGCCATTCTGATGGCCGGGGTCGGTGTAATGGCGCACCGGCTGGTGGCAGGCGGTGCAATCATTCAGGTCGATGCCGGGCTGGCGATGGGCCTGGTGGCCGGCGTTGGCCGGGGGATCGCCGTGGCAAACGGTGCAGCCCTGCGGGTTCACCTGGAAGCCGCTGGCGTGGGGGTGGCAGTTTTGGCAGTTCTGGTTCTCGTAGTGTGTGGCGCTGGCATTGGCCCCGTGATAACGGGTCTGGGTGTGGCAGACCACGCACACGCCTGACTGCGGGTTCTCGTAATCGGCCCCGGCAAAGTGCACGGTGCGGGCGGCAATCACCGGTTTGATCAGATCGCTGTTGGGAGTGCGGGCGTGGGGGTCGTGGCAGGCGCTGCACGCCGCGCCCTGGTGCGTCTGATAGCCGGAATGGCAATCGTAACAGGCGGTCTCGGCCTGCACGGTGGCCTGGGCGTGAGGCCGGTGGCAGGTGGTGCAGCGGCTGGTGGCGGCGCTGTAATTGCCATGGGGATCGAAGCTGGCGCCCAATTGCGCGCCCACAGGCGGCTGCTCCCCGCCGCCGGCCAGGAGCAGGACGAGGAAGAGAACACCGCTGAGCAAGAAAAGGGAGGAGCGCTTCATGATCCAGGTGTGGGGAGCCTTATCGCTCAGAAACGGAGGCGGGGGCTTGGAAATCGTGGCAGGTCAGGCAGAGGGCGTCGCCGGGGGCGCGCAGATCCGCGGGATTGGCGCTGCCGTGCGGCGCGTGGCAGCTGGCGCAAGAGAGGCCATTGCCGCTGACCGGATGGAAGCCGTGCGGCAGATCGTCGTGGCAGGTGTCGCAGAGGGCGTTGGTGGCGGCAAAGAGAAGGTCAGCGTGGTCGCTGCCGTGGGGCTGGTGGCAGGCGGCGCACTGACTTTGGAAGCCGCTGTGGGCGCTGAGGCCAAAGGTGACGGCCTGGCGGCTGTGGCAGGCGCTGCACAGCGCCCGCGGGGCCTGGGTGAGCAGGGCGGGATGAGCGCTGGTGTGGGGCTGGTGGCAGGTGGCGCACTCGCCCGCGGCCACAGGCTGGTGCTGCACACGGCCTGTGGCCACTTGATGGCATGCATCGCAGCTATCTGTGGTCACGGCGGCC
>JABWBG010000116.1 GCA_013360575.1 Caldilineales bacterium
GACGCCAGGGCGGCCGCCAGCGCTCCGCCCAGCTCGCTGGCGGGCGAGCAGACAGCTCCAAAGACCTCCAACCGTCCGACCGGCTCGGCCAGGGCCTGGCGCATCTGCGGGGTAGCCTCCGGTGCCTCCCAAGCCCATCCGTCGGTGGCGATGATGGTCGGTCGGCCGCGCCGCAAGGCCTCAAACAGGAATTTGCTGGCAAATGTCTCGGGCATGGTCAACGCCACCCGCATGGCCGAAGGGCGGTCCAGGCTGGCGGCCACCACGGCATCGGCGCCACGGGCCAGGGCCAGCGGGCAGCCAGCCTCGGCTTCGGTCAAGACCTTGCTGGCGCCGCCTTGCTCGCGCACAAAGGCCGTGGTCACCTGTGACTGCCGGCCGCTGGTAAGGACATACTCCAGCCGAACGCGGGCGGGTCCCGCCTTGAGCGACGCTAGCGCAAAATCAAGACCGCGCTCGGTATCGGCGATCAGGACGCGCACCACGGGGCCTTTCGCGGCCGGAGCCTCGGTCTGCTGCCCAAGCTGCTCCAGCACGGCGCGCACCGCAGCGGCCACCAGGTTCTGGAGGTCCTGTTCGCTCACCGGATCATCCGCGCCACCACGCCCTCGGCGATATCCGCGGCGTTGGCCTCGTCGGTATCCAGATGCATCTCGAGAAGGGTGCCTTCGGCGACGCGAACGATGACGTTGCGCAGCACGCCGCCGCGCTCACCGCTGATCTCGACGGCTATGCTGTCACCATGCTTGACGCCGAATCGCGCCGCCGTCGCCGAGTCCATATGGACGTGGCGGGCGGCAATGATCAGCCCTTCGTCAAGCTGCACCGAGCCAGCCGGGCCGATCAAGGTGATCCCGGGGCTGCCCTTGATATCGCCCGACAGCCGGAGCGGCGGGTTGACGCCTAGCGCGAAGGCGTCCGTCCGGGCCAGCTCCACCTGGCTGTGGTCGCGGAGCGGAAAGAGAATGCGGACGTTGTGCAGCGCCCGCTTGGGGGTAGCGACGGTGACCGTTTCGTTGGCGGCGTAGAAACCCGGCTGGTAGAGCTCGTTGCGCACCGTGAGCTCGTAGCCTGGTCCGTACAGAACGTCGAGATGGTCCCGCCGGAGGTGCACATGCCGCACGCTCACGCCGACTGGGATGGGCTCCAGCTCCCCCTGAAGCTCGGCCATCACCTCGGCGGTCACGCGCCGGATGAGTTCCTCGGACAGTGTCATCGCACGCGGTCCCTGCTGGCCTGCCTGCCCCAGCTCCCTAGCAACCAGAGCACGGGCCTGGCCCTACTGCAGGAAGCTCCCACGCCAAGGCGGGAGCTTCCTGGTTACGACGGGTGCCGCGGCTAGACCGGCAGAATCTTGCTGATCTCTTCGTGCGGTCGGGGGATGACATGCACGCTGATCAACTCGCCCACCTTGCGGGCGGCGGCGGCGCCGGCGTCGGTCGCGGCCTTGACCGCGCCCACATCGCCGCGGACCATCACGGTGACGTAGCCGCCGCCGATCTGCTCTTTGCCGATCAGGCGGACGTTGGCGGCCTTGACCATGGCGTCGGCGGCTTCGATGGCCCCGACCAGGCCGCGGGTTTCGATCATGCCAAGGGCGATCATCTGGATGTCAGGCATGGTGATCTCCTTTTTGGAGGGAGGAGGCAGCGGGGGAGTGGCGTCCCCGCTGCCGGCGGAAGGGAAGGATACGGGGGAAGTTGGGGAAAGCAGCGGTTGCGGCGGCCCGGTGCGCGCCTGCCGCCGGTGGCTGAGCAGGTGACAATACTCTGATCCAGGGCGAACGGGATTGCGGCAGCGTTCGCCGCTCTGGGTCAGGGCCTTGCAAAGATCAGGGGATGTGGCGCTCATCGGCTGTGATTCTACTACGACTGCCCGATCTCACCCAACACCCGGCGCACGATGGCGGCGATCGCGGCCTCGCTGATCTCGCCGGCGGCGCTGAGCGGAGGCTGGGCGCTGTGCACATCGGGGGCGGGGGTGCGGGCCAGGGCCGGGGGCTGGCGCAGTTCGTAGGCCAGCCGCTTGATGTTGAGCAGGTGGTGAACGGTAACGTTGTCGCTGACCACGGCCCCGCCGATGCCGCCGGGGGCCAGCGTCATGGCCGGCATGACGCCGGTGCTGGCGCCGATGGCGCCCATCGTGCTCCAGGTGTTGACGATGATGCGAAACGCGGGCTTTTCCAGGCCATAGGCCAGGATGATCTCCTCGTCGCGGCAATGCAGCACCATGCTGTGGCCGTCGCCGCCGAATTTGAGGAACTGGATGCTGCGCTCGCAGCCCGCGCGCCAGCCATCTTCGACCATGAAGCCAAGCACGGTGGTCAGCTTCTCGCGGCTGAGGGGATGGGCCGGGCCGACGCCGGCCAGATCGGCCACCAGCACCCGCGCCCAGCCAGGCACGCTGATCCCGGCCATGCGGGCCAGGCTCTGCGGGGTTTGGCCCACGCTGCGGGCGTTGATCACGCCATCGGGGGAGAAGAGAACGGCTGCCAGCGCGGTTTTCTGCGCTTCGTTCAGCCAGTAGGCGCCGTTTTTCTCCATCTCCGCCTGCAGTTGGGCGGCGATGGGCCGGTCGGCGATGACGGCCTGCTCGGTGGAGCAAATGACAGAGCAGTCGAAGGCCTTGCTGTTGACGATGTCGGACGCGGCTTTGGCGATGTCGGCGCTGCGATCGACGTAGACCGGCACATTGCCCGGGCCCACGCCGATGGCCGGTTTGCCCACGCTGTGCGCGGCCCGCACCATGGCCGAGCCGCCGGTAGCCAGCACCAGCGAAGTGGCATAATGCCGGATCAGTTCCTGCGAACCGGGCAGGGTGATGTGCGTCATGCAACTGACCAGGCCCTTGGGCATGCCCGCGGCTTCCCCGGCTGCGGCCATCACCCGCACCGTTTCGGCGCTGCACCTGGCCGCGGAGGGATGCGGGGCAATGACAATGCCGTTGCGGGCTTTGACCGAAATCAGGATCTTGTAGATGGCGGTGGAGGTGGGATTGGTGGAGGGGGTCAACGCCGCGATCACCCCCACCGGCCAGCCGATCTCGACCAATTTGCGCTGTTCGTCCCGGCGGATCACGCCCACCGTTTTGACGTCCTTGATCGAGTCCCAGACCGTGCGCGAGGCGAACTCGTTCTTGACGCGCTTGTGCAGGGCCACGCCGTAGCTGGTCTCTTCCTGCGCCATGCGGCCCAGGCGTTCGGCGTTGGCAAACGCGGCCTCGGTCATGGCCGCGCAGATACGGTCGACCGTGGCTTGATCGGCGTTGGCAAACTGGCGCTGCGCCTCGCGGCAGGCCACAGCCAGCCGCCGCGCCTCCTGAATCGATTTCAAGTCAAGATCGTAGTCTTCAGGCATAAACCTCTCTCCATACAAACAAATCTAATACGTAACAATTCACCTTATTTTGTCATTGCGAGGGGCGATAGCCCCGAAGCAATCCCCAACGCCGATTGACAATCGCAAAATTGACCAACAACCTTGGAGATTACGTTTTACGTTTTACGCAATACGCACCACGCCTCACGCATACTTATGCGGCGCCCGCGCCACATCCAGCACCGCATCGCGAAAAGCCATACAGGCGGCGCGGCAGGCGCTCTGGCTGCCGGAAAGGAGCGCGCCAGAGAAGTTGGTCTCGGAGGGCGGCGCCCACCACAACTGCATCGTCACCTCTGCCGCTTTGAGCGCGGCGTCGATGGCGTAGGTGGCCTCAAGCGGCGGCGCGATCAAGTAGGCCAGGGGCGTGCCCTCGGCCACGCCCGCTTCCTTGCTGAGGTAGCTGCCAGAACGGGAGATGGTGTGCGGGAAGAAGGCCAGGGTATTCTCCGCGTTGGCCGAGTAGAACCAGGCCTCCTCTTGGGCGTGGGCCACGCAGGCGTCTAGCCCGGCGCGGGCCTCGGCAGGATCCGGCCCGGCCAGGATGCCGATGATCTCGCCGGAGAGGGGGCCGGAGGCGTGGGCAGAGCCGGCATAGAAACTGCGGGCGTAGACCACCTGCACCTCCGCCTTTTTGGTGGCCTCATCCAGCGACACATACAGGGCATCGTCGATATCGCAGGTGATGAGGGCCAGACTGCGCTGATCGGGGCGCAGGTTCAATTTGGCGGCGAAATCGGGATGCACATTGGGGATCAGCCGGGCGGCGAGGATGTTGGGTTTGATCGGATCGAGGATGCCCATGCGTGGACTCCGTGGTGAGGGGTGAGGGGTGAGGGTACTGCATAAAGCGTAAAACGTAAAACGTAAAACGTAAAACGTAAAACGTAAAAAGTATTGCGTAAAAAGTATTACGCTGCATGTTTCACGTTTCACGTTTCACGTTTCACATTCCACATTTCACGTTTTACGCTTCACATTTCACGTTTCACGTTTTACGTTTCACGTTTTACGTTTCACGTTTCACGCTTTACGTTTCACGTTTTACGTTTCACGCTTTACGTTTCACGTTTTACGTTTCACGCTTTACGTTTCACGCTTTACGTTTCACGTTTCACGCTTTACGCTTTACGCTTTACGTTTCACGTTTTACGTTTTACGTTTCACGTTTCACGTTTTACGTTTCACGCTTTACGTTTCACGCTTTACGCTTTACGTTTTACGTTTCACGCTTTACGCTTTACGCTTTACGTTTCACGCTTTACGTTTCACGCTTTACGCTTTACAAAAAAATCTTACTTTCCAGCGGTCTTCAGCTTCAGTTCGACGCCGCTGGCCTGGAATTCGAGGGTTTTCTTGATCAATTCTACCACGTACGCGCCCGCTTCCAGGGGGTTGATGCCGCCGTTGTTGGTGATCATGCAGATCACATCGCGGTGGGCGTCGGTTTTGCCGGGGCCGGGGCGGTAGCCCATGTAGGCGCTGAGCGCGTCGGCCACGCCCAGGCCGGGCCGTTCGCCGATCAGCAGCAGCACCAAATCCGCGCCGACGATCTCGTTGATGTCATTGATCACGCCGACGCGGGCAAAGCGCACGAAGAAGGGCGTGCCGGTGCGAATGCCCGCGGCTTTCAGCCCCTGCTCGATCACCGGATAGATTTGGGCCAGGTTGTTGGCCACAGCCGCGGCGCTGAGGCCATCACCGATCACAATCTGCACCTGCGGCCCCTTGGCGCAGCGTTCGTTGATCGTGCGCCGGGCTTCGTCCGAGAGTTTGCGGCCCAGATCGGGGCGCAGCAGATATTGGCCGCGATCCTGCACCTGCGTTTGCACGGTGAAGAGTTGGAAGCGCGCTTTCACCTCCTCCGCCACCTCGCTGTAAATGGCGTCCTGGGTGACGCCATGATCCGCCTGGAAGAGGAGGAGGGAGCGGGTCTTGGGCCGCGGCCCGGCCCGGCCCACGCCCAGGCGGGCGGTGGTGGTGGCGCAGAGATTGCGCAGGCCCTCGGCGTTGAACGGCTGCGCCACGCCCAGGGCGCGGCGGGCCTCGGGCCGGGTGGGATCGGGCAGGTCGATGACGAGATCGCCGGCGGGGGGGGATGTTGGGGCGGGCGCAGGGGCCGCTGATGGGCGGGGCGCGCTTGTCTCCTTTCCCAGTTCCGCCAAAACGGCCTGGACAATGGCTTCAATTCGAGCATCATCCATGAATCAAACCTCTTGAATGGTCAGTCATCAATCATTAATGATTAATTTCATCGTTGTAGGAAGAAAGATGCGTCGCCGGCTTTTTCAGTCAACCGGCCATTTTTCATCAATCCCAGGCCTTCCATCCAACACTCGAACTCTGGCAGCGGGCGCAGGCCCATGAGCTGGCGCAGGCTGGGCGCGTCATGATAGCTGGTGCACTGGTAACTGAGCATGACATCATCGCCCATGGGCACGCCCATGAAATAGTTGCAACCGGCGGCCGTCAGCAGCACGGCCAGGTTTTCGATGTCGTTCTGAGTGGCGCGGGCATGGTTGGTGTAGCAGGCATCCACGCCCATGGGGATGCCGGTGAGCTTGCCCATGAAATGATCCTCCAGCCCGGCGCGGGTGATCTGCACGCTGTCGTAGAGGTATTCGGGGCCGATGAAACCGACCACGGTGTTGACCTGGAAGGGATGGTAGCGTTTGGCCAGGCCATAGCAGCGGGCCTCCATCACCAACTGGTCGGCCCCGTGGTGGGCGTCGGCGGACAGTTCCGACCCCTGGCCGGTCTCGAAATACATGTAATTTGGCCCGGCAGTGAAGCAGTGCTTGCGGGCGAGGGCGTAGGCTTCGTCCAGCATGCCCACGTCAACGCCGAAGGCCTCGTTGCCCTTCTGCGACCCGGCGATGCTTTGGAAGACCAGGCCCACCGGCGCGCCGCGGCGCAGCGCCTCCATCTGCGTGGTCACATGCGCCAGCAGGCAGTTCTGGGTGGGGATCTCCCATTTGACGATGATCTCGTGCGTCATCTCCAGCAGCCGCATGACATTGCCCAGGCTATCATCCGCGGGGTTGATGCCGATGACGCTGTCGCCGGAGCCGAAACTCAGGCCCTCGTAGAGGGTTGCGCGGATGCCGGCGGCGGCATCGGTGGGGTGATTGGGCTGGTTGCGCGAGGCCAGGGTGCCGGGCAGGCCGATGGTGTTGGCGCAGTGCGCCGTCACCCGGATCTTGCTGGCCGCGAGCATGAGATCGAGATTCGACATCAGTTTCGTCACCGCTGCCACCATCTCGGCAGTGAGGCCGTTGCTGATCCGCCGGATCATCTCACCGCTGGTCGTGTCGGCCAGCAGCCACTCGCGGCACTCCCCCACCGTCCAGCCCTTGATCTCGCTGTAGATCGTCTCGTTGACGGCATCATCGATCACGCGGGTGACTTCGTCCTCATCGTAGGGCACGGCGGGGTGCTGGCGCAGGGCTTCCAGCGTCACTTCGGCCAGCACGTGCTTGGCAGCCATGCGTTCGGCCACGCTGGCGGCGGCGATCCCGGCCTGGCGGTCGCCCGATTTCTCCTCGTTGGCCTTGGCCAGCAGTTCTTTGATGCCGCTGAATTCGTATGCTTTACCAAACAGTTTCGTGCGTAGCAACATGCGTTTTCGATAGTGGGTATTGGATATTGGGTATTGGGTATTGGGTATTGGATATTGGGTACTGATCGTCGAAATAACGAATACCCAATATCTAATATCTAATATCTAGCGATAGAAAACGAGGGTTTTGACGGATAGGGGTACCACGCGGCCGTCGAGCATGGGCAGGCCGATGTCGATGAAATCGCCCTCGCCCAGGCCCACCTGATCGATGGCAACGACCGGCAGGTCGGGGCGCAGGGCCTTGATCGTCTGCCCCAGGCTCTGGGCGTAGTCCCGTTCGATGATCAGGATGACCGGCCAGCCAGGGGGCAGATGCGCGGCGGCGTAAGCGACGATGCCGCCGGCGACCGCTTGCAGGCGGGTGAAATCGAGCTGCACGGGCAGATCGAGGGCGATGGCCACATGCCCGGCGCCCGGTTCCACATCCCAGCGGCGCATGGCATAGAGGATGGCCTCGGCCAGGCGCCCGGCGTGCAGATCCTCGGCGGTGAGATGCGGGCGGATCACGGGCAGGTTGCGCAGGGGCAGCAGGGCCTGCTCGGCCCAGATGGTGCTGCCGCTAAGGGTGACAGTCTGGCTGGCGGCGCCGAGCACCGTGGCCCGCATGGTCTGCGGCGGGCGCTTGACCGGCAGGCCCTGCAGGCGGGGGTGGCGGCGCAGGGTCTGGGCCAGCAGGGGGCCGACATCGTCGTGCAGGGTGACATCGGCCAGGGAGGCGATCTCGACCGGGTCGTAATAATAGGCCGCCACGCCGCCGGAGAGGAAGATGACGGTGGAGGCCGCGGCCCCGCGCAGGGGGGGCGTGAGTTGCAGCTTGCGGCCCAAGGCGCTGACCTCGCCGGTGATCAGATCCACGATCAGATCGGCCATCGCCTCGCAAAAGCGGGTCAAGGCCGGCATGTCCGCGGGGGCGCCCACGCGCAGGGGCAGGTTCAGGGCTTCGATCACGGCCCGGCCCGGCGGCGGGATGCGCCGGATCAGGCCGGAGGTGCGTTCGATCTCGATCTGCCGCCCGCCCGCGGCCAGGGCCGCGGAGCAGAGATGCTCGTCCAGGCGAAAGATGGCGGCGTTGGAGGTGCCCCCGCCGATATCCACGTTCGTGACCTGGGTATAGTGGTCGAGCGCGTACGCGGCGGCGCCCGACCCGCGGCCCGCGATCTGGGCCTCGACGTTGGGGCCGGCCACCGTCACCACGAATTCGCCGGCCAGATGCGCCAGCGCCTGTAAAATGGCGTCGGCGTTGTCGGCGCGGGCGGTCTCGCCGGTGATGATCACTGCGCCGGTCTCCACCTGGTCGGGCGTTACGCCGGCAGCCTGGTATTCCTGGCGCAGCAGCCGGGCCAGCGCCTCCACATCCACCTCGGTTTCGGAGCGCAGGGGCGTAAAGTGGATGGGGCTTTGATAGCGCAGCGAGCGGGCGTCGATCTGAATGCGGGGGGTCTGCCCCAGCCGGGCGGTATCCTGGATGCTAAGGTGCGAGAAAACGATCTGCGTGGTGGTGGTGCCCACGTCGATGCCGACGCTGAGCAGATCGCGGGCGGGGCGGGACATGTCGGATGGACGAGGGACGAGGGACGATGGACGATAGACGATGGCGACGCGATCTATCGTCTATCGTCCTTCGTCCTTCGTCTAACGATTATCAAGAGCCTTCGGCCTGCGGCAGGATCATCTCGACGTCGTTGTGGGGGCGGGGGATGACGTGAACGCTGACCAGTTCGCCCACACGTTGGGCGGCGGCGGCGCCGGCGTCGGTAGCAGCCTTGACCGCGCCCACATCCCCGCGCACCATGACGGTGACGTAGCCGCCGCCGATCTGCTCTTTGCCGATCAGGCGGACGTTGGCGGCCTTGACCATGGCATCGGCGGCCTCGATGGCCCCGACCAGCCCTTTGGTTTCGATCATTCCAAGGGCAATCATCTGAATACTTGGCATTCTGTGACTCCTGATGAAAACAGCTGGGATTGCGATTCGTTACACAGAGTGGACAGAGGAACGCTGAGAGTACAGAATGCTACCTGTTTTCTCGGCGTTCCTCTGTGATCTCTCTGTCGTGCTCTGCGTCCGGCCTGTTTCTGCCCGGCCAGATGAGCGGATTGTACCACAGAACCGGATCGGCTAGTGGGCAAGCTTCTCCAACTCAGTCTCGATGCGGCGCAGTTCCTTCTCGTCCGCGGGCGTGGGGCCTTTGAACCGCTTTTTGGCGTCCAGTTGCCAGTAGAGGAACATGATCAGGGCCAGCAGAATCATCGACCAGCCCGCCAACTCGTTCGGTGGAATCGAGAAGAGGATGGTGATGAACACGATCCAGAGGATGGCGAGCCAGTTGATCAGCGGCCCCCACTTGCCCAGGCTCCAGGGCGCCGTGGCTTTGGTGGTGTATTCACCTTGCTTGCGGCGCTTGTTGCGGACGTTGAGGTAGGTGGGGATGGCATAGGCCAGGTAGAGCGCCGTCGTGCTGATCGCCACCACCACCGAATACACCGCGCTCCACAGGGTGAGCAGCACGGCCAGGATGCAGGTGATGATGATCGACCACATCGGCGTGCGGTACTGCGGGTGGATCTGGCTGATCAGCCGGTGGCCGGGCATGCCGCCATCGCGGGCGAAAGCGAACCACATCCGGCTCATGCTGGTGATCGAGGCCAGGCCGCACAGCCACATGGCCACGGCAATGATCACGGCGATGATGTTGGCGAAGAAGGCGGAGAGGTTTTCGTAGACGATGTAGAGCACAGCCGGGGCGTTGGCGCCATCGACAGTGGCGGCGATGTCGGGGATGTGCAGGGTGAGCACGATCAGGACGATGTAGCCCACCACCGCCGAGACCGCCACCGAGAGGAACACGCCCCAGGCGCTGTTCAGGCGGGCCATCACCGTTTCTTCTGCCACGTGCGCGGAGGCGTCATAGCCGGTGTAGGTCCACTGCGCCTGCAAGAGACCAAGCACGAAGGCGAAGGCGATGCCGGCGCCGGCGTAGAGGCCGGCCATGCCCGGGATCTTGAGCATGATCGAATTGACCTCCAGCGGCCCCACCGCAAACACGCCGGCCACATCCTTTGGCGCCACCGTCGTCACGCCCTGGAACAGGAAACTGAAGGGCTGGCCATGCTTGCCGAAGAGGGTCAGCAGCAGGGCGATGACCAGCACGCCGCCGATGTGCCAGTAGACGCTGAAATCGTTCAAGCGGGCGGTGAGTTTGATGCCGAAAATGTTGCTCAGCATCTGCGGGATCATGATCACGATCATGACGGCGACCACGCCAAAGCCCCCGGTGGGCAGATTGGCGCCAAAAATACGGTTGATCGCCCCGGCGATGTAAACCGCGGCGGCATAGTCGATGCCGGCCGTGATAGCGATCTGGCCGATCATATTGAACCAGGCCGTCACCCACGCCCACTTGTGGCCGCCCAGGCGGTGCGCCCAGAAATACAACCCCCCTGCCGTGGGATACGCCGAGGCCAGCTCGGCCATCGAGGCCGCCACGCACAACACAAACAGGCTCACCAGTGGCCAGCCGAAAGTGTTGATGATGGGGCCGGCAAACTGCAAGCCGTAGCCGTAGAGCAGGATCGCCCCGGTGAGAATGGAGATGATGGAAAAAGAGATGGCGAAATTCGAGAACCCGCCCATCTCGCGGAACAACTGCTGGGCATAGCCAAGCCCGTGCAAGTCCTTGACATCCTGCTTGATAATCTCTTCGCGAGATTTACCTTGGTACGTCATTGTCATGTCACCTTGATGAGAGAAAAAAAGAAATGTGACTAAAAACCAAGAAGCGAAGGAAATAGTATGCTGTTGATTTCACCAGCGCGCCTGCCCCAGCGACCTTTCCCCCGGCCGAATCGATCCTCTAGGCGTGTTGGATTTGTGGCGATCCTCTCCTTTTTCTGTGTATGAAAGATGCAGAATGGGTGCACGGCGGGCCAGCCGCTGCGCTCAGGCCTTGCGGAAGGTCAAGCTCCCCTCCACTTCCAACTCATCCAGGATGCCCATGATCACCGCATCCACCGGGCGATCCTTGGTCTTTTCGGTCTGGCGGGCCGAGCTGCCCTGGGCGATGAGCACCAATTCCCCCGCCCCCGCCCCCACTGCGTCCGCAGCCACAAAGGGTTTGCCTATCAATTCGTTCGTGTGCGTGGCCTCGCGCACGACCAGAAGCTTCAACCCGGCCAATTTCTCGTCTTTGACGGTCGAAACCGCGGTGCCGACAACACGTGCGATCAGCATGCCAAGCCTTTTGTGTGGGTGTGCGGAAGACAATGGACGGGATTATACGTTACATCCCCGAAAAGGCAAATCTATCCCTGACCCGTAGCAGCCTCGGCGGCGGCCAGCCGGGCGTGGATGTGGCAATAGGGCGAGCCGGGCTGGGCCGGTTTTTTGCATGGCTGGCCCGCCTGGGTGATGCCCTGGCAGCGGGTCGGCGCGGGCGTCGGTTCTGCCGGCGCGGGCGCGGCTTCCGGCTCTGCCGATTCCTTGTAGGCCAGCGCCTCCACCTCATCGGCCAGGGCCTGCAAGCGGGCGAATTCCTCATGATAGCCGGCGATGATCTCCTCGGGGTTGGGCACCAGGCCGGCGTCGGTGATCAATCCCACATGCACATTGCCGGCGTAGCTGAAAATGCTGACGCCCATGCCCATGCGCCCCGACTGCGGCACCCAGAACATCACTTTTTCGATCGGCGCGCCGGCAAAATAGAGCTGCTGCTGCGGGCCGGGCACGTTGGTCATCACCGCCGTGGCTTTGCTGGCGAAAAACTGCACGCCCAGGCTCTCGATCTCGGTGGGCGCCAGGCCCATGGCGTTCAAGATCGTGAATCCCACCAGCGCCTCCGGCGAATTTTTGAGGTCATCCATCCGTTTCTTCAGGGCCAGCAGCCGGTCGATCGGGTCGGGCAGGCCGATGGGCAGGGCCAGCACCACCAGCCCGAAGTGATTGCCCAGTTTGAAGGCCTCCGCCGGCGGACGCAGGTTTACCGGGATCATGGCCCGGATATCCTTGCCCTCCACCTCTTCCCCACGGCCGATCAGGTAGCCGCGCAGGGCGCCGGCCATGGTGGTGAGCAGCACATCATTGACCGTGCCCCCGATCAGCTTGCCCACGCGCTTGACATCGGCCAGGGGGATGGGCTGCGACCACGCCGCCCGCTTGCTGATGCCCAATTTGCCTTTGAACGCGGTCTTGGGGTCGGGCGGCAGCAATGTCAGCCGGCCCAGGCGCTGGGCAAAACTGGCTGCCTCCTTGCCCCGCTCCAGTGCGTGCGCGGGATCCATCAGCATCTCCATGCCTTCGTGCAGCATCAGCTCGGCCACCTTGCGCGTGGCGCCGATGGCGTTGTAGGCGGGGGCGAAGAGGGTGGGCAGCAGGCCGCGCGGCTGGCGGCTGCGGGCCGGGGCCGGTTCCGGCCAGGGCGCGTCCGCGTCCTCGTCGCACAATGAAAGCAACACATGCATCAGGGCGATGCCATCGGCGATGCAGTGATGCAGCCGGCAGAAGAGGATGGGGCCTTCGGGCGCGTTCTCGATGTAGTGAAACTGCCACAGCGGCCTGTGAAAATCGAGGGGTGTGGCCACCAGATCGTTGATCATCTCCATCATCGCCGCCTGATCCGCGGGCGCAGGCAGGGCCACCCGGTGCAGGTGTGCATCCAGATCGAAATGGCGGTCATCCTCCCATTGCGGCGGGCGCAGGGGCAACCGCGATTCGACCACGCGCTGGCGAAAACGCCGGAATTTTAGGAAACGAACCTCCAACGTCTGCTTGATGCGCTCGAAGTCCAATGGCCGGTCGAACTGGAAAAAACCAGTGATCATCATCAGATTGGTGGGGTCTTCCATGTGCAGCCAGGCGGCGTCCACATTGGAGAGGGGTTGTCGGCCCATGGTTCGTATCCTTTGTGTGCAAAAAGGGGCGCGTCGATGAAGCGTCTATATTGTACACGATCCGGGAGATGCGCACACATCCTCGCGGGATGAGCGAGGCATTCTCCCAGGCGTTTGCCACAGCCTTGGTCGCGATGGTATGCTGGGCTTTGTGTTGGTTGGTTGGTTGAACTGAACACTGAACACTGAATACTGAATACTGAACACTGAACACTGCCCACATGGTAATCGCCGCTCCCCTCATTGACCGCCCCCGCCTCCTTTCCTTCCTGCACGCCCTGGTGCGCGCGGTCTCGCTGTCGGGCGAGGAGCAGGCCGTGGTGCAGGCAGCAGCGGCAGGAATGCGCACGCTGGGCTACGACGACGTGTTTGTCGATGCCAACGGCAGCCTGATCGGCAGTATTCAGGGCGCGCGGCCAGGGCCGACCCTGCTGCTAGACGCGCATTGCGACACCGTGGGCGTGGCCCCCACTCCGGCCTGGCAGCACGATCCTTTTGGCGGCGCAATCGTGGGGGAACGGATGTATGGCCGGGGGACAAGCGATATGAAAGGCGCGCTGGCCGCGATGATGTACGCCGCGGGGGCCGTGGATCGGGCGCGGCTGGCCGGGCGTGTGGTCGTCAGCGCCACCGTGCTGGAGGAAGTGATGGAAGGGGTGGCCCTGAAGACGGTGATGGCCCATGTCCGGCCCGATTTCGTCGTCATCGGCGAGGCCACAGCGTTGAACCTGAACATCGGCGGCCGCGGGCGGGCCGAGATCGTGCTGGAAGCCGCGGGTCGGCCCGCGCATTCCTCCACCCCTCACCTGGGCGATAACGCCGTCCTCCGCCTGATCCCGGCGATCCAGGCGCTGGAGCAGTTGGCCCTGCCCAGCGATCCCTTGCTCGGCCCCGCGCTCATGGCCCTGACCGACATCATCTCCGAACCCTATCCTGGCTATTCGGTCATCCCCAGCCGCTGCCGCGCCACCTATGACCGCCGCACCCTGCCCGGTGAGAGCATGGAAAGTGTGCTGGCCAGCCTGACCGCGCTGCCGGAGATGGCAGGGATCCGCGCCAGCATCGCCCAGGGCGAGCACCGGGCCTACACCGGGGCCACGCTCTCCGGCCCCAAATTCTTCCCGGCCTGGAAGCTGGCGCCCGATCATCCCCTGGTGCAGGGGGCGATGGCGGGATTGCAGGCTGCCGGCCTGACTCCCGCGCTGGGCGCGTATCGCTTCTGCACCAATGCTGCCTACAGCGCGGGGTGGGCGGGCGCGCCCACGGTCGGGTTTGGCCCCTCTGCCGAGGAGCAGGCCCATGTCGTCGATGAGTATATCGAGCTGTCGCAACTCTTCGCCGCCGCCGCCGGCTACCAAGGCATGATCATGACGATTTGCAGCGAGTAGACGGAGGACGAAGGATGAAGGACGAAGGGGGATCGCTTGTCGTCCAGCGTACTCGTCGATCGTTTGCGACTCAAATATCGAATATCAACAATCAACAATCAACAATCAACAATCAACAATCAACAATCAACAATCAACAATCAACAATCAACAATCAACAATCAACAATCAACAATCAACAA
>JABWBG010000117.1 GCA_013360575.1 Caldilineales bacterium
TGCGCGCCCAGCAGTTCCGCGACCAGCTCGAACGCTGGCAGGCGGGCAAGCTCGCCGAGGATGAGTTCCGCCCGCTGCGCCTGCAAAACGGCTGGTATGTGCAGCGCTACGCGCCCATGCTGCGTGTGGCCGTGCCTTATGGCGAGCTCTCCAGCCAGCAGCTGCGCGTGCTGGCCCGCGTGGCCCGCGAATACGACCAGCCCGACGCCGCCCTGCTGGCCGAGGCGGTGGAGGTGCGCAAAGGCCGCCGCACCGCCCTCTATCGCATCACCGTCACGGATGAGGGCGGCGAGCCGGTGGCCGAGTTGCACGGCATGGCCTACCGGCGGCAGGAAGGTTTCTTTGCGGATGGCGAGCGCTGATCCGCAGGCGAAAGGCTGATCCTGCGGCCCTGGCGGGATCAGCTTGCTGCCTTTGTCAGCCAAGGAGAAACGATATCCATGGAGATACCACATGAACGCAAGCCCTGACCAAGGATTACCCGGCCCGGCCGGCTGGAAGCGTTCAGCGACGGCGTGCTGGCCATCGTCATCACACTGCTGGTGCTGGAACTGAAGGCGCCCGCCGGGCACGATGTACCGGTCGCCCCACTTGTGGGACTGCATCAGGAACAGGCAGCCTTCCGGGTCGCAGATCAGCGCGCCGGCGATGGGTTCGGGGTCGTGTTGAGCAGGTGGCATCAGTGCGTCGCCTCCGAGCCGGCCGTGTGGCTGCGTTTCTCTACGAAGCGCTTACACCGGCTGCCGGCCAACTTTGTTTGCACAGTGCTACTTGCCATAGCTGGCGTAGACCGTGATCCTGCCATCCTTGTCGAAAGCGATGACGTCGTAGGGCTGGTCTGGTTGACCGGGCGTCTCCATGCCGGGCGAGCCGATGGGCATGCCGGGCACGGCCAAGCCCACGATGCCGGCTGGCCGCTCGCTCAACAGACGGTTGATCTCGCTGACGGGCACGTGGCCCTCGATGATGTAGCCATCCACGATGGCCGTGTGGCAAGACCGCAGCGACGCGGGAACCTGGCTGGCCGCCTTTTGCGCCTCAGGACTGTCGAGATCCCGGGCCTCGACAGAGAAGCCGTTCTGTTCCGTGTACGCCATCCAGGCGCCACAGCACCCTCAGGTGGGTGGGCGGAAGACGGTCATCTCGATCCGGCCTGAGTCTGCCGGGGAGGGGCCGGCTGCCGCAGGCGAAGATGCGGGCGCGCTGCAGGCAGACAACAGCAGCGTGGTCAACGCCGCCAAAACAAGTAACAATTTATGACTCATGACTGGTCTCTCCAATTCTTTCTGCCGGGGAACACCGGCATGGCGAAGCCGAACCGGGCTTGCAACAGCGGTCGGTACATCGGGGTGTTCAACAGAAGCGAGACCCAAAAGCGGTTGCGGAACATCATCTCGTGGCCGCTTTGGTCAGCGCTATAGCCTTCGTGCATTGTGGTACATGATCAGCCTCGTTGCACCTCACCTATCTCAACTGCTGGCGCATCTCCTGGAACTCAGTTGTCGAAATCTCGCCTTGGGCGTAACGCCGTTTGAGGATCTCCTCCGGCGAGGAGCAAGGATCGATGTGCCCGCCTCCGCTGTGCGGCGTGGCAGAGCCGGTGGTCTGGGGAAAGAGCCGGCTGATCAGCCAAACCGCGCCGGCAATGATCAGCACCCAGAACAAGATCATGAAAATCAGGCCGAAACCGCCAAAACCAAAATTCATCATCGTTTATTACCTCACTGTTGATTGACGATCCGTCGATGCCCCACAACTTGCTACTGATCGCATCCAGTACATTGCGGAGCCGCTTACTTGACTGTGATCGGGAGTTTCATCCCTGCCTCGTAGTGCCCTGACACATGGCAGGCGAGCTCAAGGTCTCCCGTTGCTGCAGGTTCTGTAAATGTGTAGTCGAATGTTTTTGTTGCTCCAGGCGGCAAATCATCTTCAACGATGGTTGCCAGGGCCATTTCGTCCATCTCTTCCATATCCATATCCATTTGATTCGCCATCGTGGGCGCCATCAACATGACCTCATGGCTGATCGCTCCCTTGTTGGTCACGACGAACTGATATGGTACGCCAACCTCGAAAGACTCTCGTGACGATTCGATGCCAAATTCAGTCAAAGTGATGGCGACCGTAGCCGGTTCGGTCGAGTTGCTCGGCGCGCCGCATGCTGTCAACAGAAAGATCGCAACAGCCAGAACAGCAACGAATTTTTTACTTGTCATCATCAAGGTCTCCTTGTGTTGGTACAGATTTGGGTTCATTCGATCCGACTTCCTGCCCAAACGCCCCTTCATTGTCAGGTGATTGCCAAAAGACGTCCACGCAGGAAGCCAAATCTGCCAACAGTCGCGGCCATCATCGTTGGCTGGCTGACTGTTGGTTGATGATCGGTTGGTCCCTCACAACATAGTCCCCGAAGTTGTCGGCAGGATGAAGCGCCTATGACAGTTGTGTGAAGAAACAGCGCGGTTCAGGGGGCAGGAGGCAGGGTGAAGCAAAAGCTGCTGCCCTGGCCGGGGCCGGGGCTTTGCGCCCAGATGCGGCCGCCGTGGGCTTCCACCAGGTGCTTGCTGATGGTCAGGCCGATGCCGCTGCCGCCGCCGGCCCGGGAGCGGGATTTATCCACCCGATAGAAGCGCTCGAAGACGTGGGGCAAGTCGCGCTCGGCGATGCCAACGCCGCTGTCCTTGACCGCGACCAGCACACGATCTTGCTGCTGGCTGGACTGCACGATGACGTCGCCGCCTGGCGGCGTATACTGCAAGGCGTTGCCCAGCAGGTTGAGCAGCACCTGCATGATCCGGCCTGGATCGACCCAAACAGCCGGCAAGTCGGCGCCGGTGACGCTCCTCAGGCTGACCCCCTTGTCCCCAAACTGCGGGCGCAGCCGTTCGAGCGCGGCCTCGATCAACTCGTCGATGGCAACCGCCTGCCGTTTGAGGGGTATCTGGCCGGCCTCGGCCCGGCTCAGTTCCTCCAGGTCTTGCACCAGGCGCTGCAGGCGGGCCGTTTCGCGCTGGACGCTCAAGAAGGTAGCCGCTTCCGGCGCGACAACGCCATCGGTCAGGGCTTCCAAAGTGCTGCGGATGCTGCTGAGGGGTGTGCGCAACTCGTGCGCCACGTTGCCGATCAACTCCAGGCGACGCTGCTCGGTTTGCTCCAGGGCTTCGGCCATGCGATTGAAAGACATGGCCAGGTCGCCCAACTCGTCTTCGCTCACCACCGGCACGCGCTGGTGATAATCACCCCCTGCGATGCGCTGGCTGGCCTCGGAGATGGCCCGTAGGGGCCTGGTGATGCGCCGGCTGGTAAAGGCGCTGACCGCGACAGCCGCGACGCTGCCGGCCAGAATCGCAACCAGGATCACCTCGTTGACTGCCTGGTGAAAGCTGTCCAACAGGTCTGGAGCCTGCTGAGGCCCGCCTCGTAGGGCCGCCTCCATTTCAGCGATGTGGCGGTCGATGGCAGGCCCAGTGTGGAAGTTGGCGGCGGTGGCCAGCACCACGAAGGCAACGACGATGATCACCAGGTAGGAGAGGAGGATCTTCCCGCCCAGGCTGCGACGGATGATCGATAGCCACTTCATTGGGGCGGATCCTCGAAACGATAGCCGGCCCCGCGCACAGTGACGATCAGCGTCGGCGCCTCCGGATTGTCCTCGATCTTTTTGCGGATGCGCCCGATGTGTACATCCACGACCCGCTCGTCGCCGTAATAGTCGTAGCCCCAGACCTGCTCGATCAACTGCTCGCGGCTCAACACGCGGCCGGGGTGGCGGGCCAGGGCGTGGAGCAGGTCGAACTCGATGGCGGTCAGATCGACGGGCAGGCCATCCTTGGCAGCCTGCCTGGCCTCGGCGTCGATGCGCAGACGCCGGAAGACCAGCGCCGGCTCGCGGTCATCAGCGCCGCGACCGCGGCGCAGGATCGCCTTGACGCGCGCCGCCAGCTCTCGCGGGCTGAAGGGCTTGGTCAGGTAGTCGTCGGCGCCCACGGTCAGGCCGACGATCTTGTCGCTCTCGTCGCTGCGCGCCGTCAGCATCAGCACGTAGACATCGGAGTCCTGGCGCAACTGGCGCAGCAGCTCCAGCCCATCCATGCCCGGCAGCATGATGTCCAGCACGATCAGGTCTGGCCGCAGCGCCCGCGCCGCCTTGAGGCCGGTGGGGCCGTCCTGCGCTGTGTACACGGTATGCCCATCCTGCTGCAGGTAGGCCTGAACCGTTTGCAGAATGCTGCTTTCGTCCTCCACGACCAAAATCTTGTGGCTCATGAGCGGAAGTATGGCATAGATTGGAGGATTTCTGGAAAGGACGCGTCAGATAGCCCAGCACGCGTTGGGCTATCTGACGCAAGGGGGTGCGATCAGGTCTCGGTCATTCCTCGTGTTCGCCCGTCATGTCCACAAAGGCGCCATGCCAATTGTGATACCAGACCTGGCCGGTGGCGCCGTTGACGCTGAGCATGCCGCTGATCTCGCCGTCGGCCAGGGTATGGAGGGTGTAGTAGCCGTAGAAAGACTCTGCCTCATCGCCGGCCATCACGCCCGGCAGGTTAGCATCCAGCCAGGCCTGGGCCGCGGCGATGGCCTCGTTGGCGCTGAGGGTCATGTCGCCGCTGGGCAAGCGGAAGCCGCCCATCATCCCTCTCCCCATCATGCCGCCCTGCCCCATGTGGCCATACTTCGCGTTCCACATCATGTTGGGGCCAGGTTCAGGATGGACGGCGCCGGTGATTGGGTGGATCAGCAGTTCCATGGCGCCGATGCCGGTGCTCGTTTCACGAATTTCGACGTAGAAGTTGCGGCTGAATTGCATGATCTCGGCGATCTCCAGGTCGGGGTTGCCATAGCTGGCCAGAGTTTGCCCGGCGATGGCCTCTGCTTCATCCAGGGTCAACGGCTCGCCGGCAGGGATCGTTGCGCCCCACATGGGGCATTGATTGGGGGCCGTGACGCCCGGTCCCCAGCCCTGGCCGCCCATCATACCGCCGCCCATCATGCCGCCGCCCGTTCCACAGGATACACTCCCGCCAGGCCCCCACGGGGAGTCCTGCGGGCCATTCCAGTTGCCCATCATGCCAGAACCCAAATAGCCGCCCCAGGGCAGTGGGCCCTGCGCCAACGCCGCGCCGGCAATCGCGATCACCAGGACGAGAATCAGTCCTACACCCAGCAGGACTCGTGTCGATGTGTTCATCATAGCCTCCGTCAGCTATTGAGTGTGCAGCGCTCTCTGTTGGAGAAACGCCGGTCTTGTTGAATCGATTGTTCATAGTATTGAACAGGATTGTGACGGAGATATGACGACAGCTTGAATTGCGCGTGAAGAAACAGGGACGAACGCGCCGGCCCGACGCCGGCGCGTTCGCGCTCAACCATTCCTGGGCCGCGGCGATGGCATTGACAGCCCTGGCCTGGCGTGCTATCATCCGCGCCCCAAGCCGGGCCAACGTTTCGCGACGGCGCGCCGATCCCGGGAACGACAGGGCATCCATACAAGCCAATCCGGTTCACAACGGGCGCACAGTGTGGGTCGCCAAGTCAATAGAAAGGTAGAACCTGCACCATGCCTGCTCCACGCCTCAACGACCTCGATGCCCCCCAAAAAACTTGGGAGCAGATGCACATGACGCTGCTGGATCGGCTGCCCCTGCCCTTTTGGGCGATCTTCGCCGCGATCTTGCTATTGGGCGTGGTCAGCATCGGGCTGGAGATGGTGCTGGAACAACGCCTGGCGACTCCGGGATCACAGGGACAGGGCGACCTGACCGAGGCCGCGGCTACGCTGCTGGTCGTGCTGTACATCCTGCTGCATCTGCGCCTGATCAGGCAGACAGCGCTGCGCGGCCTGGCCCAACTGCGGTCAGCGGTCAAGATCAACGACGCGGTCTATGATCGTTATGTCACCCGAATGATCCGTAACAACCCGCGACAGGAGGCGGGGCTGCTGGCGTTGGGCGTGGGGCTGGTGGTTGTGCTGCTGGTGCTGCCGCCCGATGGCGTGCGCCGGCTGCCCCACCAGCAGCCCGGCGAGGTGGTGGCGATCGGGGTGATCCTGCTCTATTACCTGGTCGCCTTCAGCACGCTGCTGAACCTGGTCTACGTGGGGGTACGCAACTCCATCGCCTTGACCGCGCTCTCCCGTCAGCCGTTGCAAGTCAATGTGTTCGATTCGGCTGCGTTGCTGCCCTTTGGTCGCATCAGCCTGGTGCAAAGTCTGGCCTTCGTCGGCGTTTTCCTGATCCCTTTGATGATCGTGGGGCCGCCCCAGGCCGGCGGCTGGCTGGTGATTGCTCTTTCAGCCCTGAGCCTTGTGGCGCTGTTTGTGCCGCTTTGGGGCGTTCACCAACAGATCGTGCGGGAGCGGGAGCGGGTGCTAGGCAACATCTGCGGCGAACTGCTGCATGTGCAGGGCGCGCTGCTCTCGGCGCCGCCGGCCGCGGTCGCAGAAATGAAGACCCTCGCCGACCGCACCGAAGTCCTCTTGACCTTTCGCAAGCATATCCTGGCCGGGCCGAGCTGGCCGTTCCGTGACTTTGGGGCCGTGATACGCGCGGTTGCTGCGGCAGCCAGTCCGCTGATCTACCTGGTGCTCAGCCAACTGGTGCAAACCTACCTGTTTCCGCTGTTCACCCAATAAGCGCGCTCCTCTACCAGAAGCTTAGCGATTGGACGGGCTGGGCGATGGCGCTCTCGAACCTTCGGGCGATCTCGTCCAGCGCCTGCGCATCCAGGCTGCGGATGCGCGCAATCTGCCCGCCATCCAGCCGATAGCGAAGCTGCCGAGCGGCCTGCTCCGGGTCTGCCAGCAGCAGCGCCCGAAACTCGGCGTCGAACAACGCCCGACCGATCAACCGATCCATCTGTGCCAGTGTAGCCATGATACATGTCTCCTAGGTGGGTGGATTTCACGCCACGCCCGGCAGCAATTCGCTGGTTGCGCGCCGCAGCCATTGGCGTGTTGTGTAAGATAGATTTCTGCTGAGGGTCCTCGCCTGGCCGCCAAGCCAGGCAATGTAATGCGCCAGCGCCATCAAGCCAAGCGCCTCTGCTTGCCCCGCGGCAACTGCCAGGCGGGAGTGGATCAGCGCGAAGTATGGGCGGCCGGTCGCGCCCGCGGCCAGTTCATTCAGCACCGCCAGGCGATTGGCCCCCCGCCGCGCCCCTGTCTGCGGCTGCGCTGCCGCGTAAGCAACAAAGGCGTTCGCCCGCCCGGCCGCCAGATCGGCGCGCCAATCCACCGCGTGATCGAGTAACACGGCCGCGACCAGCAGCTCATCCAGGATCGCTTCAATCGGCGGCAGCCACTCCTGGCGCTGGGCGAGGATGCAGGCGGCAGCCGCGCACACCTTGAGCGGCGCGCCGCGCTGTCCCAGGGTCGCGAAATCGGCGGCGGTGAACGCCCGCAGCGAGGTTGGCATCGGTTGGGTGCTGGCCAGGGTCGCCTGCCGCCACTGCGCCAGGTACTGCTCGAAACGCGCCCAGAAGGCCGGTTCGCTGCCCAACAGCCGACGGTACACCGCCAGCCACGCAGGGTAAAGCGCGTCGCTCAGGCGCCCGGCTGTGACGCGTTCCGCCGGCGGCGCATCCCCGTCCAGCAGATCATCTTGGATGCGGATATAGGCCAGGCCGTAGACGTTGGCCAGCACCAACTCGGAGGAATGCGCCGGCTCGACGCTCAGGGCATCGCCGAGCCAGCGGGGCAGCGACCATTCCAGCGCCCAGCGCGGCGGGGAGATGCGCGCCAATAATGCGTCTGCGTCAGCGGCGAAGAGGGGTGGTAGATCAGCGCGCCAGCGCGCGTGTACGGCGGCGATCTCGTTGGCGGGCAAACAGGGCGGGGCAACCATGGCGGGATGGTATCATGCGCCGTCTGTGAGTGTCAATCGCTTGTGTTTTGACAGGGCGCCGAAAAGATTGCGGATGGCGGATGGCGAAACGAACTGCCTGCGCGCTCACCGCTGATCTTTGCAGAAAAGGTAACAGTTCACCTTATTTTGTCATTGCGAGGGACGATAGTCCCGAAGCAATCCCCAACGCCGATTGACAGCCACAAAATTGACGAACCACCTTGGAGATTGCTTCGCTGCGCTCGCAATGACATATCAGGTGAATTGTTACCAGAAAAGAATTAAATAAAAAAAATATTCACGCTCTTGGCGTTCTTTGCAGTTAAAGATGAAAAAACTCTGTGCCCTTTTTGGCGAACATACATACCAATGCATACCATCATCTCCCAGCATGCAGCGTCAGCGGCAGAAAGATGCGGCCGCCGACGTAGACCTCGACGCTGGCGCTGCCCACCATGCCGTCGCTGTCCGCGGCCTGCAGGGTGATGCGGCGCCGGCCGGGGGAGAGGTCGTACACGGCCAGGTCGGCCCCCACGCCCAGCGGCCCCTCCACGTCCGATGACCAGACCAGGGCCTCATCGGCCAGCGGCCCATCTTCGACATCCGTGGCCAGGCCCTGCAAGAGCACGGGCTGGCCCGGACGCAGGGTGGCGCCATCGGCCGGGGCCAACAGCAGGATCAGGGGCGGCTTCAGCGACACCGCGAAGGCGCCGTCGCTCTCGTCCGCCACGGTATGCACGCCGTCGCTCACCTCCACCCGCACCCGCGCGGCCTCGCTGCCCGCCAGATCGGAGGCAGCGACCGTGTAGCTGCTGCCGCTCAGATTCACCGCCAGCCGCTGCCAGGTGGCGCCGCCATCGGGCGAGTAGGACACCCGCGCGGTCAACGGGTCGCCATCGGCATCCTCGGCCTGCCAGGCGATGGTGAACGGCCCGGCGCCCTCCCAAACCTCGCCGCGGTTGGGGCTGAGCACGGTTACCTGCGGCGGATTGGGGCTGACGGGCAGGGTACGCACGACATCGCCCTGGTAGCGGAAGACGATCCGCGCCGCGCCCGGCGGAAAAGGCACGATCTCCCGGAAATGATCGGGCGTGTGGTGGTCATCGTACAGCCGCCTATCGAAATGGCGGGTGAATAGGGGCGCGCCACCGGCATCTTGCAGGGCGATGCTGAACGGGCCTTCGCCGGGGTGATCGTGCGCGCCCTCCGGCCGCGGCTCGATCCAGAAGGGGCGGGGCAGCTCGATCTGGCCGTCCTCTCGCGCCCGGCCCACCATCACCAGATGGGGCGTCTCGTCGGCGCGGGCCGCGGCCTGCAGGGCCGAGGGGGAGACCATGCGCCGCAGGATGGCGTCCCAGGTGTAGGGCGAGATCCACTCCGGGCCGCAGTAGGACATGAAATCGTAGGCGTTGGCCGGTTCGAAGATGCGCCCGGTGCTCACGTTGACCCCCACCTGGCCGATGGAGGCGCCGGGGTACAGGTTGCCCTGGGGATCTCGATACTGGGGATAGTTGCCGTCCACGCCGCCAGGATTGCCGCACGGCGCGTGATAGCGGTTGAGGTTGTGCCCCAGCTCCTGGGCCATGACAGGCCCATCACCGGGGCGCAACCAGCCGGCCGCGCCCCGGTCATCGACCCGGCCGCAACCGCCGCCGCCGGGCACGTCGGGATGGAGCAGGCCATAGACGTAGGCATTGGGCGGCCGGTTGCGCCAGCCATCGTAGAGATCCTCTAGATCGTCCAGTAGGTCGCCCCAGTCGTCGCCGCAGCCGCTGGCGTTGGCGGGGAAGATATAACTGCGATCCCCCTCCAGGGGTCCGCCCGCCTTGAAATAGACTTTGACCGGGGCGGGCCACACCGCACGGAAGTAAGTCAGGATGTCGTTCAAATCCGCGCCGGCCAAGGTGGGCGTCACCAGGTTGCCGGCGCCATTGCGGGCGCGCACAGGCACGAGGCCCACATTGAGCGTGTAGGGGCTGACGTGTCGCGGCGTCCCGCTGGCGTAGGCCAGGTTGTTGCTGTAGTCGGTCTCCGGCGCGGTGGGGCCGGGATTGACCCGCGCGCCCAAGACCTGTGTGTTCGATAGCTGCCAGTCGGGCGGCAGGAGAAAGTCGAAGCTGGCGAACCTGCTCAGCCGCTGCTGCTGCACCGCTTGGTTGGGCACAGTCTGCGGGCCGAGGGTGAGGGTGGCCCAGGGCGTGTTGTTCCACGACTGGTAGATGCCCAGCTCGACCGTGACGTTGGAGATGGGGCCAGCCGCGCCGTTGACGCCGACGTAGACCCGGGCCATGGTGGGCTTGCCGGTCACCAAAGATAGGCTGTTGTCGGCCACGCCCGGCTGGGCGAAATTCTGGATGGCCTGGGTGACTTCGATGCCCAGCACCGTCAGGTCCGCAAGGCCGGACAGGCGCACGTCCAGGGTGTAGGGGTCGATGTGATGGGCGTCGGGCCCGACGGGCATCACCCGCACCCGCCACGCCCCCGGCATATCGTTGGCCCAGAAGGTGATGCTTTCGTCGGTTGTGCCGGCCTCTTGCGAACTGCCCCGCAGCACGCCGTCGGGCGAATAGAGGTAGAGATCGTAGTTGGCCGGCAGGTGGGTCAGGCGGGCATTGATGGCCACAAGCTGGCCGCCGGAGACCTCGACGGCGTACCAGTCTTCGTCCCCCTGCGGGCAGATGTAGCCGGTGTGAGGCCGGGAAACGTTGGCCTGGGGCAGGCTGGGCAGGATGACGCCGGCGGTGTCGAAGGAGACGCCCGGCTCGTCGGGCACGAAGCAGGCCCAGCTTTTTTGCACCCGCAGGGTGTAGGGCTGGCTGCTGCTCCAGTCGGCCACGCCCTTGCCCCGCACCAGCACCCGCCAATCGCCGGTTTCCCAGGCCACGAAGCGGATGAACTCGTCGTTGGCCGCGCCGAAGCGCTCGGAGCTGGCGGCCCCGCCCTGGCCGGGGGTGATCAGGGAGAGATCGTAATCCGCGGGCATGTCGAAGAGAAAGAGCGTGATCTCCTGGCCCGCCTGCACCGGGAACTTCCACCAGTCCACGTCGCCGCTGGGGCAGATGGCCTCCTGCACGTCCCGGCCGTCGGGGATCAGGGGTGCGGCCGCGGCGAAATCATTGCCGGCCGCGTCGGGCTGGGCGCAGGTGGGCGTGGCCGTGGCCGTGGGCGTGGCTGCGGGGATGGGCGT
>JABWBG010000118.1 GCA_013360575.1 Caldilineales bacterium
GGGGGCCGCGGCCCCTTGCCCAGCAGATGGTCGGCCCAGCGCTGCATGACCTGTTCGGTGACGGCGCCGGCGCCGACGCCCACCACCGCGGCGTTGCGCAGGAATACCAGGCCGGGCAGCGCTTCGATCTGAAATCGCCGCAGCACTTCGGGCGCTTCGTCCGCGTCGATGCGGGCCACGAGCAAGGCGCCAGCGTTGGCGCCGGCCAGGCGGGTGAGGATGGGGTCGAGTTGGCGGCAGGGCGCGCACTCTCGTCGCTCGATCACCAAAATCACCGCCGCCCCCGCATGGATCACACGCTCCAGCCCCTGGCTATTCGTATGGATAGGAGCATCGAAAATGGGCATTGTTGGTTGGTTTGTTGGTTGGTTGGTTTGTTGGTTGGTTGGTTGGTTAGTTTGTTGGTTGGTTAGTTTGTTGGTTGGTTGGTTAGGTGGTTGATTGGTCGATTGGTTATCGGCTAACGATCGATCCACCAACAAACAAACCAACAAACTAACCAACTAACCAACTAACCACCTACCCCCCCCCACCACCCTCTCCGGCGTCAGGGGCAGGGCGTGGAACCAGCGGCCGGTGGCGGCGTGCACGGCGGCGGCGATGGCCGGGGCTGTGGGGATGAAGGGCATCTCGGCCATGCCGCGAGCGCCCAACGGCCCCTGTGGATCGGGCAATTCCAGGATGATGGGGATGATTTCGAGCGGGGTGTCGAGCACGGTGGGGATGAGGTAGGTGCTGAGTTGGTCGGTTAGCACGCTGCCCTGCGCCTGTTTGAAGTCCTCTTGCAGGGTCCAGCCCACACTCTGCGCCACCGCGCCCTCGATCTGCGCCGCCACCAGTTGCGGGTTCAAGGCCCGGCCCACGTCATTCACCGACCAGAGGCGCAGCACCTGGATGCGTCCGCTGTCCAGATCGACTTCGACTTCGGCAGCCTGGGCGCAGTACCCGTAGGTGATGTTGGGATCGCCGGCCCCGGTGTCGTGATCATAGGGCGTGGTGGGCCGGGGTAGATAGCGATATTCGGCCACACAGGGGCGATCCTCTTCATTTTGCCATTTTTGCAAGGCCTGCTGCGCCGCGCCCAGGATGGCGTTGCCGGCCATAAAAGTCATGCGGCTGGCCGAGGCGCTGCCGCTGTTGCGGGTGGCGTCGGTATCTTCGGCGATCAGTTCGACCTGTTCCAGGGGCAGGCGCAGGACATCGGCCGCGATCTGGCGCATGATCTGGTGCGCGCCCTGGCCCACCTCGGCCCCGGCGTGGCGCACCACGGCCCGCTCGATGCTACCGTCGCCATACAATTCCACCCCGGCCCAGCATTCATCGACATAGCCAAGGCTGAAGCCCACGTTCTTGAAACAGCAGGCGATGCCGACGCCGCGGGCGCGGCGGGCAGGGGCCGCATCCAATGAATAGGCGCGGTGCGGCGAGGGCAGATCATCCGCAGGCGCGGCCTGGGGCGGGCGCTGCCAGCCGCGCGGGCCTTGCACCCAGCCCGCGGCCTGCGCGCAGGTTTGCAGCACCTGATCGATGGTGACGCCGCTGGGGATGACGCTGCCCGTGGCCAGGATAGAGCCTTCGCGCAACAGGTTGCGCAGCCGCACCTCCACAGGATCCATCTCCAGGGCCGCGGCCAGGCGGTTCATCTGCATCTCGGCGATCCAGTGGCCCTGCGGCCCGCCGAATCCGCGAAACGCGCCCGCGGCCAGATTGTTGGTGTAGACCGTGCGCGTATCCACCCGCACGTTGGCCACTTCGTACGGGCCCAGGCAGGCCAGGGTGAGGTTGCCCAGCACCTTGGTCGAGGTGTAGGCGTAGGCCCCGGCGTCGGTGCTGACATCGACCTGCATGGCCAGGACGCGGCCATCCTTCGTCGCCCCCCATTTGGCGTGGGCCACGGCCGCGTGGCGTTTGTGGTGCCCGCGGATCGATTCACCGCGCGACCACTGCATCTTGACCGGCCGGCCCAGTTTCCAGGCGGCCAGGGCCAGGACGATCTGCACGCTCATGTCTTCGCGGCCGCCAAAGGCCCCGCCGATGCCGGGATAGCGCACCACGATCTGCTCGACCGGCAGACCGAGGGCGTGGGCGATTTGGTGGCGGTCTTCGTGCAGCCACTGCCCGGCGACGATCACCTCGATCTTGCCATCCCCGCGCAGGGATGCCAGGCCCGCTTCCGGCTGCAAATAGGCGTGCTCTTGCGGGTGGCTGCTATAATCATGCTCGATGATGATGTCGGCCTGGGCAAAGGCGGCCTCCACATCGCCGTGGCGGATTTTGTAGTGCAGGAGCACGTTGGAATCTCCCCGCTCCGGGTGGACGAGGGGCGCGTCTGGGGCCAGGGCCGCGGCGATGCTGTAGACGCCGGGCAGGATTTCGTAGGCGATGTCGATCAGGGCCAGCGCCGCCTCGGCCTGAGCTTCTGTCTCGGCCACGACCACCGCCACCTGGTCGAGCAGGCAGCGCACAATCCCGCCCACGCGGCCCACCAGCACTTCCTGATCGCGTACATTCAGGCCATATTCATTGACCGGCACATCCGCTGCGGCCAGCACAGCCACGACGCCGGGCGCGGCCAGGGCGGGGCCTATATCGAAGCGGGTGATGCGGGCGTGTGGGTGCGCGGGCCACAGGATCTTGGCGTGCAGTTGGCCGGGCAGGTCGAAATCGCCAGGATAGCGCAACTGGCCGCTGACCTTGGCCCTGGCATCGAAGCGCGGGAGGGAAGAACCGACGGATCTGGGCATGGTGGGTTGGTTGGTTAGTTGGTTAGTTGGTTAGTTGGTTAGTTGGTTAGTTGGTTAGTTGGTTAGTTGGTTAGTTGGTTAGTTGGTTGGTTGGTTGGTTGGTTGGTTATCGTTCGCTGTCCTTCGTCCTTCGTCTATAGTCTAACGTCCATCGTCTAACGTCCATCGTCTAACAGCTCTCGCTGCATTATAGCAGGGTTGGGTGGGGAGGGCACCGATGAAAATGGCCCCCGGCGAGGGGTCGCCGGGGGCCATGGTCGAACGAGGGGAAGCGCGGCGCGGTTTACCTGGTGATGGTGGGCAGGTAGACTCGCATGCCTTCGATCAGGGGGAAGTCGAGCAGGGCGCTTTGGCCGTTGGCCTTGAGCGCTACCTTGCGCACAGTCGGCTGCACCGGCAAGTAGCCCAGCGGCCAGCTCTCCAGCTTCACCTGATACGTGTCGGGAGGCAGGCCCTGCAACAGGTATTGCCCCGGCGGGAAGAGGCCAGGCCCGGTGGTGGTGAGCGCCACCCGCTGGCCCTTGGAGTTGATGGCAACCAGAGAGACTTCGCTGAGCAGGGGCTCGTCATCGAAACGGCCATCCTGCTGGGCGTCGATCCAGGTCTTGCCGCTGATGCTGACTTCGGGGCAGATGTCCTCGGTGCTGTCCTGAGTTGTCAGGGCCGAGGCGGGACGACAGGAACCGACGTTGATGATCGTCAACCAGTGGTCTTCCACCTCGCCGCTGGCCGCGAAGCCGGTGGGGTTGGCCACTTCGCCGGCCTCAGTGGCAATGCGGCAGCGCAACATGCTATCGCCGGGGGTGGGTACGGCAAAGCCGCCAAAGGTGAGGTAGACCGATTGTCGTTGGGGCGAACTATTGACCAGCGCCGCGGCGCGTTCGCCGGGGTCGGCGAAATCGCCATCGCGGTTGAAGTCGATCCAGCAAGCCAGGGTGGACGGCGCGGCAGTGGCGTTCATCGCCGTCAGCATCAGGTTCACCGCGCCCGAGGCGGTGGTGATCACGGGCAGCATGGCGATGCCATCTTCGTCGTCGATGCCGGTGGTATCATCGCTGAGCGCGTTGACATCCTGGCCCAGCCCATCGTCGGCGTCGGGCGCTTGCCGGCCCAGGTAAAGGGTGGGCAGGAGCACATGGCGAGGGCCATCATCGGCCAGCAGGGTTGGGTAATCGCCTGGCCCGGCGCCGGGGCCTTGATCGGGGGCGTCGCCGAAGTCCAAACGCAGAGCGTCGGCCACTTCCACGCAGACCTGATTCGAGCTCGCCTGCACCGTCGCCGACAGGGGAACGCCAGGGGCGGCAGCCGCCACCGCCGTGACCGCGCCGGTGTTGCAGACGCTGGCTTGCAGCGCCGTGGTGCTCTGGCATTGCACTTGCTGGCCGGGCGCCAGCGGGCCGATCTGCGGGGCGGCGCAGATGACGCCGAGGCGGTCATCGCTGATGATCAGGGTATCCAGCCAGGTATCGCCCTGATTGAGGACGACGTAGGTGTAGGTGACGGCGCCGCCGCGCAGCACTTGCGGCGTGCTGACGCGTTTGCTGATCGTGACCTGCGCCCGCGCGTAGCCAAAATCGGCAAAGAGGAACTGCTGGCCGGCGTTGAGCGTGACGGGGTAGGGATTGGGACCATAGCCGCCGCTGGTGAAGACGAAGCCGTGCAGCGGGCGGAAGGGATCGAAGTTGCTGGCTGCCACCCGCACCTGATAGAGGCCGGGAAGCAGGTTCGGGAAGAGGTAGAGGCCGCCGCCGCTGGTGACTTGCACGGCCACGACCGCGCTGTTGTTGTCCAACAGCTCCATGATCACGCCGTCGATGCCCGGTTCGGCGGGATCCTGGATGCCGTTGAGGTTGAGATCGCGCCACACCCGGTCGCCGACGCCGGCATCCGCGGCGCGAGCGAAGTAGTGGGCCGCGTCCAGGTCTTGCAGCGTCAGGTTGGCGTAGAAGCCGGTGGCCACGGCGGTGTTGGCGTGCTGGTAGGCCTGGGCAGGGAAGGGGCCGATATCGCAACTGTAGCTGGCGCCGCGGGCCAACGGGTTGGGGATGGCCGGGCAACTGCTGAGGTTGAAGATATTGTCGGTCAGGGTGACGTTGTTGAGAGGCACGTTGCCGGTGTTGACCAACAGGAAGCGGAAGTAGACCGGATCGCCCACCCCGGCTTCCGGCCCCGGCGGGATGTCGGCATCCTGCCAGGTAGTCTTGCCGTCCACCGAGACCAGTTTCTCGACATCGATGGCGGGGCGGGTGGGCGCGAAGTAGTGGGCGTCGTCGGCATCTTCGACGGTGATGTTCTGGTAGACGCCGGTGGCGGTGGCCCGGTTGGGATACACGCAGTCGGCAGCCGTGTCCACCACCGTGGTCTGGTAGAGGCAGGTGTACGTCTCGCCAGGATCCAGCGAGGGGGGCAGGGGCGGGCAGCCGGCCAACGTGTGCTGGGTATCGGCTATGCCGAGGTTGCTGAGGGGCACATTGCCGACATTGGTCACGATCAAGCGGTAGTAAACGGTGTCGCCGATGCGGCTTTGGGGGCCGGGGGAGATGTCGGCGTCCTGCCAGGAGGCTTGCCCATCCACCGAGACATGCTTTTCGATGTCGATGGCCGGCTGCGAGGGCGCGAAGTAGTGGGCGTCATCCGCGTCGGTGACGACGATGCCCTGATATTCGCCGCGGGTGCTGGAGGTGTTGGTGTGCTGGCCCAGCGTCGCGGCCAGGGGGCCAATGGTGCAGGTGTAGCTGCCGCCGGCGGCCAGGGGGCTGGGGATGGGCGGGCAGGAGCCAAGCGGGTAGACCGTGTCGGTGAGAGTGACCTTGCTCAGGGGCACATTGCCCACGTTCGTGATCACGAAGCGGAAGTAGACGGGATTGCCGGCCGCGGCCTGCGGGCCGGGGGGCGTGTCGGCATCCTGCCAGGTGCTCTGGCCATCCACCGAGACCAGTTTTTCGATGTCGATGGCCGGGCGGGAGAGGGCGGTGTAGTTGGCGTCATCGGCATCGCTGACCGTGGTGTTGGCGTAGACGCCGGTGGTCGAGGCGGTGTTGGTGTGCTGCCCGGCCTGCGCCGGCAGCGGGCCGATGGTGCAGGTGTAGACGGCGCCCGCGGGCAGGGGGGGGGGGATGGGGCTGCACCCGCCGAGGGCGTAGACCGTGTCGCTGAGGGTGACGTTGCTCAGGGGCACGTTGCCGGTGTTGGTGACCACGAAGCGGAAGTAGACCATGGCCCCCACCGCGGTTTGCGGCCCCGGCGGCAGATCTGCATCCTGCCAGGTGCTCTGGCCATCCACCGAGACATATTTCTCCACGTCGATGGCGGGTTGCGGCGGCGCGTAGTAATTGGCGTCATCCGCATCGGTCAGGGTCTGGTTTTGATAGAGGCCGGTGGCCGTGGCGGTGTTGGTGTGTTGCCCCACCTGCGCCGGCGTAGGCCCGTGCCAGCAGGTGTATTTCTGGCCGGGGTTGAGCAGGCTGGGCGGGCTGCAGCGGTTGAGAACGAAATCGCTGTCGCTGAGGGTGATGTTGCTGAGGGGCACGTTGCCGGTGTTCGTCACCTCGAAGCGGAAGTAGACATCGCTGCCGGCCACCGCTTGCGGGCCGGTGGGCGTGTCCGCGTCCTGCCAGGTGGCTTGCCCATCCACCGAGACGTATTTCTCCAGGTCGAGCGCGGGCGCGGCCGGGATCGGCGTGGGGGTGCGGGTGGGCGTGGGGGTGTGCGTCGGCGTGGGCGTGGCCGTGGGGGTGGCCGTGGGTGTGGGTGTGGGCGTGCGCACCACCACCGGCGCCACATCGATGCGGCTTTCGATGGCGGTGTTGACCGCGGTGGCGCTGACGCTGTTGTAGAAGGTGCCATTGGCATCAGGCGGCCAGGCCTGGAAGCTGATCGTCACCACCGCCGCCTGGAAGGGATAGCCCTTGTCCAGCGCTGCCACCGCGTTGTACTGCGGCCGCGTCAGCCCCGACGTGTAGATCCAGTCCCAGGCCACCCATTCTGGCCGTGAGAGTGGATCATTGAGTTGGTAGGGGGCGACGCCGATCACCTCTGGCCAGGCCGCCCAATAGTCGCGGAAGCTGCGCTGCATGTACTCCGCCCGATTCGTCTCACCGATCGGGGCATAGCCCTCGAAAGCGAAGACATTGTTGCCCAGATTATGCCCCGTCTCCGATAGAAAAACCCTGACATTGCTGCGGCCATACGCGGCCAGCACGCTCAATTCCTTGCGATAGGAATCGATCGTCGCCCATTGATACGTGGCTGTGCCGCGATGCAGATTGTACTCTGGCGGGTGATTGCCTGGATAGGTGTGCGCGGCCCACAGATCCCATTTCCACAGCGACGCCGGCGTCTGGCTAACCATCTGCTGGATGAAAGTGTCCGGCTTGATGGTGGCGCCCGGCGACATCGGCCCATTCAGCACCACGATGCGCGGGTCGTTGTAAGCCTTGATAGCGTCATAGGCCTGACCGAGAAAGACGCCGTACTCGCGGGCGTTGGGCGCCAGCCCCCATTCCGTGTCCAGATTCGGCTCATTCCAGATCTGAATGTAGAGTTTATGGCCATCGCGGCGGGGCAGGCTGTTCACCACCCGGCCCAAGGCCCAGGCATAGCTCTGATAATTCAGCGGCCCATCCGCCGGGGGCTTGTGCCAGTAAGATCCGGCATGCGCGCCCGCCAGCCGGATCACCGGTTTCAGCCCGCGGTTGTAGGCCTCGGTGACGAAATCCTTGTAACACTGCGGCGCGCTCTGCCAGCTTGTCTCGATGCCGGGCAGCAGTTGTTTCACCCAGCCCCCCCAGCCGGCCAGCCCCGCCGCCCGATCCAGTTGGAAGATCAGCGTGTGCGTATCGGTGCACTTATCTTGAATGAAGGTGTTGATGCCAAAATAGCTATCCCCCCGCCGCGCCGGCACGGTCAGGCCGGTCCAGCGCAAGGTGTCGCCGCTGATCGCGGGGTTGGTGGTGGCGACTTGCAGGCCGTTGATCAGGATGCGGCTGCTGCCTGGCTGATAGCTGAACCCCGCCGGCAAGGTGTCGATCACAGTCACGCCGGTGGCATCGACATCGCCGTTGTTGGTCAGGGTGATGGTGTAGGTGACCGCCTGACCGGGCATCACCCAGGTGGGCGAGGCCGATTTGCCCAGCGTGACCACAGGATAGGGCACACCCGCCGGCGCAGCTGCACTCGGATCTGGCGCAGCCACAAAGGCCAGACTGAGCAACAAAGCAAGCAAGGCGAGGCGTTTGAACATGTCGAGCAGGGAGCAACCGGGGAAGGGAGGCCGAGAAGGGCGGCGTTCATTGTACACCATCGCGGGATCGGTGACACAGCGTGGGCAGGGATGCGCGCCGCCTATAAGGACGCCACCGGCGGCAGGGCCAAGACGCTCCCCCCGCTCAATCTGGCAGCAGCCCGGCCAGAATGACCAGCCCGAAGAGGGCGATCATCGCCCCCGCCCCCACATTCAGCAGATGCAGATGCTGTGGGCGAATGCGCCGGCGCCACAGCCCCACCACCGTGCTCAACAGCAGCCACCACAAAGCCGAGCCGCTGAACACGCCCGCCACCAATCCCGCCGCCTCGCTGTAGGCCCCACTGCCCGCGGCCAGCCCCAGGCCGGCAAAGACCAGGGTGAAGGAGAGGATGGTCAGGGGATTGGTCAGGGTGAACAGGAAGGTGGAGGCGAAATCTGCGGCCAGTTGCGCCCGGCGCGGCCTTGCCATCACAGATGCCGCGCCCAGCACGGTTGGCCGCGCCCGCGCCGCGCGCACGCCTACCCAGATCAAGAAGATCCCGCCCACCAGCCGCAGCGCCATCTGCTGCGCGGTCAAGAAATCGGCCACAAAAGCCAGCCCGAACGCCGCCACACTGCCATAGAAAGCATCGGCCGAGGCCGCGCCCAGCCCCGACGCCAGCCCCGAACCGCGGCCCTGATTCAGCGTGCGGCGAATACAGAGCAGGCCGATCGGCCCCACCGGCGCGGCGATGGCAAAACCCAACACAAGCCCCCGCCAGAACCAGGCGATCATCACTTCCCCGGCAAGCGCGAACGCCGTTCGATCGAGCGCACCAACAGTGACAGCAGCAGCGTCATCACCAGATAGACCAGCATCACCGAGTTGTAGCCCTCGAACGCCCGGAAATTGCGCGAGACCCACAACCGGCCCTGCTGCAACACCTCCGGCAGCGCAATCACCGAGATCAGAGAGGAATCCTTCAGCATGGCGATAAAGTCATTGCCCAGCGGCGGCAGGATCAGGCGGATGGCCTGGGGCAGGATGATGAAGCGCATCGCCTGGAAATAATTCATCCCCACCGAACGGGCCGCCTCCATCTGCCCGCGCGGGATCGATTCGATGCCCGCGCGGAAGACCTCGGCCAGATACGCGCCATAGCCAAAGGCCAGCCCGATCACCGCTGCGGGCAGGCCGCGCAGATCCAGGGCGCCTTCCGTGGCAGTGCGCAGCGCCGGTGTGACGGCAAACCCCATGTAGCCCGCGCACGATCTCCACATACAATGTAGAGATCGTATAGGGCATGGCCGGCAGCAGGAAGAAAAAGGCCTCCACCAGCAGCAGGATCAGCGCCGCCGCGGGCAAGCTGCGCCACCCCGGCTGCCAAAGCAACACCAGCGCTACCACAGGCAGCCCAAAGAGCAATCGCCGGCCTAGCCCCTCTCGCAGATCGGGCGAGCCGCTGCTGACGCGCATGATGCCGAAGAGCAGTCCCACCACGATGGCAGCCAGGAAAGCGATGAAAGTCACCTTCAGAGTCAGGATCACCCCGTTGGCGTTCCAGATGCGGCGGAGGATGCGCAGCGGCTGATCGCGGAAGTCATCGATCATCCGCACCCGATCCGTGCCCGCCGGCGCCTGCCCGCTCATCGTGGGTGTGCTGGTGGCCAGGGTGTAAGAAGTCACCACCATGCCCTGATCTGTCAGCATGGGCGCGTCCGCGCCTGGCGTAGCATCTGCTGCGATCTGCACCTTGAACACCGTGCCCCGCCCCAGAAACGCCCCTTCTGCATCCTGGTATTCGGTGTAGAGTGTGTAATTGCCCGGCGCCAGGGGCAGGGCAAAGGTGTGAGACCAACTGCCATCCGCGCTCAGGTCGCCGGCGCGCAACTCTTTGACCACGCCCTTGTGCCAGGGCAGATCAAAGATGAAAGAGAGCGCATCCTGATAGCGGGCCGAGGTGAACACCGAAAACCCAACGATCACCCCGACGATGAGGATGATGATCCCCCACCAGGGAAGGTGTTCCCAGGAGGGCGCCAATCCCATCCGGCCACGGCGGCGGGTCTTGGCATCCGTCTGCAAACTGGATTGCGGGCCGGGAGCGGTCATGGTTGCATCCTCCTGGGAACGAGAGCAGAGAAAAGGTCAGCGCAGGGCTGTGACGGCGGCCAGGGCCGCCTCGTAATCAGGGTGCTGGGCGATGTCGGGGCAGTACTCGCTGTGGCGCACCATCCCTGCGGCGTCGACAACGATCACTGCTCGCTGATCCAGCCGTAGATCGGTCAGGTGCGCGCCATAGGCCTCGCCGATGGCCATATCATAATGATCGGAGACCATGATCGCCCCTTCCAGGCCGGCGGTTCCGCACCAGTTCTGCTGCATGAAAGGCAGATCCGCGCTGATCGTGACCACAGCCACCGCGTCGTCGCCCGCGAGCGCCTCATTGAAGCGCCGCGTCTGCGCATCGCAGATGCCGGTGTTGAGGCTGGGCACGAAATTGAGCACACGGATCTTGCCCGCGGTATCGCCAATCACGTCGAAGGTATCGTTGCCAAAGCCTTTGGTGCGCCCCGCGGCCGCGGGCGCGCGGTCTCCGGGCTGCAACGGTTGCCCAGAGATGGCAGAGACAGGTTTATTCTTCAGAGTTACAAAGCGTGAGGTCATGATCGTTTGGGGGGGATGAGCGTGGATCGAGGGAGGGAAGATCGGCGCAGCAGAGAGCCCTCTGCTGACCGTGCGCTATTATGGCATGTTCCTTCCTCTACGACAATGTCGACCCAGCGCACGGCGCTGCTTGCACGGCGCTGTGGCAGATTCAGCTCGCGGGCGCAAGTCATGGCTACCCCCCACGAACGCTGCCGGTGTATAATCTTGCCACCCCCCAAAAAACCTCCCATTTACACACCCCAAGGACAGACCTATGGCAAAGCGCAAACACGCCCCTCGCGGCTACCAATCCCCCGGCGCCCGGCCCAAAGGTGGACTGGGCGGCATGGGCGGCGGCGGCATGCTTTCCCAAATCCAGCAAATGCAAGCACAGATGATGCAGGCCCAGGAAGGCCTGGCCGACGAGACCGTCGAAGTCAGCGTCGGCGGCGGCGTCGTCAGCGTCGTTGCCAACGGCCAGCAAGCAATCCAGGCCATCACCATCGCCCCCGAAGCCGTCGATCCCGACGACGTGGAAATGTTGCAAGACCTCATCCTCGCCGCCGTCAACCAGGCCCTCGAAAAATCCCGCGACCTCGCCAGCGAGCGCATGGGCGACCTCACCGCCGGCCTCAACCTCCCCCCCGGCCTCCTCTAACCCCTCCCCCCTCCCTGAATTCTCACCCTGCCCCCTGCACCCTGCATGCAACTCGTCGCCGAACCGATCCAACGCCTGATCGACGCCCTGGTGCGGCTGCCGGGCGTCGGCCCCAAGAGCGCCTCCCGCCTGGCCTTCTATCTGCTGCGCGCGCCCGCCGAACAGGTGCGCGACCTGGCTGCGGCCATCGGCGAACTGCAAGCCGCCATCCGCTATTGCAGCCGCTGCCACAACCTGACCACCACCGACCCCTGCGCCCTCTGCGCCGACCCCACCCGCGACATCCACCTCCTCTGCGTGGTGGAAGAGCCATTGGATGTGGTCGCCATCGAGCGCACCGGCGCCTATCGCGGCCGGTACCATGTCCTACACGGCGTCATCAACCCCATCGAGGGCATCGGGCCGGAGAACCTGCGCATCGACGCCCTGCTTGCCCGCCAGCAAACCGAGCCGATCACCGAGATCCTGGTTGCCACCAATCCCACCATGGAGGGAGAGGCGACGGCCATGTATCTGGCCCGGCTGCTGCGATCCACGGGCGTGCGCGTCACCCGGCTGGCCCGGGGGCTGCCTGTGGGCGGCGATCTGGAATATGCCGACGAAGTCACCCTGAGCCGGGCGCTGGAGGGGCGGCGCGACATTTGAGATTCGATCGTCTGTTTTAAGGTTGGATTCAACGACAGGGTATTGACAACCCCCTGCTGCTGTGCTATAGTTCCACCTGTTGCCCCGCGAGCGGAGCGACGAACCATTAAGAAACGCACGGTCAACCTCGTGCAAAAACACTTGACAGTGGCAAGCCACAGTGCTACAATGGGTAGCAGTCAAGCACAAGGATTCGCAGCAAGAATTCTTAACAAGGAGCCACAGCCCTTCGGAAGCAACACTAACAGGATCGTGTAGCACCCTCTCCGGATTGTTAGTGCGTCGGCACGTCTTGCACGTAGTCGGCGTTTTTGTTTCTCTACAGACTGAGCGCCTCCGGCTTGATCGTGGCAAGTCCTTTAACAATTGAAGAGTGATAGGAAAGTAAGGTTTAGAAGCTAGGGCTCTCAAAAGACCTGTACCTACAGGCAAAAATTTATTCGGAGAGTTTGATCCTGGCTCAGGATGAACGTTGGCGGCGTGCCTGACACATGCAAGTCGAACGAAGAGGATAGCAATATGCTCTTAGTGGCGCACGGGTGAGTAACACGTTGGTGACCTGCCTCGAAGTGGGGGATAACTGCTAGAAATGGCAGCTAATACCGCATGTGCTTGACCATTCGTTTGGTTAAGTAAAGTTCCGGCGCTTCGAGAAGGGCCTGCGGTCGATTAGCTAGTTGGTAGGGTAATGGCCTACCAAGGCGATGATCGATAGGGGGCGTGAGAGCGCGACCCCCCACACTGGGACTGAGACACGGCCCAGACTCCTACGGGAGGCAGCAGTGAGGAATATTGCACAATGGGCGCAAGCCTGATGCAGCAACGCCGCGTGGAGGATGAAGGCCTTCGGGTTGTAAACTCCTTTTCTGGGGGAAGAGAACGGACGGTACCCCAGGAAGAAGTCTCGGCTAACTACGTGCCAGCAGCCGCGGTAAAACGTAGGAGGCGAACGTTATCCGGAATTACTGGGCGTAAAGCGCGCGCAGGCGGCTTCGTAAGTCCGACGTGAAAGCTCCCGGCTTAACTGGGAGAGGCCGTTGGATACTGCGGGGCTTGAGGTTAGGAGAGGAAAGTGGAATTCCCGGTGTAGTGGTGGAATGCGTAGATATCGGGAGGAACTCCAGTGGCGAAAGCGACTTTCTGGCCTACACCTAACGCTGAGGCGCGAAAGCGTGGGGAGCGAACAGGATTAGATACCCTGGTAGTCCACGCTGTAAACGATGTGAACTAGGTGTCAGTGGTATAGACCCTGCTGGCGCCGTAGCTAACGCGTTAAGTTCACCGCCTGGGGAGTACGGCCGCAAGGCTAAAACTCAAAGGAATTGACGGGGGCCCGCACAAGCAGCGGAGCGTGTGGTTTAATTCGATGCGACGCGAAGAACCTTACCTGGGCTTGACATGCACGTAGTAGGGATCCGAAAGGTGACCGACCCTCGGGAGCGTGCACAGGTGCTGCATGGCTGTCGTCAGCTCGTGTCGTGAGATGTTGGGTTAAGTCCCGCAACGAGCGCAACCCCTGTTGCCAGTTACATGTGTCTGGCGAAACTGCCGGTTTAACACCGGAGGAAGGCGGGGATGACGTCAAGTCAGCATGGCCTTTATGTCCAGGGCTACACACACGCTACAATGGCCGGTACAATGGGTTGCCAAGTCGCGAGGCGGAGCTAATCCCACCAAAGCCGGTCTCAGTTCGGATTGCAGGCTGCAACTCGCCTGCATGAAGTTGGAGTTGCTAGTAACCGCGCGTCAGCATAGTGCGGTGAATACGTTCCCGGGCCTTGTACACACCGCCCGTCACGTCATGGGAGCTGGTAACACCTGAAGTCGGTTTGCTAACCCGCAAGGGAAGCGGCTGCCTAGGGTGGGGCTGGTGACTGGGACGAAGTCGTAACAAGGTAGCTGTAGCGGAAGCTGCGGCTGGATCACCTCCTTTTTAGGGAGCACTGCCTCCCGTCTGCGCCACAGGCGTGTGACGGATGGCCACTCCCAGGTCTATCGCCATCTACGGATGGTGACTCCCTGGCTCTTCCCCTTTCCTATCACTCTTCAGTTGTTAAAGACGGATGCCGTTCGCGGGCCTGTAGCTCAGTTGGTTAGAGCACTGTGCTGATAACGCAGGGGTCAGTGGTTCGAGTCCACTCAGGCCCACTCGCTTGACAGACCTCCCTGGCAGTGATATACTCTGCTCCCTACACTTCCGCACCTCCATTCACCAGAAACTCGATTTGACACGCGCTACCCATATCCCCTAGAAGCATAGCTGTTGATGGTAGTTGTCTGGATTCCAGCCCGGCACACTGCCGGGCTGTGTTCGTCTTTAGGAAGGGTGCTAATTCCTTCTCTGTCCCCAATCACCGATTGGAGGCGCAGAAGGGTGTAGCACCACCCTGCGGGGGGTTCGCCCCCCAAGCTGGCACCTTAAAAACTGGATAGGATATTTACTTCAATTGAAACGTTTTTCATAAAGGTTAAGCTACTAAGAGCTCACGGCGGATGCCTTGGCGTCAAATGCCGAAGAAGGACGTGGTTAGCTGCGAAAAGCCTCGGGGAGCCGCGACAGGCGTTGATCCGGGGATGTCCGAATGGGGAAACCCACCTGGGGGAATGCCCAGGTACCGCCCGTTGAACACATAGACGGGACGGAGGGAACCGAGGGAACTGAAACATCTAAGTACCTCGAGGAAAAGAAATGATTCCCTGAGTAGTGGCGAGCGAAAAGGGAAAAGCCTAAACCTGTACAGCGTGATAGCTCGTAGGCGTTGCTGTGCGGGTGTTGTAGGACGCGGCGGGGGTCGCTACGGAGATCCCAAAGAGTTACAAATCTGGCTGATAGTTGAACGACACTGGAAAGGTCGGGCAGAGCGGGTGATACCCCCGTAAACGAAATTAGACCAGACTCTTGCCGATGATCCTGAGTACCACGGGGCACGCTAATCCTGTGGGAAGCTGGGAAGTCCACTTTCCAAGGCTAAACACATTTGATGACCGATAGTGAACCAGTACCGTGAGGGAAAGGTGAAAAGCACCCCAGTGCGGGGAGTGAAATAGAACCTGAAACCGTGAGCTTACAACCAGTCGAAGCACTATGGCGGCTTGTCCGCCAGTGTAACGGCGTGCCTTTTGGAGAATGAGCCAGCGAGTTACTTCTCAGTGGCGAGGTTAAGCCAGTAACAGGCGGAGCCGTAGCGAAAGCGAGTCTGAATAGGGCGTGGGCGACCTCTGTGTCGTCTTAGTCGCTGGGAGTAGACCCGAAACCGGGTGAGCTATCCATGGCCAGGGTGAAGCGAGAGTAATGTCTCGTGAAGGCCCGAACACACCAATGTTGCAAAATTGGGTGATGAGCTGTGGATAGGGGTGAAATGCCAATCGAACTCGGAAATAGCTGGTTCTCCCCGAAATAGCTTTAGGGCTAGCCTCAAGCGTTCAGTACCGGAGGTAGAGCACTGGATGGGCTAGGGGGCTTATCGCTTACCAAACCCAACCAAACTCCGAATGCCGGTATTTTAGAGCTTGGGAGTCGGACGGCGGGAGATGAGTTTCGTCGTCGAGAGGGAAACAACCCAGATCACCAGCTAAGGTCCCCAAGTACAAGCTAAGTGGGAAAGGATGTGGGGTTACTGTGACAGCCAGGAGGTTGGCTTAGAAGCAGCCATCCTTCAAAGAGTGCGTAATAGCTTACTGGTCTAGTGATCCTGCGCCGAAAATGTAACGGGGCTCAAGCTTGTCACCGAAGCTGTGGGTTTGTCCGTTCTACGGATGAACAGTAGGGGAGCGTTCTGTCCAGCTGCGAAGGTCGATCGTAAGGACGGCTGGAGCGGACAGAAGTGAGAATGCTGGCATGAGTAGCGTAAAACATGTGAGAAACGTGTTCCCCGTAAGTCTAAGGTTTCCGACGGAAGGTTAATCCGCGTCGGGTTAGTCGGTCCTAAGGCGAGGCCGAAAGGCGTAGCCGATGGATATCCGGTTAATATTCCGGAACCACGTCGAGTCGTTTGAGCGAGGGGGGGACGCAGAAGGGTAGCCCAGCCTGTTATTGGATTCAGGTGCCAAGCCTTTAGGCGATGAAGTGGGGGTTAAAAGACCCACCGAGCTGAGGGGTGATGGCGGTGCGCTTTAGCGCCACAAGTGGGTGAGCCCAGGCTGCCGAGAAAAGCCCCTAGCGAGACTCACGTGACCGTACCGCAAACCGACACTGGTAGACGGGTAGAAAATACCAAGGGGATCGGGAGAACCCTCGTTAAGGAACTAGGCAAAATAGATCCGTAACTTCGGGAGAAGGATCGCCGCATTAGGGTGAGATGACATGCTCTTTCGAGCCCGAAGCGGCCGCAGTGAAATGGCTCTGCCGACTGTTTATCAAAATCACAGGTCTCTGCAAAACCGAAAGGTGATGTATAGGGGCTGACGCCTGCCCAGTGCCGGAAGGTTAAGGGGAGAGGTTAGCGCAAGCGAAGCTTTGAACCGAAGCCCCGGTGAACGGCGGCCGTAACTATAACGGTCCTAAGGTAGATTTCAAGCTGCCTGCCTCGGCGGCAACGTCGAGGGCAATAGCCGGCTGTATGCGGGAAACCCCTGAGAGCCTGATCTACTCGGAGGCAAACGTCCTCCAGTAACAATGATCAGGATTGGGCAATCCGCAGGAAACCCACGCATGTGGGGATCCTCAGAGACTAAACGCCGGCCATCCAGTCGCGAAGGAGAAGATCATGGAACTCGATCCGCAATGGGTCGTTGGTTTCGTAGATGGCGAAGGTTGTTTTTACGTGGACGTCAATCCCCATCAAGAAATGGCGATTGGCTACCAGGTTCTGCCTGAGTTTCGCGTGGTTCAACACGAACGTGATGTGCAAGTGCTGTACAGTTTGAAGCGATTTTTTCACTGTGGCGTCGTCCGCCGCAATCATGAAGATCGCTACGAATTGCGAATTCGTAAGTTGTCTTGCTTGTTGGAAGTCGTGGCGTTCTTCGAACGCTATCCCCTGAAAACAAAAAAGCAGGTAGACTTCAGAAAATTCGCTCAGATCATCCGCATGATGACTGAAAAACGGCATCTGGCACAGGATGGTCTGGAACAGATTATTGACATCACGTTGACCATGAACCGGGCGGATAAGCAGAAAGCTGCCACCATCTTACAAGATCTTCACACTAAGACTGGATGAAGAGATAGTCCACGCCTGCCAGAAATGGCTGGAATCAGTGAGCGAAATTCCTTGTCGGGTAAGTTCCGACCCGCACGAATGGCGTAACGAGCGGAGCACTGTCTCAACGAGGGACCCGGTGAAATTGAAGTACGCGTAAAGATGCGCGTTACCCGCAGAAGGACAAAAAGACCCCGTGGAGCTTTACTGTAGCTTGGCATTGCGTTAGGGCTTGGTTTGTAGAGGATAGCTGGGAGACTGAGAAGCTGGGGCGCTAGCCTCGGTGGAGTCGTCAGTGGAATACCAGCCTGGCGAAGTCTTGGCCCTAACCTGCGTCCGTGATCCGGCGTGGGAACAGTGCCAGGTAGGCAGTTTGACTGGGGCGGTCGCCTCCCAAAATGTAACGGAGGCGCGCAAAGGTACCCTCAGGCTGAATGGAAACCAGCCGAAGAGTGTAAAGGCATAAGGGTGCTTGACTGCAAGACCTACAAGTCGCGCAGAGACGAAAGTCGGCCTTAGTGATCCCACGGTTCCGAGTGGAAGGACCGTGGCTTAACGGATAAAAGCTACCCCGGGGATAACAGGCTAGTCTTGCCCAAGAGTTCACATCGACGGCAAGGCTCGGCACCTCGATGTCGGCTCGTCGCATCCTGGGGCTGGATTAGGTCCCAAGGGTTGGGCTGTTCGCCCATTAAAGCGGTACGCGAGCTGGGTTCAGACCGTCGTGAGACAGGTCGGTCTCTATCCTCTGTGGGCGTAGGGAATTTGCGAGGAGCTGCCCCTAGTACGAGAGGACCGGGGTGGACTGACCTCTGGTGTGCCAGTTGTCGCGCCAGCGGCATTGCTGGGTAGCTAAGTCGGGCAAGGATAACCGCTGAAAGCATCTAAGTGGGAAGCCTGCCTCAAGATAAGATTCCCCACCAGGTTAACTGGGTAAGTGCGCCGGGAGACCACCGGCTTGATAGGCGGCACGTGTAAGCACAGCAATGTGTTCAGCGAAGCCGTACTAATGCACGAGGGCTTAACCTTCTTCTAAAAACGTTCCAAACGAAGTAATATATCCTATCCTGTTTTTAGGGTGTCAGCGTGCACCTTTTCTTTGTGAATAAAGCTCTCTTGGTGATTCTAGCGAAGAGGAAACACCCGGTCCCATTCCGAACCCGGCAGTTAAGCTCTTCAGCGCCGATGGTAGTTGGGGGGTAACCCCCTGCAAGAGTAGGTCATTGCCAAGGGAGCTTTTTCTTTTGTTTTTCCGTGGCTTTTTGTTCTGTGTCTGTCCAAACCTATGACCGCCTGGCTTGATCTTTGGGTTTGTGGGCCTGGCGGGCCTCTGGGCGCCACATGCAGGGAAGGGGTGTGGCTATGAATCTGGCTGTTGTCATCCTGGCCGCGGGCAAGGGCACCCGCATGTATTCCTCGCACCTCCCTAAAGTGCTGCACCCGCTGGGCGGGCGGCCGCTCGTCGCCTACAGCGTGGACCTGGCGGCGCGGCTGACACCGGACCCCCCTGTCCTGGTGATTGGGCATGGCGGCGAGCAGGTGCAGGCTTTTTTGCAAGACCGCGCCCGTTATGTGCTGCAAGCCGAGCAGTTGGGTACCGGCCATGCCCTGTTGCAGGCCGAGGCCGCGCTGCGCGATCAGGCCGATCTGGTGTTGGTGTATGCCGCGGATATGCCTTTGCTGACAGCAGCTTCTCTTCGCCGCCTGGTGGCTGTGCACAGCCAGCACCCTGGCCCCCTGACGTTGCTGACCGTGATCGCCGCGCACCCGCGGGGGTTCGGGCGCATTTTGCGCGGGGAGGGGGGGGGAGAGGTGCTGGGCATTGTCGAGGAGGCCGAGGCCACCCCGGCCCAACGCCAGATCCGTGAATTGAATGCCGGCGTCTATTGCTTTGCCGCCGAATGGCTGTGGCCAGCGCTGCAGCGCCTGCGCCCCAGCCCGCGCAAAGGAGAGGTGTATCTCACCGATCTGGTGCAGATGGCTGTGGAGGATGGTTTTGCCGTGCACGCAGTCATAACCGAGGATGAGACAGAGACGTTGGGCATCAACACCCGTCTGCATCTGGCCGAGGCGGAGGCGACCCTGCGCCGGCGGATCAATCAGGCGCTGCTGGAAGGGGGGGTGACGATGATCGATCCGGCCACGACCTACATCCAGCCCGATGTGGTGGTGGAGCCGGATAGCGTGCTGTGGCCGGGCGTTTGTTTGCTGGGCCGTACGCAGATCGGGCAGGGCTGCGAGATTGGGCCACATGCTTTGCTGCAGGATGTGGTTGCCGGCCCCGGTTGTTACATCGGGCCTGGCGTGGTCTTGCGCAATCAGGCTTTGCCCCCTGGAACCCGGATCGAGCCGCCCCAGATCGGGATGGGATAGGCGCAGGATTGCGCCTGAACGCAGGATATGTTATGTTGGATGTTATCCTCTGTTAGCTGCCTCATCGGACGGCTGTTGCGAATGATCCCTGTCAGAAGTGAGATCGTAGAATCGATATGGACGTACCTTTAAGTTCGGCCATTGCCGCGTTTTCTCTTGCGTTGGCGTTGATGGCGTTTGTTGCTCTGGCCGAGGTTTCATTGGCGACGATCAGCCGCGAGCATGTGCGGCGCCTGGGTGAGGAGGGGGTCTCCTCGGCCCTGTTGGTCGAGCAGGTGCTGAAGGATGTGGAGCGTTTTTTGGCCGGGATCTTGGTGCTGCGTACCCTTGCCATCGGCGTGGCCATGGCCGCGGCTACCTGGCTGGCGCTGCATCTGCGGGATGGTGGGTTGTTTCTGGCGCAGGTGCTGGTGGTCGCCGGCATCTTCCTGTTGCTGTTGCAGGTGGGGGGCCGGTTGCTGGCGGTGCAGCACCCGTTGGGCGTGGCCCTGCACGTGGTGCGCCCCCTGCGGTGGTTGCTGGTTGTGGCGGCGCCGCTGACCTGGCCGCTGCTGCGTCTGGCCCGCCGCGCCGGCAGCGAGGAGGCCAGCGCTTCGCGCAGCATTTTTCTCACCGAGG
>JABWBG010000119.1 GCA_013360575.1 Caldilineales bacterium
AAGGTGAAGTAGATGCCGTTGTTGAGGGCCATGCCCAGCACCTGGGCGAGAAAGGCTGCCCGGTATTCCATCGCCGCCAGCAGATTGGCCTTCCACAGCGCCCCGAGAAAACGCAACTGGCCCATCGCCCATCCTCCGTTGAGATTCAGGTGCCGGACACTGCGGCGGTACCCCAGCCAGAGCAGGCCGCCCAGCAACACCAGCCAGAATGCCTGCCCCGCAAAAAGCGCCAGGAAACGCCCCTGGTCCGGGGCCACGAAGCAGCGCGCCGGCCCATAGACGATGAACGCAAAAGGCAGGTATCCTGCGGCCCCCCGCAGCCAGTCGGGAAAGAAATCAAGCGGCACCAGCAGCCCGCCCAGGATCAGGGTCAGCTTGGAGTAGATCCACTCGAAGGCCGAGACCTCCTCGGCGACAAAGGCCAGCAGCCCGATCATCGCCCCGATGCAGCAGTCGATGGCCCAGGCCCCGGCAATGGCCACCAGCACCAATGACCAGTGGCCCAGACCCGGGGGCGGGCCGACCATCCACCAGGTGAGCGCCCCGCCGGCCAAGGCATTGCAGAGCAGGCGCAGGGCGCTGTCCCCCAGGCCCACCCCGGCCTGGTAGAGCAGGAAATTGCAGGGCCGGTTGAGCAGGTAGGCGATGCTGCCATCCTTCACCCCCTCGGCGATGGCCCCTGAAAGGCGCGGCCGGCTGAGCACGATGACCTCGGCGATCATCAGGTACCAGAGGGTGTCCCGCTGCGAGAGCCCGGCGATGCGCTCCTGGCCGGCGCGGTTGGAATAGGCCAGGACATTCTCATCCACGCCGCCGTCGGCCGTGACGAAATCGTAGAGCAGGAAGTTGGCCACCTCGGCGAAGAGGTAGCGGCGCTTGAACAGGGGCGTGATCTCGCGCATGTGCCGGTCGATCAGCCAGCCGTCGGGGGTCTCGTCGTAGTACGCGCGGCGATATTCCATGCCGTACTTCTCGCTGAAGCCTTCGAACTGGCCGTGGCCGAGCATGGGCAGGCCGGGGACGGTGGCCAACACCGTCGCCACGCCGAAATATTTGTCGCCCTTGCCAAATTGTTCGGCCGCGGTCGCCTCATCCGGGTTGCTCATGAAATTGACATAGCGTTTGAGGATCTCCGGGTCGAATTCGAGGGTGCTTTTGAGCTGATGGCGGTATTTATCGTTGTCCTCATCCCGCAGCATGTGCATGAAGGCGCTGTTGTAGACGCGGTGCATGCCCAGGGTGCGCACAAAATAGCCCTCCAGCAGCCAGAAAGCCTCGGCCAGCAGCAGGGTGTCGGGGGCTTCGACGGCCACGCGGTCCACCACATCCCGCCAAAATTCGGTGGGCATGGCCGCGTCGAAAGCCTCTTTGCTCAGCCCGTGCTCGGCGCGGGAGGCAATGGCCCCGCCCGTGCCCGGTTCCGGGAACCAGAGGCGCTGCACATGTTTCTTGGCCAGGGTCATGGCGGCATCGAAGCGGATGATGGGAAACTGCCGGGCGACGTGCAGGATCGTCTGGATCACCGCCTCGCGCACCTCGGCGCGCAGGTAATTGAGCTGGGCGGTATCGTTCCAGGGCATGGTGGTGCCGTCGTTGCCATGATAAATGTAGCGCTCGTCTCCGGTCCAGCGATCGACGCGCTTGAACACCACGGCCGCGTCGCTGCGATCATAATAGTGATCTTCCAGGAAAATGCCCACGCGCGCGTCCTGGCTGAGGTCCGGCCCGCTGAAGGTGTAGTTGGGATAGGGCGGCTGCGGCAGGGAGAGGAACCAATCAGGATGCTGGATGACCCAGCGGGAGTCGATGGCCATGTGGTTGGGCACCATGTCCGAGGCCATGCGTATGCCGCGCTGCCCGGCGCGGGCGCGCAGATCGGCCATCGCCTCCGGCCCGCCCAAGTCGTGGGCGATCTGGTAATCGTACAGAGAATAGGCGGAGGCCACCGCTTCGGGGTTGCCCATCATCTGTTTGATGCGCTGAGACGCGGTGGAGCGCTCCCACAGGCCGATGAGCCACAAGCCGGTGATGCCACGCGCGGCCAGCAGATCCAGTTCAGCATCGGGCACCTGATCGAGGGTGGCGATCGGCCGTCCATACTGTTTGGAGATCTGGTCGAGCCAGACGTAGGCGTTCCGGGCCAGCAGCACCAGCCGGGGCATCCAGTCCAGGTCGGCGCTGTATTGCTCCGGCTCTGCGGCCAGGTCATCGAAGCGGCTGATCTGCACCGGCCCTGGCCCGGCAAAGACCGGTTTGGTTTCTTCGGCGATGAAGTCGAGGCCGCGCAGCACCTCCAGCAGTTTGTTGCCCAGCAGATGCCCCCAGCGGTTGCTGATGAATTCTAACTGGCCGGCCAGGGAATCGGGCGCGGCCAGAGTCGGCCCGCGCAGCAGATCGAACAGCGAATCGCTCTCCTCCGCCCCCCCCGGCTGCCCCTGAAAGAACGCGGTCAGATGCGCGATGATCTGCTCGTAGGGCGTGTGCTGTTCCAGATCGTCATCCGCGAACAATTCCAAAAAGGGGGTGAAGGCGGGGTTTTCATTGGCCAGCCACAGCATCAGCGTCTCTTCCAGGGTGATCTCGAAGTGATGCAGGCCCGCGGTCTCGCCGGCCAAATAGGTGTCGAGATCGATGTCTCCCCGGTAGACGGCCGCGGGCGGGAACAACTCGGCAAAGAGGCGGAGCGTTTGCGCGGTGGAGTTTGCGCCCAACTGCTGGCCCAGCCATGTCAGCGCCTGTTGGTTCAGATCCGGGTTCACCTCTTGCCGGTAGTGGGCTACCATGGCGTGCAACACCTCATCGATCAGGCCCATGGCGTTGATATCGGAGGCGCGCACCGCCTGTTCGGGGTGGCGCAGCAGGTCGCGGGCCGCGTTCATGCGCTGGGCGAAGACGCGGGCCGCTTGAAAATCGGCAAAGATGACATTGCCGTTGAAGGCAAACAGGGAATGATCAAACCGGTAGCGGTCGCGGGCCTCGCGGGCGACGTGGAACTCGAACATGGCAGGCGCTCCTGGGAGGGCGGAGGATCAGTGTCTGCATGCTACACGGGAAGGGGCTTCGGGGGCAACTTGGGCCGGGAGGATGGGCCTGCCCAGGCGCCGAGGCCCAGCTTACTCGAACAGGTCAGAATGCCTACCTGTGCGCTCGAAGATGATTTTGTCCTCGTCCAGCTTGTAGATCAGCAACCAGTCAGGCTCGATGTGACATTCGCGCCGATTCTTGAAGTTGCCCTTCAGCGGATGATCGCGATGACGCTCGGCCAACGGCTCTTCGTTGATCAGCGCCGTCAAGACCTGTTTCAGCTTATCGCTATCTTTCCCACGACGTTGTTGCAAACGCAAATCGCGCTGGAATTGCGTGGTATAGCTGGGTTTGCGCATCAGATCCCCAGTTGGGTAAACATATCTTCGGCGTTTTCAAACGACACAATGTTTTCGCCCGCATCCGTTTCGGCCAATGTGCGCAGTGTGACCGCGTTGGGAATCCGCACTTCGAAGGGCAAACCGCGGTTGAGCTTGACCTGCTGGTAGAATAGGGTAATGGCTTGGGTGGCCGAGAGTCCCAGCTGCTCAAAGACGTTTTCGACTTCGGTCTTGAGCGCGGGATCGACTCGCGCCCGAATCATAGCTGACTTGCTCATAGATGCCTCCGTTATGCGCGAGAGTGTACCACGAATGGGATACAAAGACAAGTCCTGCTGCACTGTTCCACTCGCTGGCCGAACTTTCCACTTTGCCGGCGCCCCGATATACAATGGCAGCCATGACTCAGTTCGATACCCTGTCAACGAAGACAGCGCCGTCCGCCGCCGAGCCGGCATTCACGGCCCGATTTGCGCCCTTTGCCGCCCGTATGCGGGCGGATGGCCTGCCCGCCATCGTGATCGATACCTTTCGTGAGCACTATCGCCAGCTCGTCGAGGGCGCCACCGGCATGGTCGGCGAGCAGGAGATCTGCCCGGCGCCGCGCCTGCCCGACGCCGAAACCCTGCCCCCGCAGTTGGACGCCATCGGCCAGCAGGCGCTGGGCAAGACGATCCTGCTGAAGCTGAACGGGGGGTTGGGCACCGGCATGGGGCTGGAGCGGGCCAAATCACTGCTTGTGGTCAAGGAAGGGCTGACTTTTTTGGATGTGATCGCACGGCAGGCCCTGCACGCGGGCGCGCCATTGGTGCTGATGAACAGCTTTGCCACCCACGCTGATTCGCTGCCGGTGCTGCGCCGCTATCCCGCGCTCAATGGCGCTATCCCCCTCGATTTCGTGCAGCACCATGTGCCCAAGGTGCGGCGCAGCGATCTGGCCCCGGCGGTGTGGCCGGCGAATCCTGATCTGGAATGGGCGCCGCCCGGCCACGGCGACATCTACACGGCGCTGGTGACCAGCGGCATGCTGCAAACACTGCTGCAGCATGGCTATGACTATGCTTTTGTGTCCAACGCCGACAATCTGGGCGCGGTGATGGATGTGCGGCTGTTGGGTTATTTTGTGCAGCAGGGCCTGCCTTTTATGATGGAATGCGCGAATCGCACGCCGATGGATCGTAAAGGGGGGCATTTGGCGCAGAGGCAGGGGGGGCAGCTGCTGCTGCGCGAGTCGGCGCAGTGCCCGCCGCAGGATGTGGAGCACTTCCAAGACATCAGCCGCCACCGCTATTTCAACACCAACAATCTGTGGCTGCATCTGCCGGCGCTGCACGCGCTGCTGCAGGCGCGCAACCACATCCTGGGCCTGCCCCTGATCCGCAACGCCAAGACGGTGGATCCCCGCGATGCCGATTCCACGCCGGTCTATCAGTTGGAGACGGCGATGGGGTCGGCCATTGCCATCATCCCCGGCGCCGGCGCGGTGCGCGTGCCTCGCAGCCGGTTTGCGCCGGTGAAGAATACCAACGACCTGTTGGCAGTGCGCTCCGACGCCTATCTGCTGACGCCGGAGTATCACATCATCCCCAACCCGCAGCGCCGGGGCGAAGTGGTCATCGACCTGGACCCCCGTTTCTACCGGCTGGCGGATGATCTGGAGGCGCGGTTCCCGCACGGCGCGCCCTCGCTGCTGGCCTGCGAAAGCCTGACGGTGCGGGGCGATGTGCAGTTCGGCGCGGGTGTGCGCGTGCAGGGCCGGGTGACGATCCGCGCGGCGGAGGGAGAGCAAAAGGCAATCCCCGCCGCCGCGCTGCTACGATCCGACTGATCCTGGCCTGCTAGTTGCCCGGCAGCGCCACCGGCTGCACCGTGGCGGCGATGGCCGCGTTCAGCGCCGCGATCTCGGCCTGGATGCGGGGCGCGACTTCGTCCAGGGGCAGGTCGATGCGATCTGGTTCGTGACGGCGTTTCAATTCCACCACCCCGCGCTGCAAAGAGCGGCCGCCCACGGTCAGGCGCAGGGGCAGGCCCATGAGATCCGCGTCGTTGAACTTCTCGCCGGCGCTGGGCGAGTCGCGGTCATCGTACAGCGCCTCCACCCCCGCCGCGGCCAGCGTCTGATAGAGTTCCTCCGCGGCCTCGAACCCCCCGCGCAGGGCCACGATGTGCACCGGGAAGGGAGCCACGCTGATCGGCCAGATCAGGCCCTGTGCATCGTTGTACTCTTCGGCGATGCAGGCCAGCAGGCGGCCGCTGCCGATGCCGTAGGAGCCCATGATCACCGGTTTGGCCTCGCCGTTCTGATCGAGGTAGGTGGCGCCCATATCCGCGCTGTAACGGGTGCCCAGTTTGAAGATATTGCCCATCTCCACCCCGCGCGTCGTGCGCAGCGGCCCGCCGCAGCGCGTGCAGACCTGCCCATCCTCCGCTGCCACGATGTCGGCGACGATGCCGGCGCTGTAATCGCGGCCATAGTTGGTGTGCAGATAGTGATAGCCATCTTCATTCGCCCCGGCCACCAGGTTGGGCGAGCGGGGGATCAGGTCATCGACCACGATCAGCGTGTCCGGTTTGACGCCGATCGGCGAGCCATAGCCGGGGGAGGCGCCGATAGCCCGGATCTCTTCCTCGTGGGCGGGGCGCAGGGCCTTGGCTTTGATCACGTTGCCGAGTTTGGTCTCGTTCAGGCTCATATCCCCGCGCACGACCGCGAACACAAATCGCTCGGCCGTTTGCCCTTTTTCTTCCACGGTGGCCACGGTGAACACGGCTTTGGCGGTCTGGGCGGGGGAGATGTCGAAAAACTGGGCCAGAGACGCGATCGTGTCCACGCCCGGCGTGGCGGCTTTTTGCAAGGGACGGGGCACCTCGCCCTCGCCCAGCGCCTGCTTCTGGAACAGGGCCACCTGGCGATTGGCGGTGTAGCCGCAGGCGTCGCACAACACCAGCGTGTCCTCGCCGATGGGGGAGAGATACATGAATTCGTGCGCCAATTTGCCGCCCATCATGCCCACATCCGACTGCACGGCGATGACATCCAGCCCACAGCGGCGGAAGATGTTGAAATAGGCCTGGTAGTGCGCCCAGTATTGCCTGTCCAGCCCCTCCCAGTCCGCGTCGAGGCTGTAGGAATCTTTCATGGTGAACTCGCGCACGCGGATCAGGCCCCCGCGCGAACGCGGTTCATCCCGCCATTTGGTCTGGATGTGGTAGACGAGGGCGGGAAGCTGGCGATAGGAATGGATGATGTCGCGTACGAGATCGGTGACCACTTCCTCGTGGGTCATGGCCAGCACCATGTCGCGGCCTCTGGCATCTTTGAAGCGTCCCAGTTCGGAGCCGATCTGATACCAGCGCCCGGTCTCCTGCCACACCTCGGCAGGATGCACGACCGGCATGGTCATTTCCTGGCCGCCGATGGCGTTGATCTCCTCGCGCATGATGTTTTCCAGCCGGGTGAGGACGCGGCGGGCCAGTGGCAGGGCGGTGAAGATGCCCGCGCCTAATTGCCGGATGTAGCCGGCGCGGACGAGGAGTTTATGGCTGGTGAATTCGGCGTCAGCAGGCGCCTCGCGCGATGTATGCGCGAACAAGGTACTCATGCGCATGAGAAAAAACCTCTTTTTGGGTTAATGATTGATAATTGATGATTAATGATTAAGTTTGTAGGAGAAGATCGAAAATCGACCACGTCCTTCGTCCTTCGTCCACCCCGCGCCTGGCGCGCGGAGGCCGTCAGGGATAGATCCCGCGTGCTTCCACCGCGTCGACCACGCGGCGGATGGCCAGGGTGTAGGCGGCGGTGCGCATGTCGATCTCCTTTTGCCGTGCGATCTGCCACACGGCCTGGAAACTCTCCAACATGATCTCGCGCAGCCGCTGCACGATCTCTTTTTCTGACCAGAAAAAGGTTTGCAGATTCTGCACCCACTCGAAATAGGAAACAGTGACGCCGCCAGCGTTGCAAAGGATATCGGGGATGAAGAGGACGCCGCGGTCGAGCAGGATCGCCTCGCCCTCCATGGTGCAGGGGCCGTTGGCGCCCTCCGCAATCAGGCGGGCCTGCACATCCGGCGCCACCAATTCATCGATCACCCCCTCCAGCGCCGCCGGGATCAGCACATCGCAGGGGCAGATGAGCAAATCGTGGTTGTCGATACGCTCGCTGCCGGGGAAATCGACCACGGTGCCGCTGCGGGCCTGGTGTTGCATCAGCGCCCCCACATCCAGCCCGCGGCCGTTGTAGATGCCGCCGTTGACATCGCTGACTGCCACCACGCGGCAGCCCTGCTCCCACATGCGCAGGGCTGCAATGCCGCCCACATTGCCGAAACCCTGCACTGCCACCCGCGTCTCTGCCGGGGCCATGTCCAGCGCTTTCATAGCCTCCAGGGTGGTGAACATGACGCCGGTGCCGGTAGCCTCGATCCGCCCCTGCGAACCGCCCACCGCGATCGGTTTACCCGTGACCACGGCCGGCGTGCTGTAGCCGCGGTGCATCGAGTAGGTATCCATGATCCAGGCCATGATCTGCGGATTCGTGCCCACATCCGGGGCGGGGATATCCCCCTCCGGGCTGATCAGGATGCTGATCTCGGTGGCATAGCGGCGGGTGAGCCGCTGCAACTCGCGTTGCGAAAGGGTTTTAGGATCGACCTGCACGCCCCCCTTGGCCCCGCCGTAGGGGATGTTCATCAACGCGCATTTCCAGGTCATCCACATGGCCAATGCCCGCACTTCATCCAGCGTCACATCGGGATGGTAGCGGATGCCCCCCTTGGTCGGGCCTTTGACGGTGTTGTGATGCACGCGGTAGCCGGTGAACATGCGGATGTGGCCGTTGTCCATCGTCACCGGAAAATGCACGATCAACTCTCGTTTGGGCGTGAGCAGGTATTCGACCAGTCCCGCATCCAATTGCAGATGCGCGGTGGCCTTGGCAAACTGGGCCTGAGCCACATCCGAAGCGCTGTACCGCCGCGAAATTGCCATCGCTGCCTCCTCGAAGCAAGCCACGTGTGGGGGGAAGGGCGCCCGGCGAGGCAATCCCCAGGCGTGCGTGCGATTGTAGCCTGCCGGGGCCGCGGCGTCAATCCTGGCCGCGCCAAAACCCCAGAGGATGCAGAGAAAAGGGCCAATCCATCCGACGCCTTATGCCGCGGCCAGCGCGGCGATGATACGGCGGTCGCTGGCAGAGAAAGCGAAGCCATCCAGTTCGTCCAGCGCCACCCAGCGCCAGTCGGCCACATCCAGACATTGCGGCTGGCCCGCGGTGTGGCGGGCGTGGAACACGTGCAGGGTGATGCGGAAGTGGGTGTAGGCATGATCGAAGGTGATCAAGGGCGCGCCCACCTCTACACCGATGCCCAGTTCCTCGGCCAGTTCGCGTTGCAAGGCCGCGGACAGGGCCTCGCCCGGCTCTGTCTTGCCGCCGGGGAATTCCCACAGCCCGCCCAGCATGGCGCGGGCCGGGCGCTGGGCGATCAAGAATCGCGCGGGCTGCTGCGCGTGCCACACCACCCCGGCCACGACATCGCGGTGGGGGATGCGAGCGCGCGGTGTGCGCACCGGCCGTTCATACTGCGTGTGCTGAGCATAGGCCTGGCAGTGCACCTGCACCGGGCAGCCGTTGCAATCGGGCGCCGCGGGAGTGCAGATCAGCGCGCCCAACTCCATCAGCGCCTCATTGCTGGGGCCGGGCTGCGCCGGATCGACCCACGCCGCGGCCAGCGCCCACAGTTGCCGCTCCCCCGCCGGCCGATCGATATTCTCAGCCAGATCGTACAGCCGGCTCAGCACCCGCTTGACGTTGCCATCCAGCAGGGCCGCGGGCTGGCCAAAGGCGATGGAGCGGATCGCTCCGGCGGTGGAAGGGCCAATGCCGGGCAGGGCCAGCAGGGCCTTTTCCTGCGCCGGCAGTTGGCCGCCATGCGCGGCCACGATAATCTGCGCGGCCTGATGCAGATGCCGCGCCCGTCGGTAGTAGCCCAACCCCTCCCAGGCCTTCAGCACCTCATCCACCGGGGCCGCGGCCAGGCGCTGCACATCGGGAAAACGGGCGATGAAGGCGGTGAAATAAGGGATGACGGTGGCGACCTGCGTCTGCTGCAGCATGATCTCGCTGACCCAGGTGTGATAGGGCGAGGGCTGCCGGCGCCAGGGCAGGGCGCGGGCGTTCTGCTGGAACCAGACGATGAGGTCGCGGCGGAGAGCGACGAGATTCACGGGCCGGGGAATCCCACGAAACACTGTCCCAGCCAGGGCAACAACAAGAATGCCAGGATGAGGGCAACCATCCACACAGGCAGGCCGAAGAGTTTGAAAGGCTTGCGCTCTCTCCCGGCCTCCGGCTTGGGCAGGGCCGTCTGGCAGCGCCAGCAGACCTGTTTGTCGTCAGGGTTCCAGGTGTGACAATTGGGGCAGTTCATGGGCAGTATTCAGTGGTCAGTGTTCAGTGTTCAGTATTCAGTATTCAGTGGTCAGTGTTCAGTGGTCAGCGGGGGGCAGGGGGCAGGGGGCAGGGGGCAAGGGGGTTCATGCTCCCAAATCCATTCACAGTTTACCCCACCCCCCACCCACCAACCAACCAACTACCCAACCAACCAACCAATCTACCAATCTACCAACCTACCCATTATAATGCCTGCCATGCTCACACCTGACCGTTTACAAACCATCCAGAATCTGCTGCGCGCGGCGGGGCTGCGCGGTTGGCTGCTCTATGACTTCCGGGGATTGAACCCCATCGCCCGACAGTTGGCGCCGCTGCCGGCAGCCATCTTTCTCTCCCGGCGCTGGGCATTTTGGATACCGGCCCAGGGCCAGCCTGCCTGGCTGGTGCACGCCATCGAGCAGGGGCATTTCAGCGCCCGGCCCGAACCGGTGCACACCTACAGCTCCTGGCGCTCCTTCGAACTGGGCCTGCTCGGCCTCACCGGCGGGGGCGGGGCCATCGCCTGCGAGATTTCGCCCGGCTGCGCCATCCCCTACACCTCCTACGTCGACGCGGGCACAGCCGAACAACTGCGCGCTCTGGGCTACACGTTGCACACCTCCGCCGATCTGGTGCAGGCGGCGCACGCGGTGTGGACGCCGGCGCAACTGGCCAGCCACCGCCGCGCCGCCGCCCTCTGCCTGCAGACGAAGGACGCGGCCTTTGCCCTGATCCGCGAGCGGCTGCGGGCGGGCCAGCCCACCACCGAACTCGACATCCAGGGCTTCATCCAAGAGCGCCTGACCGCAGCAGGGCTGGAAACGGATCATCCCGCCATCGTTGCGGTCAACGCCCACGCCAGCGACCCGCATTACAGCCCCACGCCCGCCCGCCACAGCCACATCCGCCCCGGCGATCTGATCCTGATCGACCTGTGGGGCAAGCTGGCCGATGATCCGGCGGCGGTGTTCGCGGACATGACCTGGATGGGCTTTGCCGGCCCGCAGCCGCCGGCAGAGATGCAGGCCGTGTTCGACATCGTGGCCCAGGCCCGCGACGCGGCCATCGCCCGGGTGCAGCAACGCTGCGCGGCCGGCGACCCGCCCCACGGCTGGGAGGTGGA
>JABWBG010000120.1 GCA_013360575.1 Caldilineales bacterium
GCCAACAGGCGCAGGCTGTCGCTATCCGCGACATCGACGCGCGCAGCCAGCAGCTTCAGGCCCCCGTGCTCCTGCGCCTGCGCGGCCAGAGAGTGCGCCTGCCGCGCCAGGGCTTGCTGCCGCAGCCGCTGCACCTCGCGGCCAAGCGCCGCGGTCTGCTCCTTCAAATCCAACACCCTGGCCGCGGCTGCGTCCACAGGCGCGTGCAGCGCCGCGGCCACGCGGTCGAGCGTCTCCAGCCGGCGGTGGATCAGGTCATAGGCCCCGCGGCCTGTCACCGCTTCGATGCGACGCACGCCCGCCGCGGCCGAGCCTTCGCTGACGATGAGGAAGCCGCCGATCTGGGCCGTGTGGTGGACATGCGTGCCGCCGCACAGCTCGCGGCTGCAAAAATCGTGGCCGCCGGTTTCGACGCTTTCGATGCAATCGCCCAGAAACACGGTGCGCACGATATCGCCATATTTCTCGGTGAAGAGGGCAGTGGCGCCTTCAGCCAGCGCCTGCTTGAAGCCTTTGTGCGCGATTTTCAGGGAATAGTCGGCCAGGATCGCCTGATTGACGGTCTCGCTGATGCGGTCGAGCTGGTCGGATGTGACCGGAGCATCGTAACTGAAATCGAAGCGCAAACGGTCGGGCGCCACCAACGACCCGGCCTGATGCACATCCCGGCCCAGGTGCATGCGCAGGGCCTCGTGCAGCAGATGGGTGGCGGTGTGATTGCGCATGATGTCCCAACGCCGGCCGGCGTCCACCTCTGCTTCCACGCTGTCGCCGATGCGCGGGCTGCCGGAGAGGACGACGGCGCGATGAAGGGGCAGGGCGGATACCGGCCGGGCCATGTCCACCACCCGCGCTTCCCAGCCCGCCGCCACCACCCGGCCCGTGTCGCTGATCTGGCCGCCGGCCGCGACATAGAACGGCGTCTCGGCCAGGATCAGTTCCACTTCGTCGCCGATCGTGGCGCTTTCGACCAGCTCGCCCCGCTGCAAGATCCCGATCACCTGGGTGGTGCGGGTCAGGGCGCCGTAGGGGTCATAATCGATGCCGCCTTCGGGCAGCAGGCCGCGCTGCTGCAGCCTGTCCAGCGCGCGGACGTACTGCTCCGTCCCGGCCGCGAACTGGTTTTCGCCGATCTTGCCCTGGCTGAGGCGGCGGTGCGCCTCTTCCGCGGCCTGGAACCCGGGCTCGTCGACGCTGAAGCCGCGCTCGGTGCAGATGTCGCGGGTGATGGGCAGCGGCAGGCCGAGTGTGGATTTGAAATCGAAAGCCGCGGCGCCTGGCAACTCGGTGCGCCCCCCCGCGCTCAGTGTTGCCAGAGTGCGGTCCAATTCGGGCAGGGCGCGCTCGAGCGCGGCGATGAACTGCTCTTCTTCGCGTGTGACGGTGCGGCGGATCAGCGTCGCACGGTCATTCAGTTCGGGATAGACCCCGCCCATGCGGGCGATAACGGCCTCGCAGACCTCGGCCAGGAAGGGCGCACGCAAATCCATGGTCCAGCCAAAGCGAAAAGCCCGCCGCACCACCGTGCGCAACACATAAGGCGCGCCCACCGGGCCGGGGCGGACGCCATCAGCGATGAGGAAGGCGGCGGCCCGCGCATGGTCGGCAATCACGCGGTAGGCGGTTTGAAAGCCCCGGCGCTGCTCGTTGCTATGCCCCAGCAACGCCTGGATGTGATCCAGGATGGCGGTGAAGAGATCGGTTTCGTAGTTGACGGGCGTGCCCTGCACCACGCCGACGATGCGCTCCAGGCCCATGCCGGTGTCGATGCCGGGCTTGGGCAAGGGCGTGCGCACGCCGTTGGCGTCCTGGTTGTACTGCATGAAGACCAGGTTCCAGATTTCCAGCCAGCGGTCGCAGCCGTTGTCGATCAAGACCGAGCAGTCCGGCCGGCCACAGGTGCAGGCTGCCGGCCCCCAGTCGTAGTGCACTTCGCTGGTGGGGCCGCAGGGGCCGACATCGCCCATCGACCAAAAGTTGGTCTTCTCGCCCATGCGATAGACCCGCGCCGGGTCGATGCCCATGTCCTGCGTCCAATAGCCAAAGGCGTCGTCATCGTCCTGGAAGACGGTGTAATAAAGCCGGTCGGGGTCGAGTTCGAGCACGCCGGTGAGGAAGTCGTAGGCGAAGCGGATGGCGTCGCGCTTGAAGTAGTCGCCAAAGCTGAAGTTGCCCAGCATCTCGAAGAAGGTGTGATGCCGCGGCGAGGGGCCGACGTTTTCCAGGTCGTTGTGCTTGCCCGAGACGCGCATGCATTTCTGAGATGTGGCCGCGCGCAGGTAGGGCCGGGTCTCGTACCCCAGGAAGACATCCTTGAACTGCACCATGCCGGCGTTGGTCAGCAGGATGGTGTCGTCGTTGTAGGGGATGAGGGAGGAACTGGGGACGCGCTGGTGGCTGTGCTCCTCGAAGAATTCGAGGAAGGCATCGCGGACTTGATCGCTGGTGGTGGGACGCATGTGAGGTGTCGGGTGTCGGGGGCAGGGAAGCGGGGAGACGGGAAGGGTGATTTTACTGTTTTCCGGGGGATTCAGCCAATTTGCAGGGGGCGCAGGCGGGGAAGGGCGGGTGGACGTCCTGAATGGGGCGCGGCCGGCGTCTTTTTTGCCATTGACTTTGCATCGGTTCTGTGCTTAGATTGCACCATCCGTTGGGATGCGAGTTGCCCGGATATTCCCCCGGCGCCGGGGCTGTCGTATCAGTAATCCAGTATACAGTATTCAGTGTTCAGTATTCAGTGTTCAGTGTTCGCGCGCGATATTTTAGACAAAACAAACCAACAAACCAACAAACCAACAAACCAACAAACCAACAAACCAACACACACAGGTCAAAGGAGGTTTTCTCATGTACAAGCGTGTACATTCTCGTGGTTTTTTTGTGCGCATGTTGAGGGCGCTGGGGCCGTTGTTGGCCCTGCTTCTGCTGGCTGCGGGCAGTTTCGCCCTCGCCGCGGCGCCCGCGGCCGCGCTGCAAGGGGACGGCCCGGTGATCATCGACTTCGGTGGGGGCAGCGCGGACCAGCCCCCCGCCGGGCTGGATCAGTGGCAGGCCCGGCAAGCGGGCATCGACCTGGCGCCGGACGCGGATGTGCTGGGCGCCAAACGGGCGATCGTGCTGCGCGTCTATTTCGACGACTACACCGCCACCTCGCGCTACACGCAGGCCGAGGTGCAAGGGTTCTTCGGCGAACTGGACACCCTGTGGCGCAACACCTCGTACGATAAGATCAACATCGAGGCCCAAGTCTCCACCCTGTTCGAGTTGCCGGACAATCGCAGCGATTACATCGATGATTTCGGCGACGGCGACCTTTCCAACGGCGGCAAGTACATGAAGGTGCTGAATGACGCTGTGGACAATTCCCCGGCCGGGTTGGATTGGACGAACATCGACGCGGTGATGGTGGTGATGGCCGAGACCAACGCCGCCCAGTTCCATCGCGGCCAGGCGAACAAGTGCAATCTCAAGATGGGGCCGGGCGGATCGACCAAGCTGGTGGGCTGCGCCATCTTCAGCGAAAACCCCTCGGAAACCGATCGCCAGGTGTGGGGCCGTTGGGCGCACGAGATCGGCCATGCCTTCCAGGAAGGGGGGCCGGCGCATCCCAGCAATTACAACAGCGAATTCGAGCTGATGGACAGCAATTACCCCGGCCAAACCGGCGTGTTCGAGAAGCAAAGCCATACCGGTTTCCCCGGCTGGATGCCGCCGAGCAAGTACGTCGCCATCAGCTCCGGGCAGGGGGGCGAAACCATCTGTCTGTGGGCGATGGAATACAACCCCGCTGACAAACCCAATCCCCAGGCGATCAAGGCCAGCATCACCGGCAGCCTGTATTACATGATCAGCGTGCGCCGGCGGGTGCTGGGCGACGATCTGAACGGCGGTTTTCCCAACGGCATCCCGGATGAGGGGGTGCTGATCGAGCGGGTGTCGGAAGGTTCGGACCCGTGGGTAACGCTGCAAGCGCCGCCGGGTGGCAACCGCAACAACCTGTGGAAGGAGGGGCAGAACTTCAACAACGCCAGCGACGGCATCTACATCTCCATCGAAAAGCAGGCGGACGAGGACAACTACTGCGTCACCGTGCGGTTCAGCGGCGCCAGCCAGCCCGATGTGATGCTCTATCCCTGGACATCGCCGCCGGGCAACACCTGGGAAACCACCGACATCTGGGTGGACAGCCCGGTGAACGGGTTCGGGACCTATCGCTATGGCACATGGAACGACCTGAGCGGCAATTCTGTGCCGCGGGGCAATGGGGATGACCCGGCCGTGGGCATGGCCAATCGCCTGTATGCCCGCGTGCGCAATGTGGGCACCCAGGCCGCCACCAATGTGGTCGTGCGTTTCGAGGTCACCGACCCGCCGGGAGTGGGCATTGCCGGGGCCAGCGGCTGGGCAGGGGTGGGCGTGGTGGACAAGAACACCTTCCCCGGCCTGGCCAACATCGCGCCCAACACATTCGTCGATGTGTATGTGGACTGGACGCCCAACGTCACCCTGACGCCGGAGCAGATCGCGGCCGGCATCTTCTATTTCCACACCTGCGTGCGCGTGCGCCTCGACCCTGTGGCAGGGGAGACGGTGCTGGGCAACCAGGATGGCAACCGCGAGCAGGAAAACATCGACTATTTCCAGGCCACCGATCCGGGCAGCGGCGGATCGATCTATGAAAATGCCATCCGCCTGTTCAACGACAGCGCCGTCGCCAAGTTCTTCTATCTCAGCTATGAGAATGGCTTGCCGCCGGACTGGCATGTGGATGTGAATGGCGGCCAGATGGGCCTGAACCTGGGGCCGGGCGAGATTCGCGACATCCCGGTGATCATCAAACCGGGAGGCCCGGCCGTGGTGGGCAGCATCTTCGGCGTCGATATCAGCGCCTCCAGCCAGCGCAACCTGGTCAGCGACCTGGATCCGCGAGATAAGCACATCGAATTCGATCCGTTGGGCGGGGCGCGGGTGGAAGCGCGGGTGCTGCAACGCACGGAACTGCGCTGCCGCGCCACCAACCGGGGCGAAGTGATGGTGGAAGGGGAGCTTGACGGCATCAAGGAGTTCTACGACAAGCGCCACCCGCCGACGGTGTTCATCCAGGGCGTCAATGCCAAACGGGAGTACATCCCCTGGGCCACGACCCTGGCCACGGTGGACGCAAATGGCCAGTTTGGCGGCGATATCTACTCGCAGCGCCCGGAGATCACCGAGGTGCTGTGCCTGTTTGCGGGCACGAGCGAGCTGGCCTCCTCCAGCAGCGGCTATGTGCCGGTCGAGGATCCCAATCAGCCCACGAGCACCCACACGCCCACACGCACGCCTTCACCCACCTTTACCCGGACGCCGACGCACACGCCAACGCGCACGCCCACGCCCACCGCCACCACGGCCTCGGCCTGCCAACAACTGACAAGCCCGCAGCAGATCCCCAACCCGGGCTTGATCCACTTCGATGATCGGGCCAACGGCAGTATCATTGGCGGCAGTTACCAGGCGTCGCACGGCGTCATTTTCGAGGATAACAACCAGACGCGGGCGAGAATCTACGGAAATGAGCCTGCCAAGGCGCACTCGACGCCCAATGTCGCCAGCAATGACGCGGTCTTTCCCAATACCAGCGCCAATGTGCCCATGCGCATGACCTTCACCGGCGCCAAGACGCACGTGGGCATGTGGATCGGCAATGGCGAGACAGTGCAGCCGGCCGCGGCGCTGACCGCGTATGACGCCGCGGGCCGGGTCATCTGCGTCGTGCGCAGCATCGCGCCGGAGCCGCACACCGCCTTCCTGGGCCTCTTCGACGCGCAGGGCCGCATCGCCAGCGTGGCGCTCGATTATGGCAATACCACCCTGAGCGAGTCGATCGACGACCTCATGTTTGCACCGAGACCGGCTGCCACGGCTACCCCCACCCGCACGCCTTCGCCCACCTTTACCCGTACCCCGACGCGCACGCCGACGCGCACACCCACACCGACGGCCACATCCACCTTCTATCCCATCTTCGCCATTCCCTACCTGCCGCCGTTGGTGGTGGTGCCGCAGTTGCTTTCCTATGATCTCTCGATCTTCGGTATCGAGATCAATCAGGGCGTGCAGTGCTTCAACACCAGCCAGGGGCTGGCCACCTGCGCGGACAATTCGCTGCCTGTGGCTGCCAAAAAGGACACGACCGCCCGCATTTACCTGCGTTACAGCGGCGGCATCGGCCCATCACTGAACAGTGTGCCGGTACGGCTGCACATCTTCGCCAATGGCGTGGAATACACGGCCATGGCCACCGGCAAGGCCCGAAACACACTCGATCAGGCCGACCCAGACAGCGCCAACATCTACTTCAACGTCAATTTCAGCAACGATGTGGCGGTCAGCTTCTACGCGGTGGTGGACCCGAACGGCCAATTCACCGAGACCAACGAGGGCAACAACCGTTTCCCCGCCAACGGCACCATCAATCTCACCTTCCGCAAGCGGGATACGCTCAAGATCGTGGGTCAACGCACCCGCTACCATCCCTCCGGCTACACCGGCGGGCAGTACGCGGGGGGCTGGGCGGTGAATGGCGGCGCCGCCGATTACTTCGAACAACTGCTGCCGATCCGCAACAACGGCATCACCTACTCGGTCAAAAGCGGTTATCTGGATTGGACGAAATCGCTGACGCCCTGCGGCAGCACCACGGGCGGCAACAACCAGCACGATCTGATCCAGACGCTGAATGCCATGTGGATACTGGAGAACGCCTTGAGCTGGCTGTTTGGCACAGGCGCATTCACGGGGGCCGACCACGTCTATGGTTGGGTGGATGATGATGGCTATCCCTGCGGTCACGCGGACATGCCGGTCTATCCGCACGCCGGCGGCCTGGGCGTGGTGGGCATCGGCACCGACGCGCCGGGCACCAGCACCGACGCGCCAGGAGCGGGCGGCTACATCTTCGTGCACGAGCTGCTGCACGATTATGACCTGAAGCACACAAACACCGCCGACGCCTGCGGCTCCAACGATGGCAGCTCTGCCTTCCCCTACACCTCCTCCAGTATCCAGGAATTCGGCTTCAATCCCATCACCGGCAAGATCTACGATCCCGCCAGCACGCACGACGCGCTCAGCTATTGCCCGTCCGGCGGCAGCCGCGAGGGCTGGATCTCGCCCTACACCTGGAATTACATGTCCAATCGCCTCGACGCCGCGGCGCAGGCCGCGCAGGCAGGGGCGCTGGGGACGCGGCTGGGGCCGCAAAACTTCCAGCCCACCGCGGCCAACGAGTTGCTGGTGGTGAACGCCACGATCTTCAATCCCCAGGCGCCCGGCTACGACCCCAAACAACCGGGCCGCCTCTACAACCTGCATCGCCTCAGCGGGGGCGAGGGCGCGGCCCTCTACCCCTTGCCGGGCCAGGGCTTCGCCGTGGAACTGCGCGACGGGGGCAAGACGCTGTATCGCGAGGATTTCGGCATCAGCTTCGAGAGCGAATACGATGGCCATGGCGGCGGCGAGGATGACGCTCCTCCCTTCCCGCCCGAAGACACGCGACAGGCCGACGTCTCCATGATCCTGCCCTGGAGCGAGGGCACGACGCAGGTGGTGCTGCTGGCCGGCAATCAGGTGCTGGCCGCGCAGGCGGTCAGCGCGCATGCGCCGGTGGTGACGATCACCAACCCGGCCGCGCCGGCGACCTGGCCCGCGGGCAGCACCCGCAATCTCACCTGGACCGGCTCGGATCAGGACGGCGACAGCCTCACCTATGCCGTGCTCTACCGCTACAACGCGAGTGTGGCGTGGCAACTGCTGGCCAGCGAGCTGACCGGCGCTTCCTACGCCGTGCAGGTGGATGCCTTTGCCGGCGGCAATGCCGCTCACTTCCGCGTCGTTGCCAGCGATGGCGTGAACGTGGGCTTTGCCGAATCCGCGGCAGTGACGATCCCGAACAAGGCGCCGATGGCCACGATCAGCGATCCGCCGGACGGGGCGATGTTTGCTCCGGGCGGCTTGGTGGTGTTGCAGGGCATTGGCATCGACCTGGAGGATGGCACCCTGCCCGATGCGGCGTTGCAGTGGTCGAGCGACCGTCAGGGCGTGCTCGGCGTGGGGCCATCCCTGCCGATCAACACCCTGATTCCAGGCGAGCATGTGATCACCCTGCGGGCGCAGGACAGCGCCGGGCTGACCGGCAGCGCCGTCGCCCACATCCTCATCGGCTACCGCGATTACCTGCCGGTGATGCTGCGCTAATCCCGCACGCCCTACCCCATCCAGCCAGAGCGCCCGCGCACGTGCACGGGCGCTCTGCGCGTTCTGCTTCTTGGAGAAACCGCCGCACTTTCCAGGATCGCCAGGAAGCCCTGCCGGGCTGGAGCAGGACCTGGCCAATGCCTGAGCAGGCGCTGCGGGTCGTTAGCAAAACGACGCCTATCATTGGCAGGCGGGGAAGGCATCGCCGGGCCAGAGCGCGGCCATGCCGAATCGTGCGGCTACCCCTCGAGAATCCTCAAGACCAGATCGACCGCTTCTTCAGCCAGGCGAAGCGCGTCCTGAGCATCCTTTTCGTCGAATAACTACCACGGCGTAAGCTCGCCCAACTCGTCGCCGTAGTCGGTGCGAATGTGAACGTCAGCCCCCATGCCTTCGGCCAACTGCGCCAAACGCTCGATATCGGCGCGCCGGTGCGACGGAAAGACATTCATCGCCAGCCCCTGGCGGATTTGGTGATGTGGATGATGGCTCCTGCTCACAGGGCCGATCAGAGCGAGAACGGCCTTGGCTGCGTTTTCGATCGCCATATGGGCATTGTCTACCGCTGAACGCCAGCGCGCCAGCGGTATGTCCTGCCTGACTTCATGCAAAAAGCCCTGCGCCAGCCGCAGCCGATAGCCGGCATCTTTGGCGCCGTTCATCACGCGTCCTCCCACTGCAGCGACCACCCCAGGCCGGGGGAAGTACGCCATCGCCAGGCAAAGTCAGCGCCGGTCTGTTCACGATACAGCCCGACTCTGGCGATGAGCCGGCGTAAGCGCGTCAGCCGCGAGGCCAAATAGCCATTGGTGTCGAAGAGGATGACGGCGTCGAGGGCGATGTCGAGATAGAGCGCCGGAAGATGGGCCGTGAATTCTTCCGGCGTCTTGGCCAGGACGGAAGCCAACCCCCGCCAGCCTTCCGGCAGCATCTTCTTCATGAAGAAATGCCGGTCAAGGTGCCTTTGCGGTAAGTTACGGGCAATGACCAGAAGATCCCAGTCGCTCCACTCGGTGGCGTCCCCCCGCGCCCGGGAACCATAGAGGGCCACGGCCACAAGATCGGCGCCCAGGTTTCGATGCAGACCGAGCGCCAAGTCATCGGCGCTGCCCGTGGGCAGTTCGGTTTCCAGCGCAGGTGGCGGTATAACGGTCGTGGCGTTCATGGCTCGGTCGGGATAGGACAATACAGGCGCGATTGTGGAAGAACCCGATCTTGTCTGCGATCGTAGCACAGGGGGAGGGACAGGTCAAACACCCCCGAAGAAGCAACCATGGGCGATTCCCCACTCCCCCGCCTCACAGCCCCGCCAATCCCGCCCGCGCCTCCGCTGCCAGCGGCGGGGAGCCCGCTTCCTCGGCCATGACCAGGGCCTCCGCGTAGCAGGCCCGGGCCTCCGCCACATCGCCCAGAGCCAGGCCGGCCTCGGCCAGATAAATCAGTGAGCGAGCCAGGTCCCAGCCGGTAACGACGCCCCGATGCACCTCCAGGCTGCGGCGCAGCAGTTCCTGGGCCGCGCCCGCATCCCCCTGGCGCAGGGCGACCAGGCCCAGAAAGCGCAGACTCGTGCCGATGCTCCAGCGATCCCCCACCTGCCGGCCAAGCTCCAAACTCTCGCGCAGGCTGGCCTCCGCCTCGGCGAAGTGGCCCAGGTGGATGGCGACCGGGCTGAAGAAGTTCAGCCCCAGGGCGATGGAATGGGGATCGCCGCTCTCCCGCCACAGACGCAGCCGGTCGCGCATGCGTGCGTAGCCGGCCTGGTGCTCCCCGCGCAGGTGGGTGACGTAGCCGAGCAGAAAATCGGCGTAGGCCGCACCCCAGCAGTCGTTCGTGGCCCGGGCGTGGGCCATCGCCTCCTCGCAGGCCGCCCGGGACGCGTCCAGTTCGCCGGTCATGTGCTGGATGATGCTGCCGAAGATCAGCGGGCGCACCAGCGGGTTGGGGTCGCCCAGGGGTCGGAGCAGGGCCAGGCTGTCGTTGGCCCGCTGCAGCGAGGCGACGAAGTTGCCGTGACGCATGAGCAGCAGGGCCTGTTGTGCGCGCGCTTCGCCCGCCAGCCGCCGCCGCAGGCTCTCCTCGACCGAGGCCCGGCTCACGGCCTGAATAGCCGCCTCCAGCCGCGCCACGCCCTCGTCCAGCCAGCCGGAAAGCTCGAACAGGCAGCCGAAACCGCGCGTGGCCGGCGCGAGCGCGTCAAAAAGGCCGCGCTGGACGGCCCAATCCCAGGCTGCGCGCAGATTGTCGCTCTCGGCTGTCAGGTCGCGCAGGATCTGGCGCTGGGCGCGGCTGTGTAGGGCCGGCTCGCGGCCGTCCAGCCGGGCCAGATAGAAGCGGCTGTGGCGGTCGCAGGTCTCGCGGCAGTCGGGCATCTCGCCCAGCCGGGCGTAGGCGTACTGGCGCACCGCCTCGTGCAGGTCGTAGCGGCCGCTTTCGGTGCGACGGATCAGGGATTTGGAGGCCAGGTTGAGGAGGATGGGCAGGCTGGCCCCGGCCACAGCCGCGGCCGCGTCCCGCTCGAACCCGCCCTGGAAGATGGCGAGCCGGGCCAGGGCGGCCCGCTCCTCGTCGTCCAGCAGCCGCCAGGAGTGGTCGAAGACGGCGCGCAGGCTGCGCTGGCGCTCCGGCAGGTCGCGCAGGC
>JABWBG010000121.1 GCA_013360575.1 Caldilineales bacterium
CGGCTCGCCGGTGTTGGGCTGCGCCGATCCCTGCCAATACACCCGGCCCAGATCATGCCCGCGCTGGGTTTCGATCACCGCGTGGCAGTCCTCGCCGGCGGTAAACCCCGGCCCCAGCCCGATCACCAGCGCCGCCTGATCGCGGGACGCGCTCCCGCCCCGCTTGCGCAGGCGGGCATCGACCAGCACAGCGGGCCGCAGGCGGGCGATGACCCCATCATCAGGGTCGGGGAGGATGGGCACCCCGCCGGCCAGGGCCAGCTGCCGGGCCGCGACCGCGTCCTCGACCCGTGTGGCCGTCACCCCTTCGACGGTGCACGCGCCATCGTACACCGCCTGGGCAAAGGCCACGGTGCGGCGCACCACCAGCGGCTGCGGCAATTCTGTGGCCACGATGGGGAACCCGGCCGCGTGCAGGCGATAGATCACGCCGGTGGCCAGGTCGCCGGCCCCACGCACGAGCACGAAGGGCAGAGAGGGAGGGGAGAGGGGTGTGGACATGAGAGGCTGTCGTCAGGAAAGAGACACGCTTGCGCGGATGGCGTTGGCGGCATTATAATCGATTCCCCGCTCGCTTTGTATACCGTTCCCTCTCGCCCCGGCGGAACGGCCCTCCACACCGTTTGGCGTGCAAACGGCTCCCGCTCAATGCGAGGTTCATCATGAAACGCCGATCTCTGGGCGTCCTGTTGGTTCTCCTGATCCTTGCCTGCCTCTTTGCCGGCGGGCAAGGCATGCCCCCTGCGGTAGCGGCCCTTTCTCCGCCCGATCCCTTGACCGGCAAGCTGGGCAAACTGGGCGCGGCCCGCGATGACGCGCACCCGCATGCCCCGGAGTATGTGTTGGTGCAGATGGCCGATCTCGCGGAGGCGGAGGCGGAGGGATACGAGCCGATCTTCGCGGACTGGTACAAAGCGCCTGTCCACGCGGGCGAGTCCGTTTCCGGGGCATTGGAAAGATTAAGCAAATCGGAACAAATTCTCACGGTTGAGATGGATTACATCTATCAGGTAGAACCGCTGGAAGGCGTGGGTTTGCATTTGGATACAGGAAACGCGCCGGAAATGCGCCCGAATGATACCTATTACTCGTATCAATGGCATTTTCCCATGGTGCAGGCAGAGGCAGCCTGGGATCGCTCGCGCGGGCAGGGCGTCAAGGTGGCGGTGATCGACACCGGCGTGGCCAAAGGCAGCGATCTTGCCTGCCACACCTTTGTGGACGAATTCAACGCCGTCACCAACCGCAGCGGCGCCGGCTCGGCCCTGGATGACCAGGGACATGGCACCCACGTGGCCGGCACCATCGCCCAGTGCACCAACAACGGCGCCGGCGTGGCCGGTTTGGCCCACGCGGCCACGCTGATGCCGATCAAGGTGCTGGGACGCGACGGGTCGGGCACGGCCAGCGACATCGCCCAGGGCATCGATTGGGCGCGCAGCCACGGCGCCAGGGTGATCAACCTCTCCCTGGGCGGCGATTGCGGCACTCAGGGCTGGCCGGCCTGTTCACAGTCGATCATGAACACCGCCCTGGCCGCGGCCGCGGCTGCCGACATCGTGATCGTGGCCGCGTCCGGCAATTCCAACGAACGCGTGGTTGGTTTCCCGGCCAATCATCCGCAGGTGATTGCCGTGGGCGCGGTGGAGACGCGGCAGCAGCGCGCGCCCTACTCCAATTACGGCGCGGCCCTGACTCTGGTGGCCCCGGGCGGGGATACGAATTACGACCGCAATCAGGATAACTATGACGACGGCGTGTTGCAGCAGACCTTCACGGCCGCGAATGGCTGGGCCTATTACTTTTGGGATGGCACCTCGATGGCCACGCCGCACGTGACCGCAGCCGTGGCCATGCTGCGCTCCTTCCGAACCAGCGCCACCCGTGTCGAGATCCAACAGGCCCTGCAATCCTCCGCCCGCGATCTGGGCGCGGCCGGCTTCGATCAACTCTACGGCCACGGGCTTTTGCAGATCCACGCCGCCCTGGACGCGCTGGGCAGCGGCGGCGCCGACACCACGCCGCCTGATGGCCAGTTCACCTCCCCCACGAACGGGGCGCAGGTGACCGCGCCGGTGTGGCTGCGCGTCACCGCGCAGGACACTCCCGGCGGCTCCGGCGTGGCCCGCGTCAAGTTCACCACCAATGGCAGCGGCAGATGGGCGCTGCTGACCGAGGACACCTCGCCCCCCTTCGAGTACCAATGGCTGATGACCGGCGTCCCGGCCCAAACGCCTTTCATGGTCGGCGCCGAGATCTACGACGTCGCCGGCAACCGCGCCAACCGCGTCATCACCATCACCCGCGTGGGCGGCAACCCGCCTCCCGATTTCACCTCCCCGGCGAACAACGCCGAGGTTGTCCCGCCCTTGCTGCTGCGGGTGGAAGGGGCCACCATCGCTCGTGTGTACTTCACCTCCAACTGCACCGGCGCCTGGCAACGCCTGGTTCAGGACGTCGCCGCCCCCTTCGAATTCCTCTGGGACATGGCCAATGTCCCCAACGGCCGCCGCTGCATGGTGGGGGCAGAGATTTACGACGCCGCCAATCAGCGCACCGACCGCATCCGCTGGATCACCAAACGCGCCACCACAGACACCACCCCGCCCACCGGCAGCTTTCTGGAGCCGGCCCCCAACGCGGTGGTGAACGCGCCGCTACGCATCCGCGTGCAGGCGCAGGACAATGCCGGCGGTTCCGGCATCGCCCGCGTACGCTTCACCTCCAACGGCGCCGGCAGCTGGCGAGCCATCGCCGACGACACAACCGCGCCCTACGAAATCGTGTGGGACATGTCCGGAGTGCCGGCGGATCGTGCTTTCATGATCGGGGCAGAAATCTACGACAACGCCGGCAATCGCATCGATATCGTGCGATCGGTGCGCAGCGCCGGGGGCGCGGCGGCCCTGGTCAATGGCGGGTTCGAGCAGGGCCGCGAGGTGGGGTGGCGCTCCTACTCCTCCAACGGCTGGCATCTCATCTTCCCCGGCAGCGATTTGCCGGGAACCATCACCCCCCATGGCGGCGCCTGGGCCGCCTGGCTGGGCGGGGATGACAACGAGTTGTCGGCCCTGACCCAGCGCGTCACCATCCCCCAGAGCCACCCCACCCTGCGCTTTTGGTACTGGATCGCCTCTCAAGATTACTGCGGCTACGATTTCGGCGGCGTGGTGATCAACAACACCCAGTTGGCCGATGCCTTCACCCTCTGCAGCGCCCGCGATACCAATGGTTGGGTCCTGCGCACCGTCGATCTCAGCGCCTTCGCCGGCCAGACGGTCGAACTGCAACTGCGCGCGGATACCGATGGCTCGTTGAACAGCAATCTGTTCATCGACGATGTGGCGCTGGGCCAGGCCACCCTCTCCCTGCCCGATGCGGCGCCGGCCCTGCCGCCGGACGCCGGCCAGAGCGAGGGCAAAGCCACGCGGCTGGGGCCGGCGCAACAAGGCGTGGGCCAAAGCGGCCTGGAATCGCTGTGGCCGCGATCCCGCGAGCCCAAGCCCTGATCGCAGATTGGACGATAGACGAAAGACGATGGACGATGGCGGGCAGCACGATCCATCGTCTATCGTCTATCGTCCATCGTCTAGACTTGACACCCGGCGGCGGAGGGGCCACACTTGGCCTTGCCTGCGCCACACGCCGGCGCAGATCCCTCCGCCTCATGCCCACCATGGAACTTCGCGCCTATTTCGACATCCTCCGCCGCCGGGGGTGGATTCCGCTGCTGCTGGCGGGGCTGACCCTGGCCCTGACCCTGGCCGTGCAGCGGCCCTGGCAGCCGCGGCCCCCCGCCTATGCCTTGGGACTCTCCTTCAGCGTGGGGGTGCAGCCCCGCGACCCGGCTGGCGCTTACGATTACGACGGCTATTACACCGCCCTCGCCTCCGAATATCTGATCGACGACTTCGCCGAGATCGTCAAAGGCTCGGAATTTGCGGCTGCCGTGTCTGCCCGCCTGGCCGATCAGGGCATCGTCGTGCCGCCGGGCGTCATCCAGGGCAGCACGCAAACCGGCAGCCTGCACCGCATCTTGCAGGTCACAGTCTACAGCGGCGATGCCGAGCAGGCGCGGGCCATCGCCGCCGCGGTCACAGCCACCCTCACGGCCGACGCCCATCTGTTCATGCCCCGGCTGCTGGCCGGGCAGGGCGCGGTCTATCTCATCCACCGGGGAGAGGCCGCGGCCCTCGGCCCCAGCCTGCGCCAGCGGCTGGATCTGCCTCTGCGCGTCCTCTTGGCCCTGCTGGCCGGCCTGGCCATCGCTTTTCTGCTCGAATACCTGGACGACAGCCTCCGCACCCGCGACCAGGTGCAGGCCTTGGGCCTGTCTGTGCTGGGCGAAATCCCCCGCAAGTGAGGCGCGGCAGCGGCGGGGCCAGGCCGGCAAGTTCGCCCTGCCCCACCACTGTGCTAGAATAGGCGCGGGCGCCGCCCTCACCCCTTCACTGCGCCGCCAATTCACACCCTCTTTGCCATGGAACTCAAGACCTACTTCACCATCCTCCGCCGCCGCGGTTGGATCATCTTGTTGGCCGCCCTGATTGCCGGGGCCGCCGCGTTCGGCTTCAGCCGCTTGCAGGAGCCGATCTACCGCGCCCGCATCCTCGTCAGCGTGCTCCCCGCCCGCGCCGATTGGGGGCTGAGCAACTCCACCAAAGACCTGTTACGCAATTTCCAGACCAACCTGCTCACGCATCGCATGGCCAACAAGGTCATCGACCGGGCGCAGTTGGATATGCACTCCGATCTCCTCCTCTCCGAGATCGAGGTCAACCCGGAGCCGGATCGTTTCATCATCGAGATCGTGGCCAAAGACCCCGACCCCCAAACCGCGGTCAGCATTGTGCAGACCATGGCCCAGATCTTCACCGAAGAGCGCGAGGCCTGGAATCAGGAGCAGGACAAGCGCGACCAGATCGATGTCAGCATCGTGGACAATGCCCGCGAGGCCCCGCTGTGGCGGCCCAAACCGCTCACCAACGCCATCGCCGGGCTGATTCTGGGCGCGCTGCTGGGCGCCGCGGTGATCGTGCTGCTGGAATGGCTGGAAGCCAGCGCCCTGCGCACCGCCGAAGATGTGGAACGGGCGCTCAATCTCAGCGTGCTCGGCGCCATCCCTCCCACCTCCTGAAGGCTCTATCCATGACACCCGACCTGATCACCCTCACCGACGCCCGCTCCGCGCAGGCCGAAGCCTATCGCAGCCTGCGCACCAACCTGGAGTTCTCCAGCCTGGATCACGCCCTGCGCACGCTGCTGATCACCAGCACCACGCCTGACGAGGGCAAATCGACCACCCTGGCCAATCTCGGCGTCATCTACGCCCAAACCGGGCGGCAGGTGGCCCTGTTGGATTGCGATCTGCGGCGGCCGCGGCTGCATGAAATCTTCGGCGGCCCCAACAACCTCGGCGTAGCCACCGCCCTGCTCGCCGCGGACGCGCTCCTGCCCTGGCAGGATACCGGCGTGGCCAACTTGCGGCTGCTGCCCAGCGGGCCGCTGCCCCCCAACCCGGCGGATCTGCTGGCCTCTGCCCGCATGAATGCGCTGCTGCAGCGCGTGGCCGCCGAAGCCGATCTGGTGCTGATCGATGCGCCGCCGGTGCTGGCCGTCACCGACGCCGCCCTGCTGGCCGCCAAGGTGGATGGCGTGCTGCTGGTGGTCAACGCCGGCCACACCAGGCGGGAGCATGCCCTGCGCGCCAAGGCCCTGCTGGCCAAAGTCAATGCCCGGCTGATCGGCGCCGTCCTCAACAACGCCGCCGCCGAAAAGGGGCTTTTTGATTATTATGGGCAGAAATAACAGAAAAGTGTACCTTTTAATAACTTTGTGTGAAAGTCCCAAACCCTAAAGGTTTCTAAAATCTTTAGGGTTTTTACCTCCTGAAAACACCATGAAAGCACTGATCCTTAGTGGCGGGAAAGGCTCACGCCTGCGTCCACTCACCTATACCAACGCCAAACAACTGATCCCCGTGGCCAATAAACCGGTGCTCTTCCGCGTGATCGAGGCCATCTGCGCTGCCGGCATCCGCGAGATCGGCGTGATCATCGGGATGGATGAAAATGGCCAGCGCGTGCGCGATGCCGTGGGGCAGGGCGGGCGCTGGGGCGTGGACATCACCTACATCCCCCAGGAAGCGCCGCTGGGCCTGGCGCATTGCGTGGCCATTGCCCGCGATTTCCTGGGCGATGAGCAGTTTGTCATGTTCCTGGGTGACAATGTCATCGAAGGGGGCATCAGCAAGCTGATTCGGGACTTCGAGCAGGCCGAGTACCACTGCCAGATCGTGCTGACGCGGGTGGAAGAGCCGCAACACTACGGCGTGGCCGAGCTCAACCCTGATCGCAGCATCAAACGGCTGGTGGAAAAGCCCCGCAACCCGCCCAGCGACCTGGCGCTGGTCGGCATCTACATGTTCGACGCCCACGTGCATGAGGCGGTGCGCGCCATCAAACCCTCCTGGCGCGGGGAATTGGAGATCACCGACGCCATCCAATGGCTGGTGGAGCAGGGCTACAACGTCCATCCCTACATCCACCGCGGGTGGTGGATCGACACCGGCAAAGCCATCGACATGCTGGCCGCCAACGCCAAGGTGCTGGAAGAGCTGACGCCGGCCATCGCCGGGTTTGTGGATCGGGAATCGCGGGTGGATGAGCGGGTGACGGTAGAAGCGGGGGCGGAGATCATCAACAGTGTGATCCGGGGGCCGGCAATCATCGGCGAGAACACGCGCGTGGTGAACAGTTACATCGGCCCCTTCACCTCCATCTACCACCATTGCCTGGTGGAAAATGCCGAGATCGAGCACAGCGTCGTGCTCGAACACAGCAAGATCATGGATGTGCCCGCGCGCATCACCGACAGCCTGATCGGGCGCAACGTGGAAGTGGTCAAATCGGAACTGAAACCGCGGGCGCTGAAACTCACCCTGGGCGATCATTCGGTGCTGGGATTGATCTAACCCCAGGCCAGGATGTGGCAGGTGGGAGACGACGCTGGATGCTAGCCGTCGTCTCCGCTGCTCAATGGTTGCCGCGCTGCATCATTTCTGCTGCGCGGCCAGCTTGGCCTTCTCCTCCTCCACCAGCACGCGGCGCAGGAATTTGCCCACCATCGACTTGGGCAACTCGGAGCGGAACTCCACCAACTTGGGCACTTTGTACGGGGCCAGATTCTCCCGGCAGAAGGCGATCAATTCTTCCGCAGTGGCGGTTTGGCCCGGCTTCAGCACCACATAGGCCTTGACCGTTTCGCCTCGTTTGGCGTCGGGCACGCCGGCCACCAGCGCCTCTTGCACTGCCGGATGCTCGAACAGCACTTCCTCCACCTCGCGGGGCACGATGTTGTAGCCGGAGGCGATGATCAGATCCTTTTTGCGATCGACGATATAGAAATAGCCATCCTCATCCATCTTGGCGATATCGCCGGTGTAGAGCCAGCCCGCCTCATCCCTGGTTTTGGCGGTCTCTTCCGGCTTGTTCCAATAGCCCACCATCACCTGCGGCCCGCGCAGGGCCAGCTCCCCCTCCTCGCCCACGCCCAGCGGCGCCGGCTTGCCATCCGGGCCGGGGTCGAGGGAGACGATGCGGGCCTCCACATCGGGGAAGGGCAGGCCGATGGCGCCGGCCTTCGAGTGGCCGTAGATCGGGTTGGCGTGCGTCACCGGCGCGGCCTCGGTCAGGCCATAGCCCTCGCGCAGCCGCCCGCCGGTCAGCTCCTCGAAGCGCTTCTGCACCTCCACCGGCAGGGGCGCGGCCCCCGAGATGCAGACTTTGATGCTGCGCAAGTTGTATTTCGCCACCTGCGGGTGGTTGATGATGCCGATGTACATGGCCGGCACGCCCGGATACACCGTGCATCCCTCTCGCTGGATCTGTTCCATCACAAAGCCGATGTCGCGGGGGTTGGGCAGCACGAACACCTCGCCGCCCGTGCGCAGGCCCAGCAACATCGCCACCGTCATGCCGAAGACATGGAAGAAGGGGATGGCGCCCATCATCTTCTCTTTGCCCGGCTCCAGGTCGGTCAGCCAGGCCGAACACTGCAAGATGTTGGCCACCAGGTTGCGGTGGCTGAGCATCGCCGCCTTGGGCAGACCGGTGGTGCCGCCGGTGTACTGAAACAGGGCCACATCTTCAGGATCGATCGGCACATCGGGGGGCGTTGCCGCATGCGTGGCGATCAGCCGCGTCATCTGGTGCACCCCTGCGCCTTCTGGCACATCCACCCATGTGCCTTCCTTCTCTCGCGCCCGTTTTAGCAGCGCGGCGAAGGGCTGGCCCATGAAATCGTTCAGGTTGTAGATCACCACATTTTTGATGCTGGTCTCGGCCTGGATCTCTTGCAAGCGTGGGTACAACTCGTTCCAGAGGATGATCGTCTCGGCGCCGGCATCCTGGAACTGATGCTTCATCTCGCGCGGGGTGTAGGTGGGGTTGGTGTTGACGACGATGGCGCCGATGCGGGTGGCGGCCAGGAAACCGATCACCCCGCCGGGGGAATTGGGCGTCTGCACGGCCACCCGGTCTCCCTTCTTCACCCCCATGCCGGCCAGCGCCGTGGCCAGACGCTCCACCCGCTCTTCCAACTGGCGGTAGGTGAAGGAAACGCCGATCTTCAGACCCAACGGCAGATAGCGCAGGGTCATGGTCAGGGCCTTGTGGTAGGGATAGTCGGTGAACGCGGTGCTCAGCAGCCCCCAAATCGAGGTGTTTGGATAAGTCAACGAGGCCGGCACCCCCGCCTCGTAGCTTTTGAGCCAGGGCTTCTCCATAGGATTCCTCCTGAAAGGATAGGACGGGGCGCGCGCAGGCGCTCCCTGGGCTGGTGCGGCGCCAAAACGCGGGCGCCGTGACGCGATACAGCAGAAATCATACCCCCTTATGCCGCAGCGCGTCAAGCAGGGTGCAGCAACGTATTGCTCTTTACAAAACCGTGGTGTACAATGGAGCAGGTTGCCGCGATTGCCGGCAGGCAGCGCCGGCGCCCTTGTCCACGTTTCTTTGCACACCAGGGTGGTGAAACCGGTTCCGAAAAGCAGCGCTCTTTGGCGATGACGCTTGCCGCATGTCCCCACCGCTGTATCCGTCGCCAGCCAAAGCCCACCCGTCGCAGCTCCCGCTTGTGGAGAAGGTAGACCCCTTCATGGACATCATCAAAGTATCTGCCCGCTCGCGCTCGACCGCTGTGGCCGGGGCGATTGCCGGTGTTATTCGGGACAGCCACTATGCCGAGGCGCAGGCCATCGGGGCCAGCGCCGTCAATCAGGCCCTCAAGGCCGTAGCCATTGCCCGCGGCTACCTGCAGGAGGATGGCATCACCATTGCCTGCGTGCCCCTGTTCACCGAGGTGGATATCGAGGGACTGGAGCGCACCGCCGTCAAGCTGGCGATCTGGCAGGTGGATCGGGCGCTGCTGCCCCCCCGCCTGTTGCAAGCCCTGGCAGAGGCGCTGTCTCACCACCCCGACGACGGGGAATGATCCCCATACTCAGGGCGTGAGGATCAGGGGAAGGCGGCGCGCCAGCCGGCCAGCGCCCGCTGCCAGCTCGCATCCTGGCGGCCGGGCACAAAGGGCAGATACAACGTCACCCGATCCAGCAAACCGGCGTATCGCTGGCGGATGCGCGGGCCGATTTCCTCCCACGCGCCGGTGATGGCCACCGCGTCGATGATCTCATCGCTGATCAGCGCGGGCATCTCTTCCCAGCGCTGCCGCGCGGCCAGTCGCCCCAGTTGGGCCGAGAGATCGCCCCAGCCGTGGAAGTCGAAGAGGGTGTGATAGGTGGGGGTGGAGGCATAGAAGCTGATCTGCTGGCGCACGGCTTCCCGGTTACGCGCCTGCTCCTCGGCGTCGTCGCCGGCCACGGCGAACACAGAGGCGCTGAAGGTCACCTCGGCCAGATCGCGGCCTGCCCGCGCCGCGCCCGCCTGCGCCCAGGGCCGGACGCACTGGCGCAGATATGCCTCGGTGTGGAAGGGGTGCACGTGGAAGCCGTCGCTCAGCTCGCCGGCCAGTTCGCACAGCTTTTGGTTCACCCCGGCGATGTAGATGGGGATCTGTGGATGGGCGATGGGGCCGGGGCTGAAAAAGGGCGTCATCAGGGTGAATTTGTAGAATTCCCCGCGGAAATTCAGCTTCTCGCCCTGTTGCCACGCCTGCCAGATGTGGCGCAGGGCCAGGATGTACTCACGCAAGCGGGCGGCGGGGCTGTCCCAGGGCATGGCAAAGCGGCGTTCGATGTGCGGCTTCACCTGCGTGCCCAGGCCAAGCAGGAAGCGCCCCTGGCTGTAGCGGGCCAGATCCCAGGCGGTGTACGCGGTCTGCATGGGGCTGCGGGCAAAGGCCACGGCGATGGCCGTGCCCAGGCGCAGGGTCGTGCTGTGCTCCGCGGCCAGGGCGATCTGCAAGAAGGGATCATGCCGGGTTTCCGGCGTCCACAAACAGTCGAAGCCGAAGGCTTCGGCAGCCTGGGCCGCGGCGCGGATCTGGGCGGGGGTGTCGGCATCGAGGACAACGTCGAATTTCATGGGGAAAACCCTGTGGAAAAGTGGGGAGAGGGTGGGGAAAAGGCCGCGTCCGGCCTGTGCTCACTGGGCGATGGGCACATCGATGAAGACCCAGGGCAGCTGGAACTGGGCGTGCAGATGTCGGGCCAGCGCCTGCACGCCCAGGGTTTCGGTGGCGTAATGGCCGCCGTAGATCACATTCATGCCCAGTTCTGCCGGCATGTGCACCATGGTGTAATCGGTTTCGCCGGTCACCAGGGTATCGCAGCCGCGGGCCTGCGCCTCCTCCAGGCTGCGGCTGGCGTCGCCGTTCCTG
>JABWBG010000122.1 GCA_013360575.1 Caldilineales bacterium
TGTGGTTGATCATTGTCCTGTCCTCAGAATGCTGGTGGCTGGTATTGATAAACCGTCATTCTACTGCTTCCTCTTATATTCTGCAACGACTCTATTGTACTGGCAGTTCTGCTGATTGTCACACTTACCCAAGCCGGCCAACAAAGGTTGATTTGGGATGGGCGGTTGATGCCACCGGGACGAACCTGGCAACACCGCAACCCTCGGCGGAATCGAGAGCGTTGGGCGAGACGGTTGGAGGCTCAGCGGCGACGGCTCCCGCTGGCCCCCAAACGCAAGCGAAGGATGAAGAGGCCGGACAGCCCGCCCAACACCTGGGCCCATCGAGGGCAGAGCCCGGTGATTTTTCGTTCGGTCAGTAAGGGTCGAGCACCTCAAAAACCAGCGACGACAGTCCAGGGCAGTGAGGCAGAAGATCCTCTGGCCGATCTGCGCCAGGGCCGAGGCTTGATCGACCTGATCGAGGAACGGAGGTTGTGGGAGATGTTGATCCGGATTGTGTGGCCAAGGGGCCCCATCTGTCCGCACTGCGGTGAAAGGGATTTGCACTATCTCAAAGAGATAAATCCCGACTATCGCGGTGGGCTGGGGCGTTGGCAATGCCGGGTGTGCGCCGAAGCCGGGGATCCTGGTCGGGGCGGCACATTTACGCCCTTGACGGGGACGGTTCTGGAGGGCTTGCGAATCGACGTGCGCACCCTGTGGTTGATCGCAGCTTCGTTTGCCCAGGGGCAGGCCAGTGTGGAGACGGCCAAGGAGGCTCGAGTCAACCGCCATACGACGGATCGGCTGTTCCGGTTGTGTCGCGCTGCCCTCTACGAAGGGCGATCGACCGAGCCGCTGGCCCTGACGATTGAAGACATTGTCGAGCTGGATGAAGTCTACATCACGGCCGGGTTGAAGGGCCGGGCCGGTGGCCTGGAACTGGAGCGAGAACCCCGAGTGCGTGGCCTCAAGCGTCGCGGCCGGGGAACCTGGGACAGTGATCGCCTGCCTGTCTTTGGCCTCATCTGTCGGCGCGGAGAGGTGCGGCTGTTTGTGCTGGCCAATGTGCAGACAGAAACCATTCGCCCCATCGTGGAGCAGATGGTGCAGCGCGGCGCACAGGTCTATACCGACGGTTACTGCATCTATCACTTCCTCTCCCGCCAGGGATATCGGCACCAGTTCGTCAATCACGGCGCCGGTCAGTATGCCCTCGATTTGGATGGAGATGGCCGGTGCGAGGTCCATTGCAACACCGTCGAGTGTACCTGGTCTTGGCTGCGGCAGATGGTTCGCACCTATCGCGGCGTATCCAAAGTCTACCTCCCGCTCTATGTCGCCCAATTCGAGTTCCTTTATAATCGGCGGCAGCAGAACCAGTGGAATCGTACCCTGGACGTGCTTCAGATGCTCTTCCAACTGGATGCCACCCGCGCAGCAGACCTGTTGCGCCAGGTCGAGACTGCTGAATTTGCGGAGGTTTGTCCAGTGGCTGATTGAGGTGGTCATGTTTATGGCCATCAGTTTGTCTCATTCGGTTTCGCATGGTGCGAAACCAGATTTGCCCTGCTTGTTGGGCACTTACAAACAGTTTTTTTGTCCATCAAACACCGTCTGGCTTTTCGCATTTACACGATGCTAGACATGAGCGAAAAGAATATGGCAACGTCGAAGCCAGTCAGTACCTCGACTGGTTCAAGCCATTTGCTGCACACTTTCACCGTGTACTGAAGGAAACGGGCAGTCTTGTGATCGACATCGGCGGGGCCTGGAATCCGGGGACGCCGACGCGCAGCCTCTATCATTTCAAGCTGCTGATCATGCTTTGCGAGACGTTCGGCTTTCATCTCGCCCAGGATTTCTACTGGTGGAACCCTTCCAGGCTGCCGACGCCCGCCGAATGGGTGACGGTGCGCCGCATTCGCGTCAAAGACGCCATCGATGCCGTTTGGTGGTTTTCCAAGACTCCCTGGCCGAAGGCGAGTAATCGGCGCGTGCTACAACCCTATAGCAAGAGCATGCGAGAACTGCTCAAAAAGGGCTATCGCGCCAAGAAACGTCCCTCCGGCCACGACATCAGCGACAAATTCGCGGTGGACAATGGCGCCGCTATCCCTCCCAACCTGATCGCCATCCCAAACACCGAGAGCAACAGCTACTACCTCCGCTACTGTCAGGAACGAGGCATCACACCTCACCCCGCCCGATACCCTGCCGCCCTGCCCGAATACTTCATCCGCATGTTGACCGACGAAGGCGATCGGGTGCTCGATCCATTCGCCGGCAGCCGCGTCACCGGCGAAGTCTGCGAACGGCTGCAGCGACGCTGGCTTTGCGTTGAACTGGTCGAAGAGTATTTGCTCGGCGCGCGCGGGCGATTCGAACGAACAGGCGGTCCCGAACCGGAGACCAAAGCCGCAAGCGATGAGGATGACACCTATTATCGCATGCCGCACCCTGGCATCCTTTGGAACGGCGCCACAGACGAGCCGCTGTCAGCCGATGGCGGCAAGACGCGGCGCGTATCCGCTGATCCGGCCAGAAACAGCGGCCAGACAGCGCCATTCCGGCCCTCGAGTAGCCGTCCGGCGCCCCTCCTCGACCTGCTTGAAGCAGAAGCGGAACCCGCGACCCCAGCAAAACCCTCTCGAGACCAGTCATCGCGACAGTGACAATCCTTTGCGGTCAAGATTCAAGGACTTCACCGGCGCGGCGCGACGGATCTCGCCGAAGTCGCCGCCGCCTCACCCCACGTCTGGACCCACACCCCACGCCTCGCCCCGGCCCCGGACGCGGTCGCGCTGCCACTGCGCCAGGGCTTTTTCGTGGGCGGGGAAGGCGATCTGGCCGGGCAGATCGACCGGATCGAAAAAGCGCACCTGATCCGCATCATCGCCGGCGCGCAGCAGGCCGCCGATCGGCCGGGCATAGAAAAAACTGAAGGTGACGCTCGACCAGGGCCAAAGCCGGTGTCCCGCGCCGGCGCTGAGCAGAAACCCATTCAACACCACCTCCAGGCCCGTTTCCTCCCGCACCTCGCGCACCGCCGCCTCCTCGATCGATTCCCCAAACTCCAGATAGCCGGAGGGCAGGTTCCACAGGCCCAGCCGCGGCTCGACCCCCCGCCGCGCCAGCAGGATGCGGCCGGCTCCATCGATCACCGCGGCCCCGGCCACAGGCAGGGGATTGTTCCAATAGATGTAGCCGCAGGCGGGGCACACCCGCCGCGGCAGCTCGTTCAGCGTCTGCGTCTCCAGGGCGGCGGCGCAGCGAGGACAGAAGTTCATGCCGCCGGCCACCCCAACAGCGCCCGCACATCCTCTTCGCTAAGGATGGGGATGCCCAATTTCTGCGCCTTCTCCAGCTTCGAGCCGGCCTTCTCCCCTGCCAGCAGATAATCGGTGGCGCCGGAGACCGCGGCCGCCACCTTGCCGCCGTGCTCCTTGATGATGGCAGTGGCCCGATCCCGGCTCCAGGTGGGCAGCGTGCCGGTAATCACAAACGTGCGACCGGCCAGGGTGGCAGGGGCCTCTGGCGTCGCCTCGGGCAGGCGCATGGGCAGGCCGGCCGCGGCCAGCCGGGCCAGGGTGCGCTGGTTCGCCGGCTGGGCAAACCAGGCCGTGACCGAGGCGGCAATGCGCGGGCCGATGCCCTCGATCTCCGCCATCTCCTCTGCCGAGGCCGCGGCCAGGGCCGCAAAGGAACGGAAATGCTCCAGCAGCAGCTCTGCCACGGCCGCGCCCACGAAATGGATGCCCAGCCCGGTCAGCAGCCGGGTGGCCGGCTGCTGCTTCGAGGCCGCGATCGCCTGTAACAGGTTCTCCACCTTTTTGGCTGCGAAACCCTCCAGGGCCAGCAACGCCTCGCGGCGATCGGGCAGGTCGTAGATGTCGGCGATCTCGTGGATGAAGCCTTTGGCCACGAAAAGTTCCGCCTGTTTGCTGCCGAAGCCGGCGATGTCCATGGCCGCGCGGGAGACAAAAAACTCGATACGGCGCACCAACTGCGCCGGGCAGGCCATATTCTCGCAGTAATAGGCCACTTCGCCGGCATAGCGCGCCACCGGGCCGCCGCACACGGGGCAGCGGTCGGGCATTTGCCAGGGCGTTTCAGCGCCGCTGCGCAGTTCGGGCAGGGCCCGCAGCACCTGCGGGATCACCTCGCCGGCGCGCTTGATCACCACCGTGTCGCCCACGCGGATGTCTCGCTCGGCGATGTAGTCGGCGTTGTGCAGGGTGGCAGAGCTGACGGTGACTCCGCCCAGATAGACCGGCTCCAACACGGCCCGCGGGGTGAGCACGCCGGTGCGGCCCACCTCGACCTGGATAGCGAGCAGGCGGGTGGCGGCCTCGGCGCTGGGATATTTGTAGGCCACAGCCCAGCGCGGGTCTTTGCCCACGTAACCCAGGCGCTCTTGCAGGGCGAAATCATCCACCTTGATTACCAGACCATCCACCTCGTAGGGCAGTTCGTGGCGGCGCTCGCCCCACTGCACGCAATACGCGACCAGCGCGTCGAAGTCGTCGAAGCGGCGGTTTTGGGCCTGCGTGACCGGAAAGCCAAGCCGGGCAAGATAGGCCAACGCCGGCCACTGTCCGGCCAGATCCGGGCCTCCCTCCAGCGCCACGATCTGGTAGGCCCACAGATCCAGGGGGCGGGCCGCGGTCACTGCCGGATCGAGATTGCGCAAGGCCCCGGCCGCGGTGTTGCGCGGGTTGACATAGCGCCGGCCCGATTCCGCCTCCTGCGCGGCCTGGAAACGGGCGAACTCCGCCTTGCTCATGTAGGCCTCGCCCCGCACCACCAGCCGCCGCGGGGGCGCTTCATCCCCGGCCACCGGCACGCGCAGGGGCAGCGAACGCACCGTGCGCAGGTTGGCGGTGATCTCCTCGCCCACACTGCCATCCCCCCGCGTGGCGCCGAGGGTGAACAGGCCCTCTTCATAGTGCAAGACCACGGTCAGACCGTCGATCTTCGGCTCCACGGTGTATAGGATGGCGATGTCGCCGGGCAGCAGGCGCAGCAGGCGCTCGCGCCAGGCGTAGAGGTCGTCGGGCGTGACGGCGTTGCCCAGCGAGAGCATGGGCGCGGGGTGCTCCACCCTGGCAAAGCCGGCGGCCGGGGGCGCTCCCGCGCGCAGCGTGGGCGAATCGGGGGCAATCAGGTCGGGATGCGCCCTTTCCAGCTCGAGCAGTTCCTGGAACAAGGAATCGTACGCCTCATCGCTGATCTCGGGGGCGTCGAGCACGTGATAGCGATGGGCGTGATACTGGATCAATTGGCGCAAGCTGGCCGCGCGCTGGCGTAACGCCGCAAGATCGACAGCAGTCACAGGATCAGCCCCCTTCGGGCGCGAGCAAGTCCGCAGCAGCCCAGCCAACGGCGCCGTCCGCGGTTTCCAGCCGCCACCAGACGAAGCCGTCCGCCTCTTCTGGCCCGCCGACGATGGTCAACCGCGCGCCCTCCGGCAGGATGTCGGAGGTGATGTAATTCAGGCCGGGGCCGGTGCGGAAACGCAATCCCGCCTCGCCAGAGCCGCTGACCACCACCGTCATGCCCTGGCCCAGGGCCGGAGCGGGGACGGGCGTGGGCGTGGGGGGTTCGGGCGTGGCGGTCGGTTCGGGCGTGGCGGTGGGTGTGGTGGGTTGGGTGGGGGTGGCGGCGTTCGCCAAGGTGGGTTGGGAGGTGCGTTCCGCCTCCAGGGTGGCGGCCAGATCGGGGCCGGTGGGAGATGCGGCGCCGGGGTCCCCGCCGCGGCCCACGCCAAAGCCGCGCAGGATCAGCAACAACAAAAGCAGGATGATCGCGGCGATGACGCCCAAACGCAGGCGCGGATTGTCCAGCAGCGAGGCCGCGGGCGGGGCCAGGGTCTCATCATCGATGATGGCCGCGGGCGGCTCGTACAGCCCTTCTTCCAGCGCCTCGGCCTCCTGCCATGCGTCGGGCGTGAGGGAGGGGTCGACGGAGAGATCGTCGGGCTGGGGGGAGAATCGGTTGGGATCGTCGGCCATCGTCTTGTCTCCTGAGACTGGTGGGGTGCGTTTCGTGGGGTGCGTGGCCGTCCATCGTCTGCCATCCATCGACTCCCTGAACGCCCGCACACGCCACGGATTATACCATTCTGCGGTGGGGCTGCTATAATCGGCGCAGAACCGCCCGGCGCGCCGGACGCATCTCGATCTCCGACAAAGGTGTCATTTATGCTTTCCGAACTGAGGGTGTACGAATTTTTGCAGGAAGTGGCCGGGCCAGAGGCAGCGCCAGGGGGCGGGACAGCCGCTGCATTGGCCGGGGCACAGGGCGCCGCCCTGATCAGCATGGTCTGCCGGCTGACGTTGGGCCGCAAAAAGTATGCCGAGGCCGCGGCGGAAATGGCCGCGGCGCTGGAGCGGGCGGAAACCCTGCGCCAAGAGTTGATCGAGCTGATGGATCGGGACGCCAGCGCCTACGATGGGGTGATGGCCGCGTACAAGTTGCCCAAGGAAACGCCGCAGGAGCAGGCCGCGCGGCAGGCCGCCATCCAACAGGGCCTGCAACAGGCCGCGCGCGTGCCCCTGGAAACGCTGGCCGCGTGCGTGGAAACGCTGGAACTGGCCCCGGCGGTGCTGGCCAGGGGCAATCCCAATGTGATCAGCGATGGCGGCGCGGGGGTGCTCTCGGCCCACGCCGGCATGATGGCGGCGCTGCTCAATGTGGTGATCAACCTCAACGCCATCACCGATGCCCTATTCGTGGCCACTGCCCGGTCGGAGATGGAAGCCCTGCGCGCCCGCGGGGACGCGGCCCGCGCCACGGCCTGGGCTGCCGTCTGCACCCATTTGGGCCTGTAAGCGGGGGCCGGATGACGCCGCGCGCCCGCCATCTCACCGCCCTGGGGCTCTATCTGGGGCTGACGCTGCTGCTCACCTGGCCGCTGGCCAGGGAATGGGGCCGCGCCATCCCCGGCGATAGTTTCGATGGCTGGCAAAATTTCTGGAACCTGTGGTGGGTACGGCAGGCGCTGCTGGTGGAACACACGCATCCCTACATCACCTCCCTGCTCTACCATCCCCAAGGCGTGTCCCTGTGGTTCCAGACGCTGAACATCTTCAATGGCCTCACCTTTCTGCCGGTACAACTGGCAGGGGGGCTGTATTGGGCCTACAACGGGGTGGTGATCTTCAGTTTTGTGGCCGCGGGCTATGGCGCCATGCTGCTGGCGCTGCACGTCCTCAGCCAGGTTGGGGCGCGCCCTGGGCCAGCGTTGTGGGCCGCGGCCTTCGGCGCGGGGGTGATCTTCACCTTCTCGCCCTTCCACTTCGCGCATCTTTTGGGGCACATGCAGGTGTTCAGCCTGCAATTCACGCCTTTCTATCTGCTTTATCTGCTGCGGGCGCTGCCCCCCGGCCAACCGGGCCTGCGCCGGCGAGATGCGCTGCTGGCCGGGCTGTTCCTGATCCTGGCCGGGCTGTGCGACTGGTATTTCGTGCTCTATCTGGCCCTGTTCACCGCGTTCTACCTGCTGTGGCTAGGCCTGCGCCGGGCCTTGCACCCCGCGCATCTGGCCGCGCTGGGGCTGATCGGGCTGCTTTTCCTGGCCGTGACCGCGCCGCTGCTGGCGCCGATGGTGCGCGAGAGCCTGCGCTACGACTTCATGCGCCCGCCGCCGGGGCAGATCGAGGCCCTGAGCGCGGATTTGCTGGCCTTTTTCATCCCCTCCGGCCAGCACCCGCTGTGGGGAGCGTGGGCCGCGGAGATGCGCGCCTCCTTCCCCGCCAGCCCCTCCGAGACCACCCTTTTCATCGGCCTCACCCCGCTGGTTCTGGCCCTGATCGGGCTGCGCAGGGGGGCCGGGCCAGAGGGCCGGGGGCTGCGGCTGCGTTTTTGGGTGCTGGCCGCGCTGCTTTTCGCCCTCTTCGCCCTGGGGCCGGTGCTGCACGTGGGCGGCCAGCGGGTGATGCTGGGGGATCAGCCTCTGCGGCTGCCCTACGCCCTGCTGCTGCGGCTGCCCTTCATCGAGATCGCCCGCACCGTGGCCCGCTACGATCTGCTGGTCATGCTCAGCCTGGGTGTGCTGGCCGGGGGCGGGATGTACAGGCTGCTGGCCACGCGCCGCGTCTGGCCCTGGGCCGGCCTGCTGATCGGCCTCATCCTGTTCGAGTTCGCGCCCCTGCCCTACCCCCTCAGCCCGCCCGACACGCCAGACTGGTACAAGACCCTGGCCCAGGAACAAGAAACAGGCGCGGTGCTGAACCTGCCCATGAACTGGGATCGCCCCGGCTACCTGCTCTACCAGACGGTGCACGGCAAGCCCCTGACCGCCGGCTACATCTCGCGCGATGACCCGCGCACCTATCCCACCCGCCTGCCCCTGCTCTCACACCTGCGCCACTTGCAGCCCGATATCCATGAGATCGACCCCGCGGCCTTCGCCAGCACGCTCTTCCGTTTCCTGGAGGTGCGCTGGGTGGTCATCGACCGCTACAAAATGCCGGGCGGGGCCGAGCGGCAGGTGACGGATGCCCTGGTCGCGGCCATCTTCGCTGCTGACCAGCCCCTCTACGAAGATGAGCGGATCACCGTCTACGCCGCGCCGTGGGCGGCGGAGCCTTTGCCCTTCATCGAACTCGGCCCAGAGTGGGGCCTGCTGCAGCCGCAGGGCCGCCCGATCGAGGCCCGCGCCGGCCTGCTGATCCACAGCAGCGCGCCGCGCAGCCTGAACCTGGCCCTGCGTCCCGGCCCCGGCCCCGCCCCGGCCTTCTGGCTGGCGGACGCGTCGGGGGAGATCCTGCCCTACGATCAGGGGCAGCCTGGCCGCTGGCGCCTGGCGCTGCGCCCCGGCGCCAACGCCTTCACCCTCCACACCGATGCCCCCGGACTGTGGGTCGAACGGCTGTGGATTGAAGATTGAAGATTAAAGATTGGAGATTGGAGATTGGAGATTGGAGATTGGAGATTGGAGATTGGAGATTGGAGATTGGAGATTGGAGATTGGAGATTGGAGAATTGTTCTATTTCGCATTATTTAATCTTTAATTATTAATATTTAGTAAAAATAGTTGCAGATTATCTCTAAACGTAACAATTCACCTTATTTTGTCATTGCGAGGGGCGATAGCCCCGAAGCAATCCCCAACGCCGATTGACAACCGCAAAATAGACGAACCACCTTGGAGATTGCTTCGCCATGCGACCTGCGGTCGCCCTCGCAATGACATATTAGGTGAACTGTTACCTCAAAACAACTCAAAAACCACAAAAAGGACATCTTGACGATGACAACGCCACCCCATTCTCTCACTCAATCACTCGATTATGTACGCCGCGACAATGAAAACATCTCGCCCTCCTACACGCGCAGCTATCCCTTTGTGATGGGGCGCGGGCGGGGGGCGGAGGTGTGGGATGTCGATGGCAACCGCTACATCGACTTCACCACCGGCATCGCCGTCACCAACACCGGGCACTCGCACCCGCGAGTGGTGCAGGCGATCAAGGATCAGGCGGAGCAGTTCCTGCACATGTCGGGCACCGATTTTTACTATCCCACGCAGATCCAACTGGCGGAGCGGCTGAACGCGCTGGCGCCGATCAGCGGGCCCACCAAGGTCTTCTTCGGCAATTCTGGGGCCGAGGCGCTGGAGGCGGCGATGAAACTGGCGCGCTGGCACAGCGGCCGGCCCCGCTTCCTGGCCTTTCACGGCTCTTTTCATGGCCGCACCTATGGCGCCCTCTCCCTCACAGCCTCGAAAGCGATCCAGCGCAAGGGATTTGCGCCCCTGCTGCCCGGCGTCACCCACGCCATCTACCCCAATCCCTATCGCAACCCCTGGCCGGGCCGCGAGGTGGGCGAAGCCGTGCTGGATGACATCGAGCACCGCCTGTTCAAGACCACCATGCCCCCGGAAGAGGTGGCCGCGGTGATCATCGAGCCGATCCAGGGCGAGGGGGGCTACATCGTGCCCCCGGATGGCTTCCTGGCCGGGCTGCGGGCGCTGTGCGACCGCCACGGCATCCTCCTCGTGCTGGATGAGGTGCAGACAGGCATGGGCCGCACCGGCAAACTGTTCGCCTGCCAGCATTGGGGAATCGAGCCGGACATCCTCTGCCTGGCCAAGGGCATTGCCAGCGGCATGCCGTTGGGCGCGATCATCGCCCGCGGCGACATCATGCGCTGGCCCCCCGGCGCCCACGCCAGCACCTTTGGCGGCAACCCCGTCTCCTGCGCCGCGGCCCTGGCCACGCTCGATCTGCTGGAAGAGGGCATGGTCGAGATGGCAGCCAGCAGCGGCGAGTATGTGATGGCGCGGCTGCGCGCGTTCATGGATCGCTACCCGCAGATCGGGGAGGTGCGGGGCAAGGGCTTGATGGTGGGGGTGGAGCTGGTTGTGGATCGGGAGAGCAAGACGCCGCATCCGGGCCTGCGCGACCTCATCGTAGACAAAGCCTTTGCTGCCGGCCTGCTGACATTGGGCTGCGGCACGAATAGCCTGCGCCTGGTGCCGCCGCTGAATATCCCCCGCGAGCTGCTGGACGAGGGCCTGGATCTGCTGGATCATGCCATCGCCGCGGCGCTGGAGGAGCTGTAGCCCTGCGGGATGCTGTTGTCCTGCGCGCAAGTGGTGCTATAATGCCCTGCAACCGCTCAATCCGCTCTGGTTTGATGGACGATAACCGATACCACACTCCCTCCTGAGTTAAGGGATGCCCCCATGCCTTACGCACGTATCCGCGAAGCCCCCGAATCCAGTTCCGCCGCCACGCTGCACGCGGTCGCCGCGGCCCTGGCCGATGCCTGGTACCAACCGCAGCCGAGCACGCCCCGGCAGGCGCAATGG
>JABWBG010000123.1 GCA_013360575.1 Caldilineales bacterium
CTCGCATCCAGAAACGAGTGCTTCGGGCTGCGGCCGCATAACAACTCGCTGGGGTAGGGGAACTCTATCCTCCTCCGCTATTCAGCAACGACTCTATTAATCATTTTTTTAACACAAAACACCCTGCCCGCGCATGGACATCTATCCCCATCTAATCAAAAATGGCCGGTTTATCGCCCCGTCCGAAGCTGTGCTGCCCCTGTTCACCCCGGCGCTGGTGGGCGCGTTGGGTGTGTATGAGACGATACTGGCCCTGCACGGGCGCTACATCGACCTGGACGCGCATTTGCAGCGGCTTTTTGTCTCCGCCGCCGGCGCGCAGCTGCACCTGGACGTGGATATCGCATCGCTGGCCCGCTGGTGCGCGCAGTTGCTGGCCGCCAATGCCCCAGAGGGCCTGGTGCGGGTGCTGGCCGTGGATCTGGGCCAGCCCGCGGCCGATCTCTTCCTCTATCAAATGCACTATACCGCGCCCGGCCCGCAGGCCTACGAGCAGGGCGTGGCCGTCATCCTCTACGCCGGCGAACGATCGCTGCCGCAGGTGAAATCGTTCAACACCCTGACGCCGGGGCTGGCGCGCAAGGCCGCCGACGCGGCCGGCGTGCACGATGCCCTGCTGGTGGATCGGGAGGGCCATATCACCGAGGGCACGAACTGCAATCTGTTCGCCGTGGCCGGGGGCGCGCTGCTGGCGCCGCCGGTTGGCGCGGTGCTGGAGGGCACAGTCATGGCCCGGACGATGGCGCTGGCCGCGCAGAACGGCATCCCGGTGACGCGGCGGCCCCTGCCCGCGGTCGAGATTCCTGCCTGGGAGGAGGCCTTTCTCACCTCCACCCGCCGCCGCATCCTCCCCCTCCATCGCATCGGCGAGCACACCCTGCCTGCGCCCGGCGCCCTCACCCGGCGGCTGATGCAGGCGTATTGGGCGTGGGAAGAGGGCGAAATCGGGCGAGCGTAGGCGGGCGGGGGGCTATGGCCCCAACGGAACGGCATCCCCCGCCCCGGCCGGCAGCCGTTCCAGGGTCTGCCAGTTGTAGACGCCGAGCAAGAGACGCAGATCCGGGGGCGCGTCCGCGGGCAGGATAAGCTCGTAGCGGTCGGCGATGACTTCGCCGGGCAGCCAGGTGGTCATGGGCCGCGCCCCGGCCTGGGGCTGCACGTCGATCTGGGCCACACGGTTGCCCGCGGCATCAACGGCGTGCAGAAAGATGTTGTAATCGAAGGCCGGCGGCTGCGGGGCCAGCCAGTGCGCGGTTACGGCCACGCCGGCGCCGGGCGTCAGGGGCCCTTCCACCTCGGCCTGCACCAGCAGGAGTTGATCGGCCCCAAAGGTGGCCGCGGGCTGCCAGGGTGTGGGATAGTGGGCAAAGGCGGGCGAGAGGCCGGGGCCGGCGGCAAGCAGGGGCAGGATAAGCAGGGCGACAAAAAGGGGCGTACGGTCGAGATAGGGCAGCTGGCGCAGAACCGCGCCCGCGGCCAGGGCCAGAAAAGGCAGGGCCAACAGGGGAGCGAAGGGCAGCAGAAGCAGGCCGGCCAACGTGGGGAGAAGGAAAAGGGTAAGAGGGCCGCCCCTAAACCGGTCACGGCCCCCGGTCAGCCACAGGCCGAGCAGCAGGAGGGCGAGCAAAGGCAGGCCCAGGGAATAGGCGGGGGGCGTGTCCCAGGTCAGGCGGAGGGTATCGAAGGCCCAGCCCGGTTCCAGCAACTGATGCAGGGGGATGCCGGCAGGGGCAGGGAGGGGCAGGGCCGGACGCAGCAGCAACCAGGCGGCGGCAGCGCCCGCAGCCAGCGAGGCGACTGCCGCCCAGTGGCTCAGGAGCAGGGCCTGCAGCAGGAGGATGGCCAGCGCCAACCGTTCGGCGCCCCCCCCGCCGCTGCCAATGAACAGGGCCGCGGCCAGCGCCGACAACAGCCAGCCCGGCCATCTGCCCAGGCGCAGCCCCCAACCGGCCAGGGCCAGCCCCGCCGCAGCCCACAAAGGGGTGGGATCGCCCCCGCGATAAAGGGCGCTGAGAGAGAGGGGCGTGTACAGGGCCAGCGCCGCGGCCAGCACACCGGCCCGCGGCCCGGCCATCTGCCCCGCCCAGCCAAACAGGCCCACCGCCAACCCCGCTGCCGCCAGACCCAGGCTCAGTTTGAGGGCGACAGCGCCCTCCAGCCCGGCCAAAGCCGCCAGCCGCAGGAAGAGATCGGGCCAGGTCGTGGGGCCACGCCACAGGGGCAGGGGGCCGGCCAGCGTTTGCGGCAGCCCCGGCCGGGTCAGCGGCGCCCAAATCGGAAGCAGCAACAGGGCCAACAGGAGGGCTTCACGCGGCCACGACCGGGGCGGAGAGGAGGACATGGACAGACGAGGACAGGATGGCGCAGGCAGGTCAGGAAAGGCTGGGGCGAGCAAGCTGGATGACGCCGTCGGAGAGGCTCTGCACCTTGACCAGGGAATACAGCGGCGCGCCGAACCGTCCCAGCGCCTCCCGGCCCTGCTCGAAGGTCTTCTCCAGCACCACGCCAAAGGCGGTGATGCGACCGCCGGCCATCAACACCAGGTCGCCCAGCGCCTCCAGGGTCGTGCCCTGGGCCAGGAAATCATCGACGATGAAGACAGTGGCCCCGGCCGGGATCACATGGCTGCCGAGATAGAGTTTGACCGGCTTGTTTTTGGTGCGGCTGAAGGAATCGACCACATGATAGCCCCCTTCGGGCAGGGTGATGGGGCGGCTTTTTTTGGCGAAGACGACGGCGGCGGGGCGCGGCCACTGCTCGTTGTTCACGGTCATGGCGGTGAACACGGCCACGCTGATGCCCGAAGCCTCGGCCGTGAGGATGACGTCGATGTGCTGGTTGCGCACGGCGCGGGCGAGCATGGCCCCGCAATAGGCGCTGAAAACGTAATCGACGCGGTGATTGAGCAGGGTGTCGATGTTGAGGATGCTGTCGGTCACGGCCTTGCCATTTTCGGCGACCATGGCGTTGATGCGTTCGAGAAGATACATGGCAGGGAGTACGAGGGGTGCGGAAGAGGAAGGGAAGATGGCTCGGCTATTGTAGCACGGCCTCCCAACCGTGGCGGAAACCGCCCTGCCCCCCAACAGCCCCTGTGAAAAAGACCACGCAACGGCCAAAAGATTGGCCTCCCTTCGCCGGCGGTGTTAAAATAGCGCGCCGTACCAGGGGCGGCCCACTACCGCCCTTGACCTTTTCTGACCCCTATGAACCGATCGACCCGCATTCTCATCACCCGCCGCCAGCGCCAGCGCGCGGCCCATGCCCGGCCCTCCGGCTGGCTGGTCACTGCCCGCGTCCTCCTGCTCATCCTGCTCTTCACCCTCGGCATCCTGGCCGCCAGCGCGGCCAGCGTCGCCGCCCTTGCCGGCGGCGTCTACTACTATTTCGCCCGCGACCTGCCCGATACCAGCATCCTCGCTGCCAAACAGGAAAACTTCGAAACAGTCAAAATCTACGATCGCAGCGGCCAATACCTGCTCTATGAATCGATCGACCCCCGGCCTTTCCGTGGGGATCGCACCTATGTCACCCTCGATCAGATCAGCCGGCACCTGATCAACGCCACCATCGCCCTGGAGGATCGCTCTTTCTGGGACAATCCTGGCGTCAACCTGCGCGGGCTGGGCCGCGCCTTCATCCAATACAACATGCAAGGGGGACGGGTGCAGGGCGGGTCGAGCATCACCGTGCAATTGGTGAAACAGAATTTCTTCACGGTGGAGGAGCAGATCGAACGCTCCTACACCCGCAAGATCAAAGAGGCGATCCTGGCGGCAGACCTCACCCGCCGCTATGACAAACGCCAGATCCTGGAGTGGTACCTCAACAATAATTTCTACGGCAACTTCAGCTACGGCATCGAATCCGCCGCCCAGATCTATTTCAACAAGCCCGCGGCGGATCTAACCCTGCCAGAGGCGGCGATGCTGGCTGCCCTGCCCCAATTCCCTGGGCTCAACCCCTTCCAGGCCCCCGAAGACGCCAAACGGCGGCAGGGTAAGGTGCTGCAAGCGTTGGCCGACGCCGGCTACATCACGCAGGAGCAGGCGGACGCTGCCTTTGCCGAGCCATTGAACCTGCGCAAATCCGCGCTGGAACGCTTCGATATCGACATCGCCCCCCATTTCGCGCTTTACGCGCTGGCCGAGGTGCGGCGGCAGTTCAACACGCCAGAAGATCCCTTCTTCATCTGGCGCAAGGGCCTGACCGTGATCACCACGCTGGATGTGGAGATGCAGCGTGAAATCACCTGCATCGCTCGCCAGCGCATCGCGCATGTCAACAACGAATCGCCCGATCTGCCCGGCTGTCGCAAGCTGGCGCCGGCCGAAGGGGTGCAGGTGCGCAAGAGCGAGGAGGATCCGAAAGTCTCCAACGCCGCGGCCGTGGTGATGCGCAGCGATACCGGCGAGATCCTGGCCCTGCTCGGCTCGCTGGATTATAACAACGCCGAGATCGACGGCGAGGTGAACATCGCCCTGGCCGACCGGCAGCCAGGCTCCGCCTTCAAGCCGATCACCTATCTCACCGGCTTCAGCCAGGGCCTGACCGCGGCCACGGTGGTGATGGATGTGCGCCAGGTCTTCCCGGACGCGGTGGAACCGTACACGCCGGAAAACTACGATCGCCGCTACCATGGCCCGGTGAACCTGCGCACCGCCCTGCAACGCTCCTACAACATCCCGGCGGTGTGGGTGATGAACCAGGTGGGGGTGAAGAATGTGGTCAACATGGCCCATCGCATGGGCATCACCAGCCTGACGAAAGATTATTATGGGCTGAGCCTGACCCTGGGCGGGGGCGAAGTGAAATTGCTGGACCTGACCTATGTCTTTGCCGTGCTGGCCAACGGGGGGGTGATGGCCGGCGCGCCGGTGGCGACGGAGAACCTGCGCCCCGGCTACCGCACTGTCGATCCGGTGGTGCTGCTGGAAGTGCGCGACCGGGAGGGCACCACCCTGTACAAATTCGAAGAGCCGGTACAGCAACGGGTGATCAGCCCGCAACTGAACTATCTGACCGTGAATGTGCTGAGCGATCCCACGCCCCGCCCCCCTGCTTTTGGCGTGTTTTCACAGTATCTGCAACTTGCGGACCGTCCGATCATCGCCAAGACCGGCACGACCAATGACTATCGCGATAGCTGGACGCTGGGCGCCAGCCCGCAGATCGCGGTGGGCGTGTGGGTGGGAAACGCCGACAACACGCCGATGGATCGGGTGTCCGGCTCGGTGGGGGCCGCGCCCATTTTCAAAGATATCATGACCTATGCCCACGCCGAACTGCCGGTGCAGGCCTGGGAAGAACCGGAAGGGATGACACGGCGCAGCGTGTGCGCAGATAGCGGCCTCTTGCCCACCGATCTGTGCGGGCGGCGCATCACCGAACTGTTCATCGCCGGCACCGAACCTACCGACTACGACACGGTGTATCAAGTCTTCGAGATCAACCGCGAGAATGGCAAGCTGGCCACCCCCTACACCTCGCCCGATCTGATCGACCGTCGCGTCTACCGCGTCTATCCGCCGGTGGCCGCGGACTGGATGCGGGAGCAAGCAGAGGCGGGCCTGATGGAATTGCCCCCGCGCGAGTACGACGACACCTTCGGCCCTGTCTTCAGCAACGAGGAGGTGACCATCGCCCGGCCCGCGCCCTTCAGCTATACCCAAGGCGTGATCGAGGTGCTGGGCAATGCCCGCAGCGGCGATTTCCGCCTCTATCAACTGCATTTTGGCCAGGGATTGCAGCCGCAGAACTGGCAGCAGATCGGCCCTGACCATTACAATCAGGTCGACCGCGGGGTGCTGGAATATTGGGATACCACCAGCCTGAACGGCCCCTACACCCTGCGCCTGACCGTGATCGAGAACAGCGAAGCGATCCGCCAGAGCGCCATCCCCATCACCATCGACAACACGCCCCCCACGATCAAGCTTACCCAACCGGCCAATGGCCGCGAATACGTCAAAGAGGATGATGAATGGGTGAACATCAACGCCCTGGCCACCGATGACTGGGCCATGGATCGGGTGGTGTTCTATTTGGACGACTCCCCCTTCTTCACCTCCACCGTGGCCCCCTACAACATCAAGTGGACGATCACCATGTCGGACACGGTGCCCGACGCCAACGCCGGCGAGATCCGGACGACGGAAGTGATCACGAATCCAGACGGTAGTCTCAGCATGGAAGAAAAGGTCGTCAGCTCGGTGCAGCGTGACCCGAACGACCCCAACCGGCTGATCTGGACCTTTGCCAATGGCTTCGGCGTCATCCACGACAGCGGCGGCTACACCGAGACCCACGTGATCAAGGCCAAGGCCTACGACATCGCCGGCAATGAAGCCGAAAGCGAACCGGTGCGCATCTTCGTCTCGCACGAAGAGGACAAAGGCCCCGGACCGCGGGCCGCCCTTCCCCCACCCGCCTACGCCCTGCTCCCTCCCCTGCCCACCCATGCCCCACATCCTGATCACCAACGATGACGGCGTCGAATCGCCCGGCCTGCTGGCCCTGGCGCAGGCCCTGCGCGGGCTGGGCGATGTGACAGTCTTCGCGCCCAACCGCAACTGGTCGGCCGCGGGGCACAGCAAGACCATGCACAAACCCCTGCGGGTGTGGAGTGTGCGCCTGGCCGATGGCAGCGACGCCCTCACCAGCGATGGCGCGCCCTCTGATTGCGTGGCCCTGGCGCATCTCGGCCTGGTGCAACGCGCGGTCGATCTGGTGGTCTCCGGCATCAACAATGGCCCCAACCTGGGCTTCGACGTCACCTATTCGGGCACGGTGGCGGCGGCGATGGAGGCGGCGATCAATGGCTGGCCCGGCATCGCCATCTCCCTCGACCATTACGAGGGGGAACGCCACTGGGCGACGGCGGCCCAGGCCGCAGCCTCCGTCGCCCGGCTGGCCCTGGCGCATGGGTTGCCCACGCACACCCTGCTCAATGTCAATGCCCCCAATCTGCCGCCGGCAGAGGTGCGCGGGCTGCGCGTCACCCGGCTGGGCCGCCGCGTCTATCGCGATGTGCTCATCCACCGCAACGATCCGCGTGGCGTGCCCTATTATTGGATCGGCGGCGATCCGCCCACCGGCATCGACGAAGCAGGCGTAGATGTGGAAGCCGTCAACCAGGGCTACATCTCTGTCACCCCCCTGCACATGGACATGACGCAGCACCGCCTGCTAGACAGGGTGCGCGACTGGTTCGCCGCGGCAACGCCCGCCTGATCTGCCCACGCCCCCATGGCCTTTCGACCCCTACCCTTCCCGCATCGCAGACTGGCCTGGCTGCTGGCCCTGATCCTGGCCCTGCTTGCGAGCGCGCTGCTGGCGCAGGCGCTGCGCACCCCGCCGGGGCCTAGCCTGGTGATCTTGCTGGCGCTGGCCGGGCTGGTGGGCGGGCTGTTCACCCTGCTGCTCTTCCGGCTGCTGGCCCTGGAGCGCCTCGATTATTGGGTGGAGCGGGACGCCATCCGCGTCCACTGGGCGGGCGACAGCTTCACCCTGCCCCTGCACCTGATCGAGCACGTGCAGCCAGCCGCGGCGGACGCGGCCAGGCCGCAATGGTGGCGCTGGCCGGCGTTGTGGGCCGTCTCGCCCTGGACGCGCGGGCCAGAGACGGCATTTGCCACCCGCGGCCCTGCCCAGTGCCTGGCTCTGATCACTCCGACGCACACCTATTTGCTCTCCCCGCAGGATGGGCCTGGGTTCATGGCAGCGGTGGCGGCCCGCCAGCAACTAGGCCCCGCCCGCGCCCTGCGTCCCGCTGTGCAGCGGGCCGGAATGCGGCTGCACTGGTTCTGGCGCGACCCCCTGGCCCCCTGGCTGATCATGGGCGGCCTGGGCCTGAGCCTCTTGCTCTTCGCCCTGCTGATCTGGCGTTTCCCCGGCTTGCCGGCGATGCTGCCCCTGCACTACGACGCCGCCGGCGCCCCCGACCGCCTTGGCCCGCGGCAGGCCCTTTTTCTCCTCCCCCTCATCACCGGCCTGATCTGGTTCACCAACGGCGTGCTCGGCGTCATCCTCTACGAACGCCAGCGCGTCGCCGCCTACCTGCTGTGGGGCGGCGCCCTGCTCCTGCAAGGACTGGGGCTGATCGTATTGCGGAACCTGCTGGCCCTCTACCTCGTCTGATTGCAGCCCGTCTCTCCTGCGCTTGCGCCACTGACTTATGACGACATCTCCCGCACCGCCACGCCCGCTGCTCAGCATCATCATCCCCGCGTACAATGAGGAAAAGCGCCTGCCCGGTTCGCTCGATAAGATCCTGGCCTGGCGCCAGAGCGCGGCCTACGGCGTGGAGATCCTGATCGTGGAAAATGGCAGCCGCGACCAGACCACAGCCGTGGCCGAAGCCTACGCCCGCCAACACCACGATCTGCGCGTCCTGCACAGCGCCAAAGGCAAGGGCGCGGCGGTGCGCCTGGGCATGTTCGAGGGCCGCGGCGAGTACCTGTTCATCTGCGATTCCGATCTCTCCATGCCGATCGCGGAGGTAGAAAAATTCCTGCCCCCACGCCTGAACGGCTACGATGTGATCATCGGCAGCCGCGAGGCGCCCGGCGCGGTGCGCTACGACGAGCCGGAATACCGCCATCTCATGGGCCGCGTTTTCAACTGGATCGTGCGCCTGCTGGCGGTGCCCGGCTTTCACGACACGCAGTGCGGGTTCAAGATGTTCAAACGGGAGGCCGCGCACGATGTCTTCGCCGATCAGACGATCACCGGCTGGACATTCGATGTGGAAGCGCTCTTTCTGGCCCGGCGGCGGGGCTATCGCATCGCCGAAGCGCCGATCCACTGGTATTTCGACGCGGACAGCCGCGTGGACCCGATACGCGACACCTGGCGCATGTTCTGGGATGTGATCCGCATCCGCCTGAACGCCGTGCGCGGCGTCTACGGCCAGCTGCCCCCCGCCCCCCCCCGCGCCCTCGCCAAACGCCCCTAATCCCCCCCTTTCTATCTCTATCTCTATCTCTATCTCCCCCCTCTATCTGATGCGCATCCTCCTCTACACCGGCAAAGGCGGCGTGGGCAAAACCACGATCAGCGCGGCCACCGCACTGCGCTGCGCCGAACTTGGCTACCGCACCATCGTCGTCTCCACCGACCCTGCCCACTCCCTGGGCGACAGCTTCGATCAACGCATCGGCCCCGAGCCGGTGCAACTCGCGCCCAAACTCTGGGGCCAGGAGATCGACCTCCTGCACCAGATGGAACGACACTGGGGCAAGGTGCAGAACTATCTGGCCGCCCTGTTTGCCTGGCAGGGCATGGAAGGCCTGGTGGCCGAAGAGACCAGCATCCTCCCCGGCATGGAAGAATTGGCCAGCCTGATGCAGATCGCGTATCTGGCCGAATCGGGCGACTACGACGTGGTGGTGGTGGACATGGCCCCCACCGGCGCCACATTGCAATTGCTGGCCTTCCCCGAAATGCTGACCTGGTACATGACCAAACTCTTCCCGGTGCAACGCACTGCCCTCAAGATCGCCCGCCCGATCATGCGCACCATGACCGACATGCCCGCGCCCAGCGAGGAAACGCTGGACGCCATCGAGGGCCTGGTCAAAGACCTGCAACGACTGGAGAAACTGGTGACGAACCCGGCCATCAGCAGCGTGCGCCTGGTGCTCAACCCCGAAAAAATGGTGGTGAAGGAAGCACAGCGCGCCTTCACCTACCTCAATCTCTACGATCTGACCACCGACGCCATCATCAGCAACCGCCACCTGCCCGCCCAGGTGACCGACCCCTATTTCGCGGGATGGAAGCAAGCGCAGGCCCGCTACAGCGAATTGGTGGAAGAATCTTTCTCGCCCCTGCCCATCTTCCAGGCCCCCCTGTTCGACAATGAGGTGGTGGGACTGGAGGCGCTGCACCGCGTGGCCGCGGCCGTGTATGCCGACAAAGACCCCACCACCCTGTTCTATCATCAAAAACCGCAGCAAGTGATCCGCGATGGCGAGGATTACCTGCTGCTCCTGCCCCTGCCCCTGCTGGACAAGCGGGATGTGCACCTGCTGCGCGGCGTCCACGACGAGCTGGTGGTGCGCATCGGCAACTGGAAGCGGCACATCAGCCTGCCGCAAGCCCTGATCGGGCGGCAGGTGGCCGGCGCCCGCTACCGCGACACCCTGCTGGAGATTCGCTTCAAGCCGGGCGAAAATGGCGCCGGCAGCGGACGCGCGTGATCCAATGAAAAAGTTGGCCCGCGCCCCTTCCCTCTGGGCGGCGCTGCTGCTAACCCTCTTCGCCATCGCGCCCTTCGTGCAGCCCGGCTATTTTTGGGGCGCGAACGACGCCCGGCACGATCTCTTTTTCATCCAGCAATACACCCTCAGCTGGGATCAGGGCGTGCTCTTCCCCCGCTGGTCGCCCGATTGGGCCTTTGGCTACGGCTACCCTTTCTTCAATCTCGTGGCGCCCGCGGCCACCTTTCTGGGCGCGTGGCTCTATCGCACCCTGCCCCTGACCCTGGAGGGCGCGGTAGAAGCCACCTTCATCCTCAGTATCCTGATCAGCGCCGGGGGGATGTGGCTGTTCGTGCGTGATTGGCTGGGCGCTCGCGCCGCGTTCGTGGCCGCGGTCGCCTTTGTCTACGCGCCCTATCATCTGCTGGATCTGTACGTGCGCGCGGCCATGGGCGAGACCCTGGCCCTCTCCCTCGCCCCCCTGGCCCTGTGGGCAACGCGGCGGGCCACGCTGCGCCCCTCGCCCGCGGCCATCGTGGCCACGGCCCTGGCCTACGCCGCCATCCACCTCAGCCACAACTTTGTGGCCCTGTTGC
>JABWBG010000124.1 GCA_013360575.1 Caldilineales bacterium
CGGCGCCCGGCGCCGGTCCGGCCTGCTGGTAGAGCTTCGCGGCCGCGGCGTGCAGCGCCTGCTGCAGCGCTTCGGTCGTGCGCCCGATGGCGTCCGCGTCCTCGCCCTTCAAGGCCGACTTCACGTCCGAGGCCTTCGCCTCGATGTCGGCCCGCAGCGCCGCGTCGAACTTGTCGCCGTTCTCCTTGAGCTGCTTCTCGGCCTCGTAGACGAGCGTGTCCGCCCGGTTGCGCGCCTCGACGGCCTCCTTGCGCTTGCGGTCCTCGTCGGCGTGCGACTCCGCGTCCTTGACCATGTCCTTGATCTCGGACTCGCTCAGGCCGCTCGAGGCCTCGATGCGGATGCTCTGTTCCTTGCTCGTCGCCCGGTCCTTCGCGGAGACGTGAAGGATGCCGTTGGCGTCGATGTCGAACGTGACCTCGATCTGCGGCACGCCGCGCGGAGCCGGCGGGATGCCGTCGAGGTGGAACTTGCCGAGGCTCTTGTTGCCCGCGGCCATCGGCCGCTCGCCCTGCAGCACGTGGATCTCCACCGAGGGCTGGCTGTCGGACGCGGTCGAGAAGACCTCGCTCTTCTTGGTCGGGATCGTGGTGTTGCGCGTGATCAGCGTGGTCATGACCCCGCCCAGCGTCTCGATGCCGAGCGAGAGCGGCGTCACGTCGAGCAGCACGACGTCGCGCACGTCGCCGGCGAGCACGGCGCCCTGGATGGCCGCGCCGATCGCGACGACCTCGTCGGGGTTGACGCCCCGGTGCGGCTCCTTGCCGAAGATCTCCTTCACCAGCTCCTGCACGCGGGGCATGCGCGTCGAGCCGCCGACGAGGACGACCTCGTCGATCTGCGACGGCTGCAGCCCGGCGTCCTTGAGCGCCTGGACGACCGGTCCGCGGCAGCGCTCGACCAGGTCGGCGACGATCTGCTCGAGCTTCGCGCGCGTCAGCGTGAGGTTCAGGTGCTTCGGGCCGTTGGCGTCGGCGGTGATGAACGGCAGGTTGACGTCGGTCTGCAGCGTGCCCGACAGCTCGCACTTGGCCTTCTCCGCGGCCTCCTTGAGCCGCTGGAGCGCCATCGGGTCCTTGCGCAGGTCGATGCCCTCCTGCTTGCGGAACTCCTCGGCCAGCCAGTCGATGATCTTCTGGTCGAAGTCGTCGCCGCCCAGGTGGGTGTCGCCGTTCGTCGAGCGCACCTCGAACACGCCGTCGCCGATCTCGAGGATCGAGATGTCGAACGTGCCGCCGCCGAGGTCGAAGACCGCGACCTTCTCGTCCTTCTTCTTGTCGAGGCCGTACGCGAGCGCCGCGGCGGTGGGCTCGTTGACGATACGCTTGACGTCGAGGCCCGCGATGCGGCCGGCGTCCTTGGTCGCCTGCCGCTGCGAGTCGTTGAAATAGGCGGGCACGGTGACGACCGCCTCGGTCACCTTCTCGCCGAGGTACTCCTCCGCGGTCTGCTTCATCTTCTGCAGGATCATCGCGGAGATCTCGGGCGGCGAGTACTCGCCGCCGCCGGCCTTGACGCGCGCGTCGCCGTGCGGGCCGGAGACGACCTCGTAAGGCACGAGCTTCATCTCGCTGCCCACCTCGGCGTGGCGGCGGCCCATGAAGCGCTTGATCGAATAGACCGTGTTCGCGGGGTTGGTCACCGCCTGCCGGCGCGCCACCAGGCCCACGAGGCGTTCGCCGGACTTCGAGAACGCCACGACCGACGGGGTCGTGCGGAAACCCTCGGCGTTGGCGATGACCTTGGGCTCGCCGCCTTCCATGACGGCCACGCACGAGTTCGTGGTGCCCAGATCGATGCCGATGACCTTGCCCATGTCGTTCCTCCGGTTCGTTCCGTGCTCGGGCCACGCGGCGCCCCGTGGGCGCCCGCGTGGCCGTGTTCGTTCGTTCGAGGGCGCGGCAGCTTAGCCGACCTTCACCTCGATTTCACGCACCCGGGCCTCCTCGGCCTTGGGCACGCGGATCTCGAGGACACCGTTGCGGTAGCTGGCCTTGACCTGGTCACCGCGCACCGGCGCCGGCAGCGTGAACGTGCGCTCGAAGGCGCCGAACACGCGCTCGGTGCGGTGGACGTTGCCCGATTCCGACTCGGTCTCGCGCCGGCGCTCGCCGCGCAGCGTGAGGGTGTCGCCGACGAGGCTCACCTTGACGTCCTTCTCGGTCATGCCGGGCAGGTCCGCGCGGAAGATGTAGAGGTTGACATCTTTGTTGCCGCCGCCCGGCGCGGCCGCGGCAAAGATGCGCGTCGTGCCATCGGGCGACCAGCGTTCTTGTTCGTAGCGCTCGGCCAGCCACTCTTTGGCCGCGTCATCCACCGGGCGCTGGCCGCTGCCATCGGGTCGCATCACATAGAGGCCATCCCTGCCGTCGCGGTCGCTGCGGAAGGCGATCCAGCCTTTGAACCAGTGGATGGGGGGCGGGGTGGCCGTGGGCGCAACGGTGACCGAGGGCGCCGGTGTGATGGTGGGGGTGGCGGTGGGGGTGGGGGTGGGGGTGGGCGTCAATCCCACGCCGACTGCTTCCATGCGCAGTTTGGCTTCCCCTTTGTCGGCTACGGCCACGCCGGCAGCCTGGCTGTAGCGGGCAAAGGCTTGCAAGCGATCCCCTTGCTGCACCAGGGCGTCGCCCAGCAGCAGATAGCCGCGGTACACCGCCGCAGCCAGGGCGCCGTGCAGGAAATCGGGCTGTTTTTCGTACATCGGCAGCAGCAGATCCAGCCCGCGCTGGCCATTGCCCGCGTCGATCGCTTCCTGGCCGCGCTGGAAGGTCTCCAGCGCGGTGATCTCCTGCACGATGGCGCGGTCGGTGGGGCGCAACTGCGCCAGCCGCCGCAAAGGATCCAGGGCCGCGCCCAGGGCGTTGGCATCTTCGCTTACTCTGCTCAGGGCTTCGTCCGCGGCCGCGCGGTAGGCCTGGGCCAGGCTGGCGTCCACTTCGGCGCTGCGATAGTCGCTGTTGCGGCTGCGCAGGTTTTCGTACAGGCGGATCGTCTCTGCCCACTCGCCCGCCTGAAACGCGGCGTTGGCCTGGCTGTAAAGATGGGCGATCTCCGTCTCGGCCTGTAGCGCGGCCAGGCGTTTGCCCACGTCGCGGAAGCCGGGCGCGTCTGCCTCCAATTGTTCCAGGGCGGCGATGGCAGCGGCGCGCTCGCCAGCTTGCAGTTGGGCCAGGGCCTCTTCATAGCGCCGTTGCAAGACCAGTTGTTGCTGCACCTGCGCCAGGCCCTCCTGGGCCGCCGCGTTGCCCGGATCGAGGCTCAGGGCCTGTTCATACGCGGCCATGGCTGCCTCGAACTCGTTGGCAGCCAGCGCCGTCGCGCCCTGGTCGAGAGTCTTCTGCAGCGTCGATGCGGCGGCGTTGAGCAGTTGTTGGGGGGCGACGACATCACGATAGAGCCGCGCGGCCCCCGCCAGGATGGCGAAGAGGATGGTCAATCCTGCCAGCCAGCGCAGCCAGCGGCCCAGATTGTGAAACAGCCGCGGTTTGCCCGCGGTGGCTGCCCAACTGGCGTCCACCTGCGCCTTGATCGCCATCTCTTGCGTCAGCCCGCGCAGCCGCGGCTCCTGCGGAAAGTCGGCGCTCAGCCCGCGCAACAGGTCTTGGGCCTGCGCCCAGGCCCCCGTTTGCATGCTTTCTTGCAGTTGCGGGTATCGAGGATCGTGGAGAAGGGAATCGGCAGCCATGATGATCAGGGGGAGAGGGGGAGAGGGAGGAGAGGGATCAGCCAAACATGCGCATGATGCGGGGCACTGCCGGGCCGAGGCTGACGGCAAACGTGGCAGGCAGGATGAAAAGGGCCAGGGGCATGAGCATCTTCACCGGCGCTTTCTGCGCTTCCTCTTCGGCGCGCTGGCGGCGGCGTACGCGCATCTGCTCCGACTGGCTTTGCAGGACGGGGCCGATGCTGATGCCCAGGCGGTCGGCCTGGATGAGGATGGCCACGAAACTGGCCACATCGGGCACATCGCAGCGTTCCGTCAGGTTGTGCAAGGCCTCGGAGCGGCGCACGCCCACCCGGATCTCGTTCACCACCCGCTGCAATTCGCGGGCCAGTTCGTTATCCCACTTGCCCGAAACCCGCAGGATGGCGGCCTCGAAGCCCAGCCCCGCATCCACGCAGATGGAGAGCATGTCCAGGGCGTCGGGCAGGGAGCGCTGGATCTCTTTTTGCCGCTTGCTGATCCGTTTGCGCAGCCAGAAATCGGGCAGGTTCCAGCCCAGAATGAACCCCATGCCCAGGATAGCGAAGGTCTGCGGCCCGCCGCCGGCCAGGGTGCTGTAGAGCACCACCAGCGCGCCGATCAGGGCCACGGAGAGGAAGCGCAGGCCCAGGAAATCGGTCAGGGTTAGCCCGCGGGGATGGCCGGCGATCAGCAATTCTTTCTGCAGGGCGGCGATGCGGTTCTGCGGGGTGATGCGTTCGCCCAGCCTTTGCACACGCCGCCACAGGGGCCGGGCGATGCGCTCGCTCCAGGGCCGGGCCAGTGCCATCTCGTCCAGGTTTTGTAGCGCCGGCCGCCAGCTTTCCAGCCGTGTTGCCGCCCCTTCTTCCGGTTCTGTGTCATCCGTGCTGCGCAAGGCTGCCAACAGGCTCAGGATCAGCCCCATCACCAGCAGGCTGACGGTGAAGATCGGCGACGTGGTCGGCGTCAGCCGCAGCGCCAGCGAGCGCATCAGCAGAAAGAGCGCAGCTGTGGCGGCCAGGAAAAGGGTCGAGGCCACGATTCCCGCCGCCAGCAGCCGCGGCAAAGAGAGCCGGTCGATTGCCGTCATGCCCTGGAGGAAGATGAATAACTCCCAACTCAGGCACACGACCGCCAGGCCGGTCACGAAGAGGACATAGAATGAGGACAACTGGCCATCCACCACCGTCCCGGCGAAGGGGGGGAGGAAGGGCAGCAGCCACAGGCTGAGCAAAAGGGTGCGCGGCAGGGTGGCCCAGACCATCGCCACCCGCACCTCTTCCAACGAGGCGCTGCTGCCCCACCAGCGCAGGTTGCGGTGCAGCAAACGGCTGCCCAGATAGAGGAAGATCAGCCCGAACAGCGCGCCCAGGATGATCGCCATGCCCAGATTGATCAGCAACGCCTGCGGGGAGCGGGGCGGGTTCAGGTTCACCAACGAAAACAACGAGATGCCGGACAGAGCCGAGATCTGGATGATGGCGCGGCGGGGGTCCATCTCCACGATCGTCGCCACCGCGCGGCGGGGGCTGAACCAGATGTGCAACCAGGGATTGACAGGGGCGGTCGAGAGGTACATGGCAGGGGTCAGGGGTCAGGGGTCAGTGGTCAGAAGTCGATGGTGAGCATGCGCTGCATGATGATGTAGCCGCAGGCGACCATGATCACCACGGCGATGGGGATGAGGATGGGCCAACCGGGCTGGAAAAGCTCCATCATGTATTCGGGGTTGAGCAGGGTCAGGGCCGTGGCCAGCAGGAAAGGCAGCCCGGCCAGAATGGATCCGCTGAAGCGCTGCTGCGCGGTCAGGGTGCGGATTTCGCCATTGATCAGGATGCGATCGCGGATGGTGCTGCTGATCGTCTCCAGCGTATCGGCCAGGCTGCCGCCCACATCGTTCTGGATCTGGATGGCGGTGACGAGCAGTTCCAGATCGTCGCTGCGATTGCGCTCGACCAGGTGGCCCAGGGCGTCATCGAGGCTGTAGCCGAGCAGGATCTCCCGCATCACCCGCCCGAACTCTTTGGCCGAGGGATCCGGCATTTCCTCGACCACGACGGTGAGGGCGTGGCGCAGGCCATAGCCCGCGCGCAGGGAGCTGACGAGCAGGTTGACTACATCGGGCAACTGGTTATTGAACAGCTTGGTGCGCTTGTCCTGGCGGCGGCGGATGTAGAGCCGGGGCAGCCACAGCATCACCACCCCCGACAGCACGCCGCCCAGCAGTTGGCCGGAGATGATGGTGCCCAGGATCAGCCCGCCTGCCACCAGCGCTGCCCGCACCAGCAGATACTCGCCCACCGTCAGGTTAATGTCGGCCAGATTCAGCTCGATCTGCAAGCGTTTGGCGCGGGAGGTCTTGGCCAGGATCTGATCCAAATTCTGCTCGATGGGGAGGCCCGGGGCCTGCCCGTACGAGGCGGGGGCGAAGCGCTGCTCGAACTGCGCCTCCACCTCGCGCGTCCAGCCCAAGGCCCTGTGCAGCCCGACAAAGAGCACCAACACAGCCAGAACAACGAGAAAAGTAACAAAAAGCAGAGGATCCATGTGCAATACTCAAAGAATAACGATTAATTAATAACTCACAAAAACCAACCAACTAACCAACCAACCAACCAACCAACCTACCAACCAACCAACCTACCAACCAACCAACCTACCAACCTACCAACCTACCAACCAAACAGAACAATAATAGCGCCAAGAGAGAGATAAGGAGCGTAGGCGATGGTAAGCCCGCGGCGGAAGCGATAAGCAATCAGCAGGATCAACCCGGCCACGCCCGCGCTGCCAATAGCGATGATCAGGGCAGGGAGGATGCCGGGGTAGCCCAGCGCCAGCCCGATCCAGCCGGCCAGCTTCACATCCCCCATGCCCATGGCCCCCGGCCAGACCAGAGCCAGGGCCAGAAAGAACAGAAACCCGACCCCCGCGCCGATCAGTGGGGAGAGGCGGGGCGGTGAAACGAGCATCACCGTGGGGTGGCCCAGCGTCACGCCGCCGAACAGCAGCAGGGGCAGCCCGGCCAGCAGCATGCGGTTCAGCACCAGCCGGTGCTCCAGGTCGATGAAGGCCACGGCCAGCAGGAACCAGGCGTAGAGACAGAGCGCCGTCATCTCCAACCCTATGCCCACCTGCCGGTAGGCCAGCCAGGTCAGCCCCCCTGCCAGCACCCACACCATGACGGTGCGCAGCCGCTGCCAGCGCGTACTTTCCAGCCAGGAGCGGGATTCGAACCAGTCCGGCGCCAGCCGCGCCAGGGGAATGACCCAGCCTTGCCGCAGCGGGCGGCGCGTCGGGATCAGGTCGATGGCCAGATTGACGACCCAGCCGGCAAAAAAAGCGAGGTTCAGGATCAGCAGCGTGGGCATGGTCAGATCGTCTGGTGGCTGAGCTGCTGGCCGCGGCCCAGGGACAGGGACGGCAACGAGAAGCGATTGCGGCTGCCCTCCGGCTCCTGCTCGGCCAGCAGGATGTCGGCCAGGCCGGCGATGCGGTGGCTGAGCCGGGAGCGGGGATGGCTGAGCACGAAGGGAATGCCCCGGTTGAGGGCAAAGGTGGCCAGAGTGGGGTCGTGCGGCAAGGTCATGGCCACGCGCTCGCCGATTTTGCCGGTGATGTCGGCTTCGCGGATGCCGCCGGGCATGTCCGCGCGGTTGAGGATGAGATGCGGCTGCGTGGCGTTTTCCGGGTCCGCGTGCATCGCCTCGATCACATCCAGCGCCCGGCGCAGGCCCGGCATCTCCGGGCTGGAGATGATCAGGGCGTGGTCGCAGGCGTTCAGGGTTTGGGCCAGGGCCACATCCGCGCTGGGCGCGGTGTCGATGATCAGCACTTCCGCCAGGCTTTTCAGCGCGCCCAGCAGGCTGACCCAGGCCGCGGCGGACAGCTCCACCATGTCGCTGACGCTGGTGGGCGCGGCCAGGAACTGCACGCCGCTGCTGTGCCGGTGCAGCAGGCCTTTCACCATGTCCACATCCACCTCTGTCTTCTCGGCCAGGCTGGCCAGGGTGTGCGGCGGATACACATTCAGCATGATCGAGAGATCGCTGAGGCCATGGTGTCCTTCCAGCAGGATCACTTCCTTTTTCTTCTGCTGCTGCATCACCACGGCCAGATTGGCGGCGATGGTGCTTTTGCCCACGCCCCCTTTCAGGCTGGCCACGGCAATGCTCAGGCCGCTCGGCGCTCCGCTGCGCTTTAGCTGCGCGGCTTTGAACGCGTGCAGCGTCTCTGAGACGCTGGCGGCCTGGAAGGGGCGGGTGAGGAACCCGTCCGCGCCGGCCAGCATCGCTTGGCGCAGCACTTCCAGATCCTCGATGTTGGCCACGGCGACGATGGGCAAATCCGCGTAGTTTTCGTGCAGGCTGCGGATCAAACCCAGGGCGCCGGGATACTCTCCATCGACGAAGAGCAGATCCGGGGGCCGCGTGGGCAGATCGCGCAGCAGTTCGCTGTGCCCCTGCTCGCGGCTCAATTTGGCGCCTGGCAGGTCGATGATCCCTTCCAGCGCCTGCCGCCGCGCCGCATCTTGCGTGAGGTAGAAAAACCGTTGTGGACGTGTCATGGTGTCTTTCCCGTGGGGAAGGGTTAATCATTAATTATCAATGATTAATGATTAAATTATGGGATATTGATGCGATAACGGTTGATTAAATACCCACCGTCCACGGGCACGGTCTGCGTCAGGGTCTCATCGTCCGGCGCCCGCAGGGTGAGATCGAGCACGCCGCCGAAGTCGAGGATGTGGCGCAGCACCAGCGCGTCCTGGATATCCACGGCCAGCAGCACCGCCTGCTCTTTGGCGTCCAGCCCGCTGAACGTGCCCGTATCTGCCGGGGCCTTGGCTGCCTCGCCCTCGGCGTTGATCACAGTGCTGGGCAGGATGATGGCGTGCACTTCCAGATTTTGCAAGGCGGCGATGCTCTCGCCGATGACCGTGCCCGCGCTGTCTTGCAGGCGCAGATCGAAGCTGCCGATCAGGTCGATGCGGTCGCCGGGTGATACCAGGCGATTGCTGAGCAACATCGACGTGATCGGCACCGCCATCACCACCTTGCTCTTGGGCACCGACAGGGCCAACTGGCGGGTGACGATGTCGGGCGTGACCAGATCGTCCACCAGGATCACCTCGCCGACGGAGATCTGCCGGCGTGACATCTTGCCCACCACCTGATCGATGCTGGTGGCAGCGCCGGCGGGGATGACGTGGGGGGGATACTGGCGGATGGCGATCTCATTTTCGCCAATCGAGCGCCGGAAGGGAATGGCGGAGAGCGCCACCACTACCGGCTGCGTCCCCTCTTCGCTGACCTGCGCCGTGGCAGGCATGGCGGTGGAGAGGGTCTGATAGGTGATGACTCCGGCGAGGAGGGCGAAGATGATGGCGGCGATCCACCAGATGGTGCTGCTGCGTTTCATGGCGGGGAAATCCTGGAAAGAGGGGAGATCAAATCACTGGGTGATGCGCACGGTGCGCACCCCATAATCAGGCCCGTTGCCGCTTCTGGCGCCGGGAAGGATATGGCGGATGAAATAGCCTTCGACCCATTTGTCGCTGCCCTGGAAGTTGAAGCCGGTGAGCACGAATTGGCCAAATCCGCAGATGCGGTATTCGGTGCCGCTGCCTGTACCGATCACGGTGTCATACAGGGGGATGGTCACGTGCCGCCCGATCCAGGTGCTGAGGGCCGCTTCTACCTGGCTGCTGCCCTGCACGCCGGGGCCGGAGGGAATCCATTGGTTGATGCTCCAACTGCCGCTTTGCGCCGGGTTGGCGATATTGCTGGCCAACTCGGAGTTGCCCACCGGCCGGCCATCCCAATCCAGCCACCCGAAATTGCCGGGCGATTCCATATCCTCGCTGGCCCACATGCGGTAGCTGGCCTGGTAGGTGAAGGCCTGGCACGAGGTGGTCATGGGTAGCAGGTTGCCTGTTTCCACCACCGCCGCCAGGGTGGCGGCGCCGGTGGCGCCGGTGGCGATGGCGTTCAGGCCAAAAACCCTGGCGAACCAGGTGTCGAAGGTGGTGTCGGCCCGCACCTGCACCCCATTGCCGCCATCGATCAGGCTCCAACTGTAATCGCTGACGCCGTTGGCCGTGGCCAGGCGCGCCACCTCGGTGTTGATGGCGGTGGTGTTGCCGCCCAGAGCCAGCACGCGGGCGCCGGCCAGCGCCGCGGCATCCGCGCCGTTCTGCATGTGGCGTCGCTCCAGAAAACCGATGCCCAGGTCGAGGAGCAGGGCCGCAAACCCCAACAACACCGTCAATGAGATCACAAAATAGGCCAGAGCGGAGCCTTGCTCCTGCTCAAGCCGGCGGCGCAGGGTGGAGAGGATCGGTAAGCGACGCATGGTGGGGGTAGAAGGGGGTAAAGCAGGGGCGGAGCCGGAGGGGCGATGCCAGCGGAAAGGCCTCGTCGCTCCTGGCAGAGATCTCGCCCCCTAGAAGATGGGCATGCTCACGGCCGCCCGGATGTTGATGGCGCTGCTGCCCAAGAGACCGGAGAGAAAGGGCAGGGCGTGGTCGATGGTCACTGTGGCAAGTTGGCCGCTGCCGCCGCTGCTGGCCGTGATGGTTGTATTCGTGTTGTCCGCCCCCAGTCGCTCGATTTCAGCCATGGCCCGCTGGCGAGCGCCGTTCGTATCGGTGGGATGGATGCTGAGCCAGCGGGCGCCCTCGCGAGCGCCATTGGTCAGCATAATGTAGGCGCTGACGCCCCGGCCCAGATCCAGCACGCCCAGTGTGAGCAACACCAGCAGGGGCAGGATGATGGCCAATTCTGCAAAGCTTTGGCCGTTTTCACGGCGAAGGTGGTGCAGGGACATGACAGTGGGGAGGGGTGAACCCTGCGTGCGGCGATCATGGCGAAGAATGGCTGGGGAAAAGAGGGACAATGCCGGAGACGCAGCGCCCAGGTTTGGCTGCGACGCTGGTGGATGGTGTCCTGGGCCCTGCGTCTCCGTGGTGATGCCGGGTGATCGGATCAGACGCCGCCGAGGAAGGCAGCGACCTGCTGGGTGAGGGAATCGATGCCTGAGCCGAGGATGGTGAAGCCGGCGGCAGCGACCACGACGACCAGGGCGAGGA
>JABWBG010000125.1 GCA_013360575.1 Caldilineales bacterium
CTGCCCGCGACCGCCCGGCTGGAGGGGCGCAGCGGCGATCTGTTTCAGGTGATCTTGCCCGCGGCCGCGCTGCCGGCGCTGGCCGCGCAGCCGGGCGTGGTGCAGGTGCGGCCCCCGGCCCCGCATCTGCCGGCGGTGATCAGCGAAGGCAAATTCGCGGCCGGCCTCTTCCCCTGGGAAGCTTCCGGCTGGACCGGGCAGGGGGTGCGGGTGGCCGTGATCGATACCGGCTTCCAGGGCTGGCAGCAGTTGCAGGCCCAGGGGGAACTGGGCGCGGTAATCACCCGCAACTTCCGGGCGGATGGCGTGTTCGAGGAGGGGCGGCACGGCGCGGCTGTGGCCGAGATCGTGCAGGACATGGCCGCCAGCGCCCAACTCTATCTCCTGGCCTTCGACACCGAGGTGGAGCTGGCCAACGCCGTGGCCTATGCCCGCAGCCAGAACGTGCGGGTGATCGTACACTCGATCAGTTGGTTCAACACCGGGCCGGGAAATGGCAGCGGGGTCATCGCCGACATCGTGCGCTCGGCCTGGCAGGCGGGCATCCTCTGGGTGAATTCCGCCGGCAACCAGGCGCAGCGGCACTATCGCGGCCTGTTCGATGGCCGCGGCAACAACTTGCACGATTTCGCAGCCGGGGATGAGACCAACAGCATCTCTTTGCAGGCGGGGCAGCAGGTGTGCGGCTATCTCACCTGGGACGCCTGGCCGACCGGGCTGGATGACTACGATCTCTACCTCTACCGGGGCAACGATGTCGTGGCCCGCAGCGTCAACGCCCAAAATGGCAGCATCCCCCCCACCGAGGCCCTCTGCCACACGGCCACAGGCGCGGGCGCGTACGGCTTTGTCATCAATCGCTTTGGCGGGCAGGCCCGCACCTTGCAGCTTTTTGTGGACACGGTCGATCTGGAGCACCGCACCGCCGCGGGATCGATCGTGCAGCCCGCGGACGCGGTGGAAAGTTTGAGCGTGGGCGCAGTCTTCTGGCACAATGCCTATCCGCTGGAGAGTTTCAGCAGCCGCGGGCCTACCAGCGATGGCCGGCTAAAGCCCGAACTGGCGGCGTATGATGGCGTCAGCACCCGCAGCCTGGGCTACAGCGACATGCTTCCCTTCGAGCAGGGGGGCAGCGGCTTCTTCGGCACGTCCGCGGCGGCCCCGCATGTGGCCGGCGCCGCTGCCGCCTTGATCAGCCGCTATCCCGCCTGGTCGCTCAACCAGATCCAGAGTTACATCACCTCGCAGGCGCTGGATCTGGGCCAGCCGGGGCCGGATCAGGGCTACGGCCATGGCCGGCTCTTCTTACCCTTCGAAGCGCCTACCTCGACCCCCACGCCCAGCCGCACACCCACGGCTTCCCCCACCGCCACACCCACGGCTTTCCCCACCGCCACACCCACGCGCACACCCACGCCCACCCGCACAGCCACGCCCACTGCCACGTCCACGCCGACGCCCACCCGCACCGCCACGCCGACTGCTACGCCCACATCGACGCCGGTTGGCCCCTGGCTGGCGATTCAGCCGGCGCAGCCTCTGGTCGGCGCCCACGCGGCCCAGCCCCTGGACATCCTCTGGGGCAATCAGACGCCGGCGGATCAGTTGCAGTTGCTGGCGGCAGGCCCGGTGACGCTGCCCGGCCCCGCCGCCATCCTGACCGAGACCCTGGCCGCGGACAGCGGGCGCTATGCCACGCTGCTTTCGGCTCTGCCCGCGGCCGCGGCGGGCGAGCCTTTCACCTTCACCGCCCGCACCAGCCTGAGCGAAATCAGCCAAGATGGCCGTATCGCCGGCGCCCATTATCTGCCCCTGCTGTGGCGCTGATACGTGCGGGAAAGATTTTTTTAATCGCAAAGACGCAAAGATTTTTTTCAAACGCAAAGACGCAAAGAACGCAGAGATCCTTTTCAAACGCAAAGACAAAAAAACCTCTGCGCATCCTCTGCGCATCCTCTGCGCCTTTGCGATAAAAATCATTTCAAACACAAAAGATTTTTTAATCGCAAAGACGCAAAGAACGCAAAGGATTTTTTCAAACGCAAAGATAAAAAACCTCTGCGCATCCTCTGCGCCCTCTGCGCCTTTGCGATAAAAATCATTTCAAACGCAAAGATAAAAAACCTCTGCGCATTCTCTGCGCCCTCTGCGCCTTTGCGATAAAAATCATTTCAAACGCAAATATCTTTTCCTCTCCCCCTCTCTATCTCCCCTCTCTATCTCCCCATGCCCCCTTTCCGTGTCCTCGTTTCCGATTCTCTGGCCCCGGCCGGCCTGAAGCTGTTGCAAGAGGCTGGCTGCGAAGTCGATGTTCGCACCGATCTCAGCCCCGCGGCCCTCGCCGCCCTCATCCCCCCGTATGATGCGCTGATCATCCGCAGCAGCACGCAGGTGACCGCGGCGCTGATCGCCGCCGCGGACTCGCTGAAGGTGATCGCCCGCGCCGGCGTAGGCATCGACAATGTGGATGTGGCCGCGGCCACGCAGCGCGGCATCATCGTCGTCAATGCGCCCACGGGCAATGTCTCGGCCGCGGCAGAGCACACCCTGGCCCTGCTCCTGGCCCTGGCCCGGCACATCCCCGCCGCCCGGCAGACGCTGGCGCAGGGGGGATGGAACCGCAATGCATTCATGGGGGTAGAGTTGCGGGGCAAAACCCTGGGCCTGATCGGCCTGGGCCGGGTGGCGGGGCAGGTGGCTGCGCGCGTGCTGGGGCTGAACCTGCGCGTGCTGGCCTACGATCCCTATGTCTCTGCCGAGTACGCCGGCAACATCGGGGTGGAATTGGTGGATCTGGATCGCTTGCTGGCCGAAAGTGACTTTATCAGCGTGCATCTCCCCCTGAACGAGGCCACGCGCGGGCTGCTCGACGCCCGCCGCCTGGCCCAGTGCAAGCCAGGGGTGCGGCTGATCAACACCGCCCGCGGGGGCATCATTGATGAAGAGGCGCTGTTGCCGGCCCTGGACAGCGGCCATGTGGCCGGCGCGGCCCTGGATGTGTTCACGCAGGAGCCGCTGCCGCCCGATTCGCCCCTGCGCACGCATCCCCGGCTGATCGTGACGCCGCACATCGGGGGCAGCACGGCCGAGGCCCAGGATCAGGTGGCGATCGATGCCGCCGAGCAGGTGGTGGACGTGCTGGCCGGGCGGCCGGCCCGTTACGCGGTCAATGCCCCGCTGATCCCCAGCAGCCACATCGAGTTTATCACCCCATTCATCGAACTGGTGGAGACGCTGGGCCGTTTTCTCACCCAATTTGCGCCGATGCAGGTGCAGGCGTTGGAGATGCATGTGTACGGGCCTCTGGCCGAGTATGACACCACCATTTTGCAGGCTGCGGCGCTGCGCGGGCTGTTGGCAGGCGTGGTGGAGGAGCGGGTGAACATCGTGAACGCGGATCTGATCGCCCGGCGGCGGGGCATCATCCTCTCGGAGCACCGGCAGCGGCAGCATTTCGAGCGGTACGAGAACATGGTGACGCTGTGCGTGCGCGGGGGTGGGGAGGCGGCCAGTGTGCGGGGCAGCGTCTTGGGCGGCGCGCCCTACATCGTGGCCATCGAGGAGTTGTGGGTCGATTTTCTGGCCCGCGGGCATTTCCTCGTCGCCTGGCATTATGACAAGCCGGGGGTAATTGGGGCCATCGGCGCGCTGTTGGGGCGCAACGACATCAACATCGCCTTCATGCACGTGGGCCGGCGCAGCCCGCGGGGGCAGGCGATCATGGTCTTGAACACCGATGAACCGATCCCACCGGCGCTGCTGCCTGCCATCTCGGAGATCATCGGCCCCCACCGGGTGTGTATCATGGCGTTGTGAGATGGGTTTGGGGGTGGAGTCATGGAGGAGTTCGCCGGAATGACGAGGGGGTCACGGGCACAGGAACAAGAGCGTGTGCAAGAGCGCTCTGGCCCCGACGCTGATGACTTCTTCGCCTGCGAGCACAGGCAAATCAATGGGGTATATGGGCGAGAATCTTGTCTGTGGCCCTGGACAGGCGCACGGCCATCTCCGGCGCGGCCCCGGCGTGGGCATTGACCTGTATGGTCAGCGTCTTACGGCTCACGCCATTGACAGCAATTCAGCCAAAAGTTGTTCGATATCCTTCTGGACGGCATCCCACGCAGGCAGGGGAACCCCTGGCATCTGGTCGGTCAGATCCTGTGTCCAGAATGCGGCAGCATTCTCGTTCGCTGATCATATCAGTGTCCTCGCCATTCCAGCAACTGCCCTTCAGGTATGTTGACAATCAAGCGCCAGCGGGCATCCTTTGGCCCGCTACGCAGTCCGGCCGGGTCGAGCAACGCGTAGTTGCGTTCTTCGGGGAGCGACAATCGCGCCAGCATGGCATCATCGGCCAGGTTCAGGCGTTCCAGCCAGTAACCTAGCCGGCGCTGGCCAGCACGGTTGCCCAGTCGCCGGCTGACCTCGATCAACTTGTCCAGGTCCAATTCATCGCTGCCAAACCATAGGCCCTTCGCCGGCTCCAGCACACCGCCGCAATACGCTGGATGGTCAAAACCATCCGCGATGGCCTTCTCCCGCCCGGCTATCTGCACTGGCTGATCCAGTAGCTGGATCGTGGTGTAGCCGAAGAATTTGGCCGCGCCGAGTGTGACGAAACGAAAGAGGGTGCCATCCACCGTGAGGGGGCGTTTGCGTTGCGTGGTGGCGATCCACACGGGCCGGGGCTGGCGTTCGCTATAGCCATAGTAATGCAGCGCGGTTCCGTAGGCCAGATAATAAGGCTGTATCAGCGCTGCCGCCATCAGGTAGTCGTGTTCGGCCCACTGAGCTTCAGGCCCAGCTTCCAGAGGGATGAGGCGATACTTGCCGCGCTCAAGACGTTGCAGCCAGCGTTTGACGGCCAGACGATGCAGCACAAGTGGCAGGCCGGCGCTGTCACCATCGAACATTCCTTGGGCGTCGGCCACGGTGAAGATCGCGTGACCGGTCGCGGCTAATCTGCTCAACAAGCGCGACTCGCGTTCACTGAGGGTACGGATGGGCAGATCGGGAGACATCTTTCTTGTCCTGTGTCGCGATAATTATCCTAGATGCAATTACCATAACATAAAACAAGAAAATGCACTAACCGAGGACTGGCTGTCACAGACTTATAGAAATTCGACAGGCGCACGGCCATCTCCGGTGAGATGCCGGCATGGCCGTTGAGCAACAGGGACAGCGTCTTGCGGCTGACGCCCAACCCGGCCGCAGCCTGCGTAACCGTCAGTTCCAGCGGTTCGATGTACAGATCACGGATAATCTCACCGGGGTGAGGGGGATTCTTCATAGGCATGGATCATTGGCTCCTAGTGGTAATCGAGGTAGTCCACATCCAAGGCGTCTCCGTCCTCGAAACGAAAGATGACCCGCCAATTTCCGGACACGGTCACGGCGTAGAAGCCTTACAAACTGCCGCGCAACGTGTGCAGCCGCAGCCCGGGTGCATTCATGTCGGCGACGGTTGTAGCTGAATCGAGCAACGCAAGGATCTGGCGCAACCGTTTGGCATGCGCCTGATGCATGCCTCTGGTTTCATCATCTTGATAAAGCGCTGCCAGACCCTTGTGCCGGATGTTGCGTATCACGAGACGATTGTACCGTGTTACGTTACAGGTGTCAAATGATGACAGGTTGCCTTGCCAGCGAACCCCAGTTTCTCAAGGCCCTGGACAAGCGCACAACCACACTTGCCCTGCGCGCAGGCGCACGGCCATCTCCGGCGCGGCCCCGGCGTGGGCGTGGGGTAGCAGGGATGGCGTCCTGCAATCGGCGGTAGGGCTTGAGACCGCCTCAGGCTGTGAGCGCCGGGGCCGGCATCTCGTCCCAAGTGCGGCCGGCCAGCAGGCGGCCGGGCAGGCGCTTCAGCGACAGGCGGTTGAGCCGCGCGCGGAGGGTGTAGTCCCTATGGCATAGGGGCAGATGGAGTCCACGGCCCACCTGGGGGCCACAATGCGGCGAAGAATATCCCGGCGGCGGCCGATCGAGAGGGCGGCCCCAGGAACAAATCGAGGTTGGTAACGACCTGCTCGAACGACTCATCGCCGATGTCAAGCCGGCTGCGGCTCAGAAACGCCTTCCATTGTGCGATTTTCTGTGCATCCTGCGCGAAGAGTCTGCTCAGTGCGATCGGCGTCGATGCAGGCACAGGTGTAGCGCGGCGTTGAAAGGTGGCGCGGATGGCGTCAGTCAAGAGGGATCCCTCGAAGTCAAACAGCCGAGATAGAAGCCATAGGTCATAGTAATCCTTCATGCGGCTGTTGATGACGCCGTGGGCGACCATCGCGTGCAGCTTTTCGGCAACGACGGTTTCTTTGGGATAGGACCGCAACTCCGGCGCAGGAAAATCGAGCAGCGTGGGATAGTGTGCCAGGCGTGCTCTTGGCGTAATCGCATCCCCAGTCCCGATGTCGATCTGCAAAGAAACGCGCGCCGTGTCCAACATGGCCTTCATTTGCAGGCGCTGGCCGCCATATTCCTGCCCCTCGAGAATCTGGGTGATACGGATGCTACCGGCATCGAAGACCATGCCATCAGGAGGCACAGCTTGCCGGCAGATGGCCTGAAACACCTTATTTAGATTCCCGGCTGATGTGTCGCCGAAGCCCAGCAGGTCGAGATCACGGGTGGGGCGATGCAGCTTGCCAGTCCAGATGGAAAAGAGCACGGCGCCCTTGAGCACGAACTGACCCGCATAAGGCGACTGTGACAGGCGGTAGAGGAGCCGTTCAATGGCGTAGAGCGATAGCACCAGGTTGAAATCTTCCTGACGCTGATGGCTCAGGTTGAGAAGGCGCTGGCGAACAGAGGCTGGCAGGTTGGCGACGGTGGGCTTTGTCATAGCATCGCTTCGATGTAGGGCTTGATGACGGCCTGAACGCGACAGATCTCCGCAAATTGCCACAGTTCGTCGACAGTGGCTTTGCGTTGATGCAGCGCATCTCTCAGCGCCTCGATGGCCACATCCAGGCCGATCTTGTGTCGGTATTTGAAACAATCTGCCACGGTTTTGGCAACGCTATACACCTTGACCTGAACGTTTTCGACGACGTGTATCTCGACGCCCATGGTGAAGGCATCCCCAGAGAAGCGAACGAAGCGCAGCGGCAGACCAGAGGGCGTGGGCTGCCAGGCCTTGTTTGCGATGGCCAACCATACCTCGAAGGGCGCTTGCGTGGTCAATCCGTGGAAGCGCAGGGCGCTCAGCAAGCAGACCACAGCCTTGGGCGCGCGCCGGCTGGCCTCGGCCAGTGTGTGATGCTCTGTCACAGGCAGCTCCAGCAGCGCATAACGTCCCCGACCGACGCGCACGATTCGCCCCGTGCGCTGTAGCCAATAGAGACTGGAGGGCGAGAGACCTTGCGCCCTGACATCTTGCAGGTGAATGACGCCCTGTTGGCGCAGCAGCACCAGGATCATGTCGCTGTTTTTCATGTTGAAATTATACAATACCTCGGTACTTTTATACAAACTACCAAGGAATTCTGCAAGATATACAGAAACTCTAGCTGGTGCAGATATAGGCTGCAACTGTGCGTATAGATCAGCCGGACGATCGCCCGGCCCCGGCCTGCCGCCCAGGATGGCCAGCGATGCCGGCGTCCGTGGCTAGGCCGTTGCCGTCTGGGCGGCATCTCCGGCGCGGCCCCGGCGTGGGCGTGGGGTAGCAGGGATGGCGTCCTGCAATCGGCGGTAGGGCTTGAGACTGCTTCAGGCTGTGAGCGCCGGGGCTGGCATCTCGTCCCAGGTGCGGCCGGCGAGCAGGCGGCCGTTCTGCTTCTTGCGCACACCACCCCACTGTTTGAAGAAGAAGGGCACGCGCTGGCGCTGGCATTGATCGCGCACCTGCGTGACCCATGCCGGATGCAGCGGCCGCGCGCCCGGTCCCGGCTCGCCGCCCAGGACTACCTGTTGCCAGGCCTTTGGCCCAGCACCTCTGTTAGTCGACGCGGCCCATCCAGCAGCACCACTAGCTTGTTCAGAACAGTGCGTCCCAATAGCACATCCTGGCCTTGTTCATCGCCGGCAACCTCGATGCCAGGCAGGAGTTGCCCCTCGATCTCCAAGTCCACCAGAGAGACGGTCACAGGGCGCCTTCCACCCCAATGTGCGCGCAGGTGACCGCTGAAGATCTCCTCTGCGCCAACCGAGGTGAGAAGCGCCGTGGGTGCAATAGTCACGTCGGCGCCTGAATCGACCAAAGCCAAGAGAGGCGATGTCCTGGCGCTGCCATCGATCTGACGCAGAATCACTGGCAGTACGGGAAAAGGTATGGGGTAGCTGCGTCGTAGGGATGGCGCATGGTCATCGCTCCAGGCGGGGGCTGCGAATCGCGAAGAGGGGCGGTTCCTGCCAGTCGGCCCGCACGATGGCCACCGGATCAGAGCCGAAGCGCTGTCGGACCCGCAGATAAAGCGCCCGCTGATCCACGTCGTGATCGGCGACCTGCTTGTTCTTGATCGCCACATAGCAGTTGACGTAACGCGCGCGCATCTCAGCAGGCAGCCCGTACCAATAAGCCTCTTCCATGGCTAGTTGCTCAGCCTTCGACGGCGTTTCCCGGTCAGTCGCCTCGTCTTGCGTCATCGATGCGATGTCCTGGATGAGCTGCAGACGCTGCTCCGCGCTGAGCGGCTGAACGAGCGTGCGTATCTGGGTGAAAATTGTCGAAACGGCCTCCATCGCGGACCTCCTGGTCTCCATGCCGGTCATGCAATCAACGTCCATTTTTTGAGAAGCGCTAACACCTGGAAGCTATTGTATTTGCTGGAGGACTCTTGTCAATACGTCGCCGCATCGGCGCTGATCTGTCTGGGTGCAGCCGGTCAGCGGGTTGCAGGGCGGTTTGGGCCAGGCGCTGGCGGTGTTGGCGTTGGCCGCTGAAAAAACTGGGGCTTGAAAAACGTAAGCCCTTGTGCTATACTTTCAGCAGATAAGTCACTCCACTGCATGTGAAAGCCGGCTTCACGCCGTGCGTCCGGTAACCGGACCTAGCTGCAGCGGGGTGATTTTCTTTATGTCGAACGTGTTCTTGCGCGTATACCAGTTCTTGGGGTAGTTCTCCGTGTCATACAGATCCACCAGCAAGCTGACATGCTGCTCTACCTGGCGATAGTATCTCATCTCGCCGAGGGTAAACGCGCGGTACACGGCCCAGTTCATGTAGTCGATCACGCTCAGGCAAGGCTCACCTTTCGGCATTTGGGCTTGGACCGTCACATCAGATGTGACGCGGGTATTCCAGTGCTTCTCGAATTGAGCGACCCCGCGACGGATGGCATTCGACAGCGGCACTTGCCGGCTGCGTGAGCCGCGTTTAGCGAAGTAGACGTGATTTAGCTGATGGCGGTGCAGTGCATTCTTGAAGAGCTGCGAGACCAGGTGATCGTAGAACTCCCCTTCGTTGGCGTGGAAGCTGTTGCGAAAGACGCGCTCGATCTTGCGTGCCACCACGAATTGGGCCTTGAAGTCCAGATCAGACAACAGCTTGAAGACGCGATAACGGATCTCCGGCAGATCATCTTTGGCATGAAACGCCACGGCGGTCTTTGCCAGCGACGGTACGCCCTCGAAGTAAGGATCGGCAATCACTTCGCTTTGCAGCCATTGCAGAGCTTGCCGGATTGGCTCAGGCTGTTGCGTTTCGATAAAGCCAAGCACCAGAATCGACGAGCACCCCTCCTGGCCGACGATGAGATTGCCCTTGCGGTCGTAGAAGGTTGGATCGCCCGATTCGTCGACGAAGAACCAGTTGCTGCTTGGCTTTGGCTTTCTCATGAGGTTCACTTATTGCTTATGCCGACGCCCAACGCTGATCCTTCTCGGTGCAGCCGGTCAGCGGGTTTCAGGGCAATTTGGATCAGGCGCTGGCGGCTGCACCTGACAGCGGCATCTCGTCCCAGGTGCGGCCGTCGAGCAGGCGCCCGTGCTGTTTTTTGCGCACGCCGCCCCACTGTTTGAAGAAGAAGGGCACGCGCTGGCGCTGGCACTGGCGGCGAATGCTCTGCACCCACTCCTCTTGCACGGGCCTGGCCTTCGGCCCTGACTCCCCGCCGACGATCACCCAATGGATGCCGCGCAAATCCAGGGTGAGCGGCCCCAGCAGCGGCTCCAGCGACAGAAACTTGACCTGCGCATGGGTAGCGCGCAGGTGATCGACGCGAAAGGCGTAGTCCTGCCGCTCGACGCTGACGCCCATCCAGACGTTGGCCGGCCAGTCGATGGCGTCGTCCAGCGCCAACAGACGTTCAGAGCGCTTGGTCAGCACTTGAAACGTGTGCCAATGGGCCTCGCGCATGACGCCGAACACGCGTTGGATGAAATCTTCAGGCGCGTCCTTGTGGAACAGATCGCTCATGGAATTGACGAAGATCATCTGCGGTTTTTTCCAGCCCAGCGGCGCGGCCAGCGCGTGCTCGTGCAGCGTCAGGCGAAAGCCGTTGGCGTAGTTGGGCTGGCCCATCGCCTCGAGGCGATGGGCCATGCGCTCGGCATAGCAATGCTGGCACCCAGGGCTGACCTTGGTGCAGCCGGTCAAGGGGTTCCAGGTGGATTGGGTCCACTCGATGGCGGAACGGGTGCTCATGGCTTTTCTCCTCGTGTTTGAGAAAACGATTGATGGGAGAAACCATCGATATCGAGGGCTTAAGAATAGCACAGATGTTCCTAGCAGCCTGTCGGAAAAGTCGAGATAGCTGGGCAGAAAACCAGCGACAGCGGCCATTTTGGCAGGGTTAACAAGTTCATATGGGCTGTAATGAGGC
>JABWBG010000126.1 GCA_013360575.1 Caldilineales bacterium
AGCACCGCGGCTGTGGCCCCGCCATCGCCCACGCGGCTGCGCATGCGCCACACCAGGTTGCGCAGCAGCATCGCCCCCACATCTTCGGCGCGGTCGGGCAGTTGCAGCACGCGGCGGGCAATGGCCGCGGCGTCTTCCAGCGGTTCGGGCGGGCCGGGCTTGTCCAGATCATTGAAGATCAGGCCCTGGCTGGGGCCGAGGGTGGCAGCGAGGGCGCGGCCCAGCCTGTCGAACCCGGATTTGAGTCCGGCAACGGCGTGGGGGGCAAAAAGGACGGAGGGGTGGGGCATCAGATAGAGAGTTCAGATAGAGAGTTCAGATAGAGAGTTCAGATAGAGAGTTCAGATAGAGAGTTCAGATAGAGAGTTCAGATAGAGAGTTCAGGGGATGGGTCTGGGGGAGTGGCGATGGCCTGGAGTGCGGCCAGGGCGATTTGCAGGGCGTGTTTACCGGCATTGCCGCCGGCCAGCGGGTCGAGATCGTCGCGCACGCAGCGGGCGAAGTGATCGATCTCGGCCTGATACATATCCACGTGCGCTTCGGCGATGGTTTCCCAGGCTCCGCCTTCGCGCAGAAAACGGAGCGTTTGCTGTTGGATGCCGTAGCTGATTTCCAGCAGGCCTTTGGGGCCGAAGATGCGGTCGGCGCTGCCGGGCGGGGTGGCGCCGGGCGGCAGGCCCCAGCATACCACAAACACGCCCACATCGCCCGACTGAAAATGTACGCTGACGGCGGCGGTGTCGTAGGCGATATCGGCGATGTGCGCCAACTCTGGCCGGGCCTTGCCCAGTTTCATACCCTGGGCGGACACAGACACAGGCTCGGATGCGAAGATCGTGCGCCAGATATCGAATAGATGCACGCCCATGTCGAGCACGGGGCCGCCGTTGATCTGGGCGTCGTGCATCTCCCGTTTGGGCCGGATTTCGCGCACGTCGGCGGCGTGATAGAAGGCGGGGCGGCCCAGCCGGCCTGCGCTCAGCCAGTCTCGCAGCGTGGCCGTGATTGGTGAATACTGGCGCATGAACCCGACCCCCAGTTTGACGCCCGACCGTTTCGCTGTCTCGATCATGGCGTCGGCCTGGGCCAGGGTCAGGGCCAGCGGTTTCTCACACAGCACGTGCTTGCCCTGCTCGGCGGCGAAGCAACTGACCTCGGCGTGCCGGCTGGTGGGGACGCACACCGAAACGACGTTGCAATCCGATTCGCGAATGGCCGGGCGGAAATCGGTGTAACTGCGGTCCAGGCCATGGGCGGCGGTCAGGGCCTGCGCCCGCTCTGGCCGAATGTCGGCCACGGCCACAACCTTCGCTCCGGGCACGTTGGCCCAGCGGGCGGCGTGTTTCGCGCCCATATCGCCGCAGCCGACGACGCAGACGCGTAGCGGCATCTGTGCGCTCATAGGCCCAGCAGCCTTTGCAGCACGTCCCGGCTCATCTGTGCTGATTCGACCGGCGGGCGGCGGGTTTCGTCCTGCTCCACCACCAGCCACAGATCGTCACGCCGGGGGATGGCGGCGAACAGCGTCGGAAAATCAAGATCGCCATGCCCGACTTCGCGCCATTCCGCGGGCGTGGTGTCTTTGATGTGAAAATAGGCGATGCGGTCGAGAAAAGTGCGGGTGACGTCCGCCGGCGTCCCGCCCGCCCGCTGCACCCAGCCCACATCCAGGCACAGCCCCACCAGGGCCGGGTCGGTGTGGTCGCAGAGATGATGCAACTCGGCGCAGTCGTTTTCGATCTCCCAAAAGTGGTTGTGATAGGCCAGGCGCAGGCCGCGGGCGGCGCAGAGGCGGCCAATGCGATTGAGGGCGTCGGCTTGCTGTTGCAGTTCGGCGGCGGTCTTATCCGTTTTCATGCGCCCGCTGAAGGGCACAAAGGGCGCGCCCACCGCGGCGATGTAATCGAACAGGCGGTCGAGATTTTGCAGCATGGCCTGCACATTGGCGGGGTCGTAGATCTCGCCGCCGATGTGGATGCCGACGACCTGCAACCCGGCGGCAGCGGCCTGACTCCGCAGGATGTTGGGCCGGGCCGTGTCGAGGTGCTGGGCGCCGATCTCGAAGCCGGCGTAGTCGCAGCCGGCGATTTCGGCGAGGATGGCGGGGAGCGTCTGACGGTTGGCCTCAGGCCCCCAGGGTCGGGTTTGAATGGCGATGTTCATGGTTGTTGGTCGTAGATCAGTGTAAACTATATTCAGGACGGGTCACTATCGACCATCGTCCATCGTCCGGGGAATCGTCGTATTCGCCCAGGGCAGGATGGCGATGGCGGGGCGCGGGGGCAGCGCGGCCAGGGCGGCGGCGATGGCGGTGTCGAGATCGGGGGCGGGGTTGAGTAACAGCGTTTGGGCCAACGCGACCGGCAGGTCTGACACCCACCAGATGCTGCGCCCGACTGCATCCCGGGCGATCTGGAAGGCTTTGTGCGGGCCGGTGCGGAAGGGTTCGGCGCTGAAACGGGCGATCACAGCCTCGTGCGAGGACATGCCCGCCATCCAGTGCTCATAGGCGGGGCTGCCGCTGCCCTCGGTGCAGGCCGCGGCGATGAGGATGCCGCCGCCCGGTCGGGTGATGAGGGCGGCATGGTTCAGCGCCTTCTGCGCTTGATAGACGTTGAGGTCTTTGGGATGGCCGCCGGGCGAGGCGATCACCAGGTCGAATGCCTGCGCCGCGGGCGATTCGTAGATCTGCCGCGCCAGGGGAATGCCCGCCGCCATCACCGCGGCCGGGTCGCCGGCCACAGCCTCGACGATCTGTTTGCTGTGGTTGAGGATGGCGTTGAGGGCGAAATGCACGCCGATCATGCGGCCGATGGCCTCCACATCCTGGCGCGCGGGGTTATCGGCGTAACGGCCCAGGCGGGCGGCCGGGTGCGTCATCATGGCGTGGTTGACGTTGATCGTCTCCTTGCCGGCCAAACCGATGGCCGCGCTCTTCACCCCGCCGGAGAAGCCCTGAAATTGGTGCGGCTCGATGTTGCCGACGACGATGCGCAGGTCGGCGGCCAGGAAATGGCGGTTGATCTGCACCGGCGTGCCTGCTGTGGTGCGGCCCAGGTCGATCAGGTCGGATGCCGCGGCGGCGTCGTGGCACAGCACCGGATAGCGGGCCAGCACATCGGGCGGGAGCACGGCGGCGTATTCGGCGGGCGGCATGGGCGGGTGAGTGCCGGTGGCGATGATCAGGCTGATGTTGGCGGGCGGCAGGCCCAGATCTTCCAGCGCGGCCAGCAGGGGGGGCAAGAGATGGGCGTGCGGCACCGGCCGGGTTTTGTCGTTGATGGCGATGGCGGCGCTGCCAGCGCCGGCGAAATCGGCCAACCGCACGCCGCCGACCGGCGCGGCCAGCGCCTGCTGCACCGCGACGATAGGGTCGGGCGCGGGCGCAACCGCGCGCGGAGTCACCATCATCACCGGCAAGTCATCCGGTAGATGAAAGCTGAGACTGCGTTTGCCATACGGAACAGAATAAATCATTTATCATCGATCATTGATCAGTCTCCGCCGGCCAGGGCGGGCATGAGGTGGACGGTGTCGCCCTCTTGCAGGATCTGCTCTGGGCCGACGGTGCGGCGGTTGACGACCAGCAGCAGGGCGTCGGCGGGGAAAGTGATCTGCAACCGCGCCAACAGCCCGGCCAGCGTCGTCCCCGCGGGGAGTGTGAGGCTGGCCGGGGAGGAGAGTCCGGCGGGGGTTTGCTGCCGCAGCACGTTGTGCAGGTGCAGGGTGATGGTCACAGCCGGCGGTTCAGAAATCAAAAATCGCATCCAGATCGGCGTCGGGCACGTCGAAAACGGCGTGGGTGGGCGGCAGCGGCTCACGCGTCATCCATTCCGGCAGGCGGTCATCCGCCGGGGTCAGCCCGGCCAGGCGATTGAACTGCCGCTCCAGCCGCACGCTCTCCCGGCCGATCCAATCCACGAAGCCCTCGTCGGCATCCCAGCCGTAGCGGGCCTTGAGCAAGGCGGGCACGACCGCCGGGTCGGCGTTGAAACCGAAGCTGGCGAACATGCAGGCGCCCAGCGAATCGAAGCCGGCAGTGCGGAATTGCAGCCCACGCGAGAGCGCCACCTGCCCCTCCGTGCCCAGATGATCGATTTTGGCGCGGATGGTGAGGCCGCAGGTGTGATCCGCGCCCTGCGGCGAGGTGGCGTAGGTGACGCCGGTGCCTTTCAGCGCCCGCGGGTCATAGGCCGACATGGCCTGACCCTTGACTGCCGGCACCCGTTTCACGCCAAACACCTGGCCGGTAACCGCAGCGCCGTTGCCCAACACCCGGCCCAGGGCCGTGCCCGCCCGGATCTCCTCCACCAGCTCCAGGCCTCTGGCGCCGTCGCCGAAGGCCATCAACCCGGCATCGGCGGCCACGCCCAGGGCCGCGCCCACCTCGATCGTGTCCAGGCCCAGGTCATTGACCACGGCATTCATGCGGGCCACCGCGTCCAGATCGGCGATGCCCAGGTTGCTGCCCATCAGCCCGATCGTCTCGTATTCGACCGGCGAAACCGTGGTCTGGCCGTCGGCGGTGACGTAGATATTCGAGCTTTGGATGGCGCAGCCGGCCATGCAGGCGTGCGAGGGGTCGCAGCCTTTGCGCGTGGTCAGATACTGGCGCAGCGTCTCGGCGGAGAGGCCTTCCAGCCCCTCGAACTCGCCGGCGGAGAAGTTACGCGTGGGCAGCACGCCGAAGGCCTGGCACATGCGCGCCACCGCCGCGGTGCCATACTCCCGGTACACGGTGGTCTGCGGGTGGCCGAGCAAGGCTTTGTTGTAGGCTTTGCGCGCGGCGTTGAAAGCCTTTTGATCGGCAATGGGCGGCTTGTCGCCGCTGCCGCCGTCGATGACAATGGCTTTCAGGCGTTTTGTAGCCATGACAGCGCCCATGCCCCCGCGGGCGGCGATGCGCGAGGGCGCGCCATCTTTGTCCAGATTTTGAATGCCGGCGGCGTGCATCAGCATCTCGCCGCCCGGCCCGATCAGGGCGATGGCGGCATCCTGACCGTAACGCTCGGTCAGGATCGGGGCGGCGGCGTACACGCCCAACCCGGCCAGGCCATCCGCGGGATCAAAGCGCGCTCCCTGCGCGCTGAGGTGCAGCACCCACCAGTCATCCGTCTGCGGCTGGTCTTCGAGGATCAGCGCCCGCACGCCCAGCCGGGCCAGTTGCAGGCCGGTGCGCCCGCCCGCGTTCGATTCTTTGGCGCCGCCGGTCATGGGGCTTTTGCCGCCGATGGAGATGCGGTCGCAACTGGAGAGCATGTGGCCCACCAGCAGGCCGGGCGCGAAGATGAGTTTGTTGTGCGGGCCAAGCGCGTCGCAAGTGGGCGGCACTTCATCCACGAGGATGCGGGCCAGCAGCGCCCGTCCGCCCAGCCGCTCCCAGCTCGCGGGCGCGGGTTCCCGAACGAAGGTTTGGCTGCGCACATTCACGCGCCAGATGGAGAAAAAGGTGTCGGTCATGGTCAGTGTTCAGTGTTCAGTGTTCAGTGGGCGTCGATGCCGTTTTGAGCAAGGAAATCGGCGACGAGGACGGGGCCGCCGGTGCGGATCGATTCCTGCGCGGCCGCCGCCACCACCACCGACCAGAATCCTTCGGCGACGGTAGCAGTGCGAGTGGGTTTGCCTTCGATGTTGTCGATAAAATTGACGTGCTCGAAGAAGGTAGCGCCGCTGTGGCCGCTGGCTTCCAAGGGTTCGGGATAGCAGGGCTGGATGATGCGCGAGGGTTTGTTTTCGCCGCGCATGATCTCCATATAGGCGCCGGGGCGGTGCGTGGGCAGGAAGGTTTCCTCTTCGTAGGCCTTGAGCCGGCCTTCGTCGCCGCAGATGGCGATCTCTTCGTAGAAGCCGGGCGCGAACATGCAGAGGTTGAAGCTACCGCGCACGCCGTTGGCGTATTCGACGCTGACAAAGGCGTTGTCGATGATGTCCGATTTCTCGCCATCCCGTTCGAAGTCGCGGAAGTTCACGGCCTGGCTGCCGCTGGCATAAACCTTGACCGCCCGCGCCTGCGCGAACATGTTCAGCAGGTCGAAGTAGTGGCAGCATTTCTCCACCAGCGTGCCGCCGGAGAACTTCGAGAACTTGTTCCACTGGTTGACTTTGTCGAGGAAGGGCATGCGGTGCTCGACGATGCTGATCAGCTTGATCTCGCCCAGGCTGCCGCGCACCAGCGCCTCTTGATACGCCTCGTGGTACATCGATTTGTAGCGGTATTGCAGGCCGATCTGCAGCACCGCCGGGTAGGTCTCGGCGATCTGCACGATGGCGTGGGCGTCGGCCACGGTCGTCGCCATCGGTTTTTCCAGGAGGATGTGCTTGCCCGACTGCACGGCCACGCGCAGCACATCCAGGTGCGTGTAGTTGGGTGTGGCGATGATCAAGCCATCGACTTCCGGGTCGTTGCAGGCCGCCTCCAAGGTGGGATAGACGGTCAGATCCTGGTCGGGCGCAAAGCGTTTGAACGCGGCCTGGGCCAAGGCAATGCTGCCTGGATTGGGGTCATAGACTCCGTGGATGGTCGCCCGCCCCTCCATCATGGTGACGAGCACATGTTCGGAGCCATTCACGCCCGTGCCGATCACGTTGAATTTGTGTTTGGGTTTGTCCAGCGCCAGGAGATAGCGATCCTGTTCGGGGATATAGCTGAAGCGCGGGTTCCGCGCCATAAGGCGAGATTTGAGTTCCTTGCTTTTTGACATTTTAAGACCTTTTTTGTTGTGTATTGCGTACTGCGTACTGCGTACTACGCAGTACGCAGTACGTAGTATGTAGTACGTTAAATTGGAATTAAAACACGAATCACGCATCACTACTCATACCGCGTCTGGTCCCAGAAGCCGATAAATTTCTGGATGCCGTCGCGGGTGTAGGGATGATCAAAGCCTTCGGTGTAGACGGCTAAGCCGGCGGTGACAATGTCGGCCCCGGCCACAGCCGCATCGACGATCTGGCGGGCGTTGCGCACGGCCGCCACCAGCACTTCCGTGCCAAAGCCGTAGTTGTCGCGGATGGCGACGATGTCCTCGACGAAGCTGCGGGTTTCTTCGGCGTTGGTTTCCTTCCAGCCGATGAAGGGTGAGACGTAGAAAGCGCCGGAACGCATGGCCTGCAAGGCCTGCATGGCCGAAAAGATGAGGGTGCAGTTGACGCGGATGCCCTCGGCGGCCAGCACGGAAATGGCTTTGAAAGCCGGTTCCACGCACTGCAATTTGATCACGAAGTTGGGCGAAAGGGCGGCCAGTTTACGGGCCTCGGCGATCATGGCGGCCGTGTCCATGATGTGCGGGTTGACTTCGACCGAGATGGTCTTGTCGGTGCCGGCCACGAGGTCGGCGATCTCGCGGATTACAGTCATGAAGGGTTTGCCCGCCACCTGCACGTGGCGGGGGTTGGTGGTAACGCCATCGATATCGAAGGCGTCGAGCGCGTAGGCGATCTCATCCACCTTGGCGCTGTCGAGGAAGAATTTCATAGGTGCTCCGGGAGGGGGTGGTTGGTTAGTTGGTTGGTTGGTTGGTTGGTTGGTTAGCGCCCGCCAAAGCCGGTCATGGCGATGCCCTGGACGAAGTAGCGCTGGGCGATGAGGAAGAGGAGGAGGACGGGCAGAGTCATGATCGTACCGGCGGCGAAGACCATCTCCCAACTGGCGCCAAAGGATTCGTTGGCGTTCAGCGAGGCGATACCAATTGCCAGCGTCCATTTATTGAGGCTGCTGAGGTAGATCAGCGGCTCCAGGTATTCTTGATAGTGCTGGAGGATGGAGAAGACGGCGACGGTGGCCAGCACCGGCTTGGACAGGGGCAGGATGATCTGGGTGAGGATGCGAATGCGCCCGGCGCCGTCGATCAGGGCTGCTTCTTCCAGCTCCATGGGCAGGCCACGGAAAAACTGACGCATGAGGAAGACATAGAGCGGGGTGCCAGCGAACCAGAAGGGCACGGTCAAGGGCAGGAAGGTGTTGATCCAGTTGCTTGAGCCTTGCAGCCCGAAAGCGGGCAGCGAACGGAAAATGATGAAGCGGGGGACGAGAGTGATGATGATCGGTAGCATCATCGTGGCCAGCAGCAAGCCGAAGAAGAAATCCCGGCCCGGCCAGTTGAGCCGGGCGAAACTGTAGGCGACCATGGCCGAGGAGATGACCGTGCCCAACACGGCGAAAAGGACAACGATCAGCGTGTTGATGATGAATTTGTCGAAAGGCATCACATCGAACACACGGGCAAAGTTCTGCCATTGGGGGTCGTCCGGGATCAGTACAAAATTGGGAGCGAAGATCTCGGTTGAGACCTTGAGCGAGGAGGAGACCATCCACAGGAAGGGGACGAGAAAGGTAATCACCAGCGCCGTCACCAAAATCTGCAAAACCACCAGCCAGACCTGGCCCAGCAGCTTGCGACGGCGTTTGAGGATGTTGTAGTGTTGGGTGGGTGCAACGGTTGCCATGATGTGCCTCCTAAGCCTCGTAGTGTACCCACAGCCGCTGCGACCAGAAGGCGACCAGGGTGAGCCCGACGACGATGATGAACAGCTCCCAGGCGAGGGCGGACGCATAGCCCATGTTGAACCACTGGAAGCCTTCGTTGTAGATTTTTAGTACGGCGAAAAGGGTGGCTTTTTCCGGCCCGCCATCGGTCATGATTTTGGCGGGGATGAAGCTCTGGAAGGAGTTGATCACGGCCATGATCATGTTGAAGAAGATCAGCGGCGTCATCAGCGGCAAGATCACGTTGCGCATGCGCCCCCAGGGGCCGCAGCCATCCAGGCTGGCAGCTTCGAGCAGCGAGTCGGGGATGTTGCCCAACCCGGCGATGAAGATCACCATCTGTCGCCCGATCATCCACAACGACATGAAGACGAAAGCTGGTTTGGCCAGGGGCGGATCGAACAGCCAGGCTTTGGGGGCGATGCCGAAGACTTCCAGAAACTGGTTGAGGATGCCGTTTTCGGGGTGCAGCACGCGCTGCCAGACAATGGCCCAGGCCACCAGGGGCACGATGATCGGCAAATAGAAGCCGGCCCGATAAAAGTCGCGAAAGCGGATCTTCTGCGTCAGGGCCATGGCCAGGATGAAGGAGATGACCAACTGGATGGGCACAGCGAAGAGGGTGTAGTAGGCGCTGTTGTAGAGGCTGAGCCAGGCATCTTTGTCGGTGAAGAACATGCGCTGAAAATTCTTGAAGCCCACGAACTGCGGCGGCGTCAGCAGATCCCATTTCTGGAAAGCCAGCACGATCGAATAGGCCATGGGGAAGGCGATGAAAACGATAAACCCGATCAGGAAGGGGGAGGCGAAGAAATAGCCTTGCAGCCATTCGCGCAGCACTTGAGGGCTGGGCCGGCGGAATCGAAATCTGCCTGCCGGCTTGACAGTGGAGAGACTGGCCATGGTGTTGCTCCTCGTGCGGTGGCGGGTGAGGCCCCGCAGCCCGATACGCACCGGGCTGCGGGGTGATCTCAGAGAGTTGGGGATCGGTGCAGGCGTCAGGACGAAGCCCAGAACTCGTCGAGCACGGCTTGCAGGGCTGCGTCGACTTTGGGCAGGGCTTCGGCGGCGGTTTGGCTGCCGTTCATCAGCGGGTCGTAGCCGACCGGCTTGACGATCTCGCTCCACATCTTGCTGCGGGGCACGCCGCCCACCACGTCCACTTCCGATTTCTTGAAGGCTTCGATGAAGGCCTGTCCGTTCTGCACGCCGAAGCGTTCCTGAATGGTGGGGATCCAGAAGCTTTCGATCAGCGCCAGGCTGTTGGGCAGGCGTCCGGTCTGGGAGGAGTAAATCTTGTCGCCTTCTTCGCCGGCCATGAAGCTGGCCACTTCCCAGGCCGCGTCCACATTGTCGGAGACGGGCAGGGCGATGCCTTCGGCCCAGCCGCGGTGCGGACGGGTCGCATCGGGGCCCTGCGGCATCAGCACCACGTCGAACTCAAGCTGTTTGCCTTGTTCGCGCAGTTCGGGGCTGTTGAGGCGACCGAAGAACCAGGCGCCTTCGTATTTCATGGCCACATTGCCCGATTCGAGGGTGTTGGTGCCCCCTTCCAGGTCGGCCGCGGTGGGCGCGATCTTCAGGGTGTTGTAAACGTCCGAGGCCATGAGTTGCAGGGTCTCCACAATCTCGGGCTGGTTGAACATGGCTTTCTTGGGGTCGATCAGGCTGTCGAACTCCTGCTTGCCGGTGCTGCGGATCCAGTGGATGTCGCGGAACCAGGAGCCGTTGGCCTGCATGCCGAAGACCTTGCTCTCGCCAGAGGTGTTGGTGAGCTTGGTGGCCATGTCCATGAATTGCTCGAAGGTCCAGTCGTCGGTGGGATAGGCCATGCCGGCGGCGTCGAAGTGCTTCTTCACATAGAACATGACCATGGTGGCCAACTGCATGGGGATCAGATAGCGCTTGCCATTGCGCAGGGTGCTGGTGTTGATCGTCTCCAGGTCGGGGTAGATGGCGGTGAAATTGTCGCGGGCCACGTAGTCGTCGATGTTGGCCAGCACGCCGCCGTCGAAGAACGGCACCACCGCCCAGGCCGCCAGGGCCGGCATGATGGTCATGATGGGGCCGAGGAAGAACAGGCCCTTGTGCGCGGCGGTCGGCTTGATGATCTCCTTGAAGATCAGCTTCACCGCGTCGGCGATGGGGGTCAGCAGGCCGAAGGGGCCCACGCGGTTGGGGCCAGGCCGGATCTGCGACCAGCCGATGGCCTTGCGCTCCCACAGCGTCAGGTAGGCCACGCAGATCATCAGCGGCGC
>JABWBG010000127.1 GCA_013360575.1 Caldilineales bacterium
ACCCTCGCATCCAGAAACGAGTGCTTCGGGCTGCGGCCGCATAACAACTCGCTGGGGTAGGGGAACTCTATCCTCCTCCGCTATTCAGCAACGACTCTAGTAATCAGTAATCAGTAATCAGTCTGAGCACTGAATACTGACCACTGAATACTGATTACTGATTACTGATCACTGGCAGTTGACGAGGTGGAGGTTCTCACACGGGGTGTGAGCTAACCCCCGGCCACTGAGCCGGCGGGGAAAAGCGAAGTGTCGGCGGATGCCTCCTCGGATTGCCACAACCGAACGTTTATGTCCTTCCCAATGGAAAATAAAACCTGATCCAACCTACGGATCGGTCGTGGCAATATCGAGAACGTAATGCGTAAAACGTAAAACGTAATGCGTAATGCTTGTTATTAGATATTAGATATTTGATATTGGACGTCGAGCGCCCAATATCAAATATCCAATATCCAATATCCAATATCCAATACCTAACACGCACCACGCACCACGCACCACTTCCACTCAGGAGCAACCCCATGTGCGGCATTGTTGGTTATGTTGGCCCGCGGGCGGCGACGCCCATCATCCTCGAAGGCCTGCAACAATTGGAATACCGCGGCTATGACTCTGCCGGTCTGGCCGTGATCGAAGTCAATGGCAACATCGCAGTGCGCCGCGACGCCGGCAAACTGGGCAACCTGCGCGAGCGCGTGGCCGAAGCGCCGCTGAAAGGCACGATCGGTATGGGCCACACGCGCTGGGCCACACACGGCCCGCCCACGGCCTACAACGCCCACCCGCACCGCGACCACAGCGGCCAGATCGTGGTCGTGCAAAACGGCATCGTCGAGAATTTTTTGGCCCTGCGCAATGAGCTGATCGGGCAGGGCTACGAATTCAGCTCGGATACAGACACCGAGGTGATCGTGCAGCTCGTCAGCCGGGAATTCGACCGGGCCGAGGACATGACCGAGGCGGTGCGGCGGGCCATGAATCTGCTGCACGGGCCCTCGGCGGTGGTGGTGCTGAGCACGCACGAGCCGGACAAGCTGATCGTGGCCCGTCTGGGCAACGCCGGCGGCGTGGTTGTCGGCCACGGCCAGGGCGAGATGTTCGTCGCCTCCGACATCCCCGCCATTTTGGAACACACGCGCACGATGTCCTTCCTGGAAAATCGGGAAATGGCCGTGATCCGGCAGGGCGGCGTCGAGTATTTTGATCTGAAAGGCAGGCCGATCCCGCCCAAAGAACTGCACGCCATTCCCTGGGACCCGATCTCGGCGGCGAGGGGCCAGTATCGCCATTTCATGCAGAAGGAGATCTTCGAACAGCCCAACAGCCTCACCGATACCCTGCGCGGACGGATCGATTTCGCCACCGGCCAGGTGGCGCTATCCGACCTGAACCTGGATCAGGCCGCGGTGATGTCCCTCGACAAAGTCGTCATCGTCGCTTGCGGCACCTCCTATTATTCCGGGCTGGTGGGCAAATACCTGATCGAAAATCTGGCCCGGCTGCCGGTCGAGGTCGATTACGGCTCCGAATATCGCTACCGCAACCCCATCCTGGACGAACGCACCCTGGTGCTGGCGATCACGCAGTCGGGCGAAACGGTGGACACCCTGGCGGCGCTGGAGGAGGCGCGTAAGTACAACGCCCGCACCGCCGCCATCGTCAACGCCGTCGGCTCTCAGGCCGCGCGCGTCTCGGATGGCGTGATCTACATGCAGGCGGGGCCGGAGATCGGCGTGGCCAGCACCAAAGCCTACACCAGTTCCATCACCGATCAACTGCTGCTGGCCATGTATCTGGGTCAGCAGCGGGGCGTGTTGGATGCGGAAACCTCCCTTGCCCTGGCTACCGAGCTGGCCCTGCTGCCCGAAAAGGTCGGCGAGGCCCTGGCGCAGGATGAACATCTGCAAGAATTGGCGCAGAAATACGCCAATTACCACAATTTCCTCTATCTGGGCCGGGGCATTCACTACGCCACCGCCCGCGAAGGCGCGCTCAAACTGAAGGAGATCAGCTACATCCACGCCGAGGGCTATCCCGCCGGCGAGATGAAACATGGCCCCATTGCCCTGATCGATGAGAACATGCCCACGGTGGCTGTGGCTCTGCGCGACCGTCTGTACGACAAGATGATCAGCCAGGTGGAGCAGGTGAAGGCGCGCAATGGCAAGGTCATTGCCCTCGTCAATCCTGGCGATGAGGTGGTGGCGGCCAAGGCCGACGATCTGATCGTGATCCCGCAGGCGGTGGAGTGGCTGGCCCCGATTATCGCCGTCATCCCCTTGCAATTGCTGGCCTATCACATCGCGGTCTGGCGCGGCTCGGATGTGGATCAGCCGCGCAACCTGGCCAAGAGTGTGACGGTGGAATAGCGCGGCCATGGCTCTCGATTCTGTCAAGCCTGCGGTTGCCATCATCGGCGCGGGTCTGGCCGGCAGTGAAGCCGCCTGGCAATTGGCCCAGCGCGGCTTCCCCGTCCGCCTGTACGAGATGCGCCCCCACCGCCAGACCGAGGCGCACCACACCGCGGAGTTCGCCGAGCTGGTCTGCTCTAATTCACTGGGCGCGCAGGCCGTGGACCGGGCCATGGGCCTGCTGAAGGCGGAGCTGCGGCGGCTTGGTTCACTGATCATCGCCTGCGCCGACCGCAACGCCCTGCCCGCGGGCGGGGCGTTGGCGGTCGGCCGCGAGGATTTCAGCCGGGAGGTGACCGCGACGCTGCTCGCGCATCCCCACATCACCCTCATCCGCCAGGAAGTGACGGAGATCCCGCCCGGCCCGACCATCATCGCCAGCGGGCCGCTCACCTCCGCCGGGCTGGCCGCGGCCATCGCCGCTCTGGCCGGACAGAATTACCTCTATTTCTACGACGCGCTGGCCCCGATCGTGCGGCTGGAATCGATCCGCATGCCCCCGGCCTGGCGACAGTCCCGGTATGACCGCGACAGCGGCCTCAGCGAGGGGGATTACATCAACTGCCCGCTGAACGAGGCGGAATACCAGGCCTTCGTGCAGGCCGTGCGCGCGGCGGAGCGGATCGAACTGCGCCGGTTCGAGCAGGAGGATGAGCGTTTTTTCGAGGGCTGCCTGCCGATCGAGGTGATCGCGGCCCGCGGGGACAAGGCGCTGGCCTTCGGGCCGATGCGTCCGGTGGGGCTGCGCGACCCCCGCACAGGCCGGCGTCCGCACGCGGTGGTGCAACTGCGCCAGGACAATCTGGCCGACACGCTGTACAACATCGTCGGTTTCCAGACCAACATCACATGGCCGGAGCAGCGCCGCGTCCTGCGCATGATCCCCGGCCTGGAGGAGGCGGAGTTCGAGCGGCTGGGGCAGATGCACCGCAACACTTTCATTCATTCGCCCACCCTGCTGCGGCCCACGCTGCAGTGGCATGACCGGGAGGATCTCTTCTTCGCCGGGCAGATCATCGGCTCCGAGGGCTACGTCGGCTCCACGGCCGGGGGCTTGCTGGCCGGCCTGAACATGGCCCGTTTGCTATCCGGCCAGGCGCCGATCACCCTGCCCCGTGAGACGATGATCGGGGCCATTTTCCATTACGTTATACATGCGGAGCCGGCGACGTTCCAGCCGATGAAGGGCAACTTTGGCCTGCTGCCCGAATTGGCCCCGCCGGTGCGCGGCAAGCGCGAGCGCTATCAGGCCTACGCCGACCGGGCGTTGGCCGCTTTGGAGGCGGTGATATTAGATATTAGGTATTAGATATTAGATATTAGAGGTTCAAGCAGCGTTAGTGATTGCTTCGTGGCCATCTTCCTTCGTAATGACAGAATAAAGCAAATTATTACCTAATACCCAATACCCAATACCCAATACCTAATACCCAATACCCAATACCTAATACCTAATACCTAATACCTAATACCTAATCAATTCCCCGATATACACCTCGAACGGCGCGATCTCCAGGGCGTGCGGGGCGTCGGGGCCGGGGCGGCGAGCGTGGCTGGAGAAGAGGGGCCGGGCCGAGGCAAAGGGCAGGTCGAAGCAGAGCGTGTGGCCGCGCTGGCTGAAATTGAGCACGACCAGACAGGTTTGGCCAGAAACGGCATCCGCGCGTAGCAAAGCCAGGTAATCATCCGCCTCCTCGTGCAGCAGCTCCTGCTCGCCCATTTGCAGGGCCGGGGCGCCGCGGCGGGCGTGCAGCAGCCGCCGGTAGAAATGGAGCAGTGAATCAGGATCGGCCTCTTGGTCGGCCACATTCACGCCCGCGGCCCAGTTCGGGTGCACCGGCAGCCAGGGCGTGACATCCGCGGGGCAAAATCCGCCGTTGGCTGTGTGCGCCCATTGGTTGGGCGTGCGGCACTTGTCCCGGCCCATCTGGCTGGCCCGCGCGGTTGCCTCCTCCGCTGGCCAGCCCAGCGTTTCCCGCAGCGTGCGGTAAATCCAGACGCCCACCAGATCGCGAAACTGGGCCGGATCGTGCAGATGATAATCGATCATGCCGATTTCCTCGCCGTTGTAAAGGAAAGGCGTGCCTTTGAGGGCGAGCATCAGGGCCAGATGCACACGCGCCAGAGCCGCGGCCTGCTCGCCGGCGGTGTAGCGGCTGAAAAGGCGGGGGGAATCATGGTTGTTCAGGGTGTTGCAGGGCCAGGCGCCGGGTGGGAGCGCGGCCAGCCGTTCCTGCTGGTTGGCGCGGATCCAGGCCGGGGTCAGGCGTTCGCTGCGCATCAGCGAGAAGTTGAAGATCATGTGCAGCTCGTTGCTGCCATCTCCGTAGAAGGCGATCTCATCCGCCTCGCCCACCAGCACGCGGTCATCGTAGGCGTCGATCACCTGCCGCAGTTCCTGCATCAGATCATGCACCTGCGGCTGGCTGTGCTGATGACGGAAGAGCAACTCCCCCTCGGCGTCGAGCCGGACAGCCTCTTCCTGGCTGATCGTGTCCCAATAGCGGCGCAGTAGCTCCATCTCGTCGGCGGTGGAGGTGTGTGGGGTCAGGGCCGGATCCTCGAAGATCGCATTGATGGCGTCCAGGCGGAAGCCATCCACGCCCATGTCCAGCCAGAAGCGCACCGCGTCCCACATCGCCGCCCGCACCGCGGGATTGCGCCAGTTCAGATCGGGCTGTTCCTTGAGGAAGAAGTGGTAGTAATACTGGCCGCTGGCCGCATCGAACTCCCAGGCCGGGCCGCCGAAGACAGAGCGCCAATTGTTGGGCGGGCCGCCATCCACGCCATCCCGCCAGATGTACCAGTCCCGTTTGGCGCTGTCCCGCCCCTTTTGTGATTCTTGAAACCAGGCGTGCAGGTGCGAGGTGTGATTGAGCACGAGATCGAGGATCACGCGGATGCCGCGGGCGTGGGCCGCGGCCAGCATCTCCCGAAAATCGGCCAACGTGCCATATTCAGGCTCGACGTTGACATAATCGGCAACATCATAGCCACAATCGAATTGCGGCGAGGGGAAATGCGGCGATAGCCAGATGGCATCGATGCCCAACTCTTGCAGATAATCGAGTTTGGTGATGATGCCAGGAATGTCGCCGATACCATCGCCGTTGCCATCAGCAAAGCTACGGGGATAGATCTGATAGAAGACGGCAGTTTGCCACCATTTGTGGTTGTTCATATGGATATTGGATATTGGATATTGAATATTAGATACTAGATATTAGCTGTTGATTGTTGATTGTTGATTGTTAGCTGCTGACGGCTCTGCAATCATAGACCACGCGGCCCGGCGCCGCAAAACGCCTGACCCCATCCCACCCAACGCACCGCAACGCGTCCCGTCAGCTTGCCCCGTCTGGCGCTGCCGTGCTACGATGCGGGCATGAAATCCCACCTGGAGCAACTGTTTTGAGCGAATTTTACTATGGCGGCCAGGCCGTCATCGAAGGCGTGATGATGCGCGGACGCAACCGCGTGGCCGTGGCCGTGCGCAAACCGAACGGCGAGATCGCCCTGCACGAAGCGCCGCTGCCCTCGCGCATCTATAATAGCCGCATCGCCCGCACCCCTTTTGTGCGTGGGCTGCTGCTGCTGTGGGATGCCCTGGGCCTGGGCACCAAGGCGCTGATGTGGTCGGCGGACGTGGCCATTGGCGAAGAGGAGGGGGGGAGCGCCGGCTTTTCCGGCCCGGTGGCCTGGGGCACGGTGATCCTGTCCCTGGCCTTTGGCGTCGGCCTCTTCTTTTTGCTGCCCACCGCCATCAGCCACTGGATCGAGCAGGCTTTCAGCCTCTCCAAGATCGCCAGCAGCTTCATCGAGGGCCTGATCCGCATCCTCCTCTTCGTGGGCTACATCGTGCTCATCGCCCGCATGGAGGACATCCGCCGGGTCTTCGCCTATCACGGGGCCGAGCACAAGACGATCAACGCCTATGAGGCTGGCGCGCCCCTGACGCCGGAGAGCGTCGCCCGTTTTTCCACCCTGCACACCCGCTGCGGCACCAGTTTCCTGCTCTTCGTGCTGCTGATCAGCATCCTGCTCTTCGTGCCCCTGCAATTCGATGCCTGGTATCTGCGCCTGGCCTCGCGGCTGCCCCTGATCCCGGTTGTGGCCGGCATTGCTTACGAGTTCCTGCGTTTCAGCACCCGCCATCAGGCCAACCCGATCATGCGGCTGCTGATCGCGCCCGGCCTGGCCATGCAAAAGCTGACCACGCGCCAGCCCAGCCTGGACATGCTGGAGGTGGCCATCTGCGCGTTGCGGCCGGTTCTGCGTGCGGACGGACGCTAATTTTTTAATTGTCAATTGTCAATTGTCAATTGTCAATTGTCAATTGTTAATTGTTAATTATTAATTGTTAATTGTTAATTGTCGATTGTCGATTGTCGATTGTCGATTGTCAATTGTTAATTGTTAATTGTCAATTGTCAATTGTTAATTGTTAATTGTCAATTGTCAATTGTCAATTGTCAATTGTCAATTGTCAATTGTCAATTGTTAATTGTCAATTATCAATTGTTAATTGTTAATTGTTAATTGTCAATTGTTAATTGTCAATTGTTAATTTTTAATTGTCGATTGTCAATTGTCAATTGTCAATTGACAATTGACAATTAATAATCATCATAATCACCACGGAGTAAACAAAAATGACCCATCCTCTTCGTATAACCGTCACCGGCGCTGCCGGGCAGATCGGCTATTCCCTGCTCTTCCGCATCGCCCATGGCGATGTGTTCGGCCCCAACCAGCCGGTGATTTTGCAGATGTTGGAGATCACGCCGGCCATGGGCGCGCTGGAAGGCGTGGCCATGGAACTGGAAGACTGCGCCTTCCCCCTGCTGCACGGCATGGTGCTGACCGATGACGCCAACGTCGGCTTCGACGGCGCCAACTGGGGCTTCCTGGTCGGCGCCTTCCCGCGCAAGGCGGACATGAACCGCAGCGACCTGATCGGCAAAAATGGCCCCATCTTCATTGGCCAGGGCCGGGCCATCAACGCCCGCGCGGCCGCGGATATCCGCGTTTTGGTCGTGGGCAACCCTGCCAACACCAACGCCCTCATCGCCATGCACAACGCGCCCGACGTGCCGCGCGAGCGCTTCCATGCCATGACCCGGCTCGATCACAACCGCGCCATCAGCCAACTGGCCAAGAAAACAGGCGCACTGGTGGGCGATGTGCGTCGTATGACCATCTGGGGCAACCATTCCAACACCATGGTGCCCGACATCTCGCACGCGCTGGTGCGCGGCCAGGCTGCGACCGAGTTGGTGGACGCGGACTGGTATCAGCAGGACTTCGTCCCCACCGTTTCCCTGCGCGGGGGCGCGGTGATCAAGGCCCGCGGCGCTTCTTCCGCCGCGTCCGCGGCCAACGCCGCCATCGATCATGTGCGCAACTGGGCCTTGGGCACCCCGGCGGGGGATTGGGTATCGATGTCTGTGCCCAGCCAGGGCCACTATGGCGCGGCGCAGGGCGTGATCTTCTCCTTCCCCTGCATCTGCCCAGGCGATGGCAGCTACCAGATCGTCGAGGGCCTGGACGTCAGCGCCGAGGTGCAGGCCGGCATCGCCAAGACCGGCGATGAGCTGTTGAGCGAGCGCGCGGTCGTCGCCGACCTGCTGAAATGAACGTGGGGCGTAAAACGTAAAACGTAAAACGTAAAACGTATTGGATATTGATCATCGAATGCCTAATATCCAATATCTAATCACCACGCCCCACGCCCCACGCCCCACGCCCCACGCCCCACGCCCCACGCCCCACGCCCCACGCTCCACGCTCCACGCACCACGCAATAGAGAACAAACATGACCCCTGGCGATCTTCTGAATCTGGAAGACTTCGGCCCCGATCCCCTGGGCGAGGTCGGCCCTGACCATCACAGCGGCTTTGTGGCCGTGGTGGGCCGGCCCAACGTGGGCAAATCCACCCTGATGAATGCCCTGCTTGGCCAGAAGATCGCCATCGTCTCCCCCCGGCCACAGACCACGCGCAACCGCATCACCGGCATCCTCACCACGCCGCAGATGCAGGCCGTCTTCCTTGATACCCCCGGCATCCACGAACCGCGGCACCGGCTGGGCGAGTTCATGCTGGGCGAGGCGCTGGCCGCGCTGCCCGATGCCGATCTGATCCTGTGGGTGGTGGATGTGAGCAAGCCGCCGCAGCCGGATGATCAGCGCGTCGCCGCCATCCTGGCCGGCCTCCCCCTGCCCACGCTGCTGGCCATGAACAAGATCGACATCACCCCCGCCGCCGATCTGCTGGCGCACAGCGCCGCCTACCGCGGCCTGGTTCCCAACGCGGTGGCAGATATCGCGTTCAGCGCCCTCACCGGCCAGGGGATGGCGGCGCTGGCCGACCTGCTGCACGCGCATCTGCCCCCCGGCCCCCGCTTCTTCCCCCCCGATCAGGTCAGCGACATCCAGGAGCGCTTCCTGGTGGCCGAACTGGTGCGCGAGCGGGCGCTGCTGTACCTGCGCCAGGAGGTGCCGCACGCGGTGGCGGTGGATATCCAGGAATTCACCCGGCGAGAGAATGGCGTGATCTACATCGTCGCCCACATCTATGTCGAGCGAGACTCGCAAAAGGGCATCCTGCTGGGCGCGCAGGGGGGCATGCTCAAGCGCATCGGCGCGGCGGCCCGCCAGGAGATCGAGGCGAATCTGGACAGCCCGGTGTATCTGCAACTCTGGGTGAAGGTGAAACCGGGGTGGCGGCGCGACCCGGCGGTGTTGCGGCGGTTGGGCTACGCCTAAGCGGAGGGAAGAGATGGCCACACTATCCGCCCCGGCAGCAGAGGGGACGACCTGGGAGAGAAAAGTCCGCTGGTTCTACAGCTTCCTGCCGCACAAAATGGGCGCGGGCAGCACACTCAGCCTCATGCCCCTGTTCATTACCGATGTCTTGGGGGCGAATGTGGCGGTGGTGGGCATTGCCAGCGCCCTCAGCAGCGCCGCGGCCGTGCCCGCGGCCTGGTTCTGGGGCTGGCTGAGCGATCGCTTCGGCTCGCGGCGCTCCTACCTCGCCCTGGGCTTTCTTGGTTTTGCCCTGCCCACCCTGCTGATGGCTTTCAGCCGCGATATCTACACCTTCCTGTTGCTGGTGGTGGCGGCCGCGGCCACGGGCATGGCCGCTACCCCCGTCAGCAGCACCCTGATCATGGATTCGCTGCCGCGCAGCCACTGGGATCAGGCCTTTGGCCGCTTCAACCAGATCGGCGGCTGGGCCTTGGTAGCAGGCCGCATTTTCGGCTTTTTGTGGATGACCTATGCCGTGTTGTGGTGGGGCAACGAGTTTGCCCAGCGCAATCTCTGGCTGATCGGCGGCGGTTTGGGCCTGCTCAGCGTGGTCGGGGCCTGGCAGATGACGCCGGTGCTGAATCGCCGCCGCCTGCCGGAGCGCGCTCACATGGCCGAGATCGTGGGCAAGACCGGGTTCAGCCTGGTGGAGCGGCCCCGTTATCTGCCCAACAGCCTGCATCACCTGCCCACGCTGAACCCGCTGCGGCTGGTGCGCCAACTGTTGGCTGCCGGCCTGGGCGCGCCGATCCGCCGCTTCAGCCAGCCCCTCATCCTGTATTATCTGGTCAGTTTTCTGCTTTTTACCGCCTCGGTGATGGCCTACACGCCTTTTGCGGTGTGGCAGCGCCAGGAACTGGGCAACACGCCGGGGCACGTCTTCCTGGTGGGCATGGTCAACAGCATCGCCGCCGCGTTCAGCTATCGCTGGGTGGGCGCGGCCATCCAGCGTCGCGACAGCCTGATCGTGCAGGCTGGCACGCTGACCCTGCGGGTGATGGTGTTCGGCGGGTTTGCTGCCGTCTCGCTGCTGGGCTTGCGGGGGCCGGCATCTCTGGCCGTGTTGATCTTCTTGCAGGCTCTCAGCGGCCTGAGTTGGGCCGGGATCGCGGTGGCCGGGAACACGACGGTGGCGCATCTGGCCCCGCGCGGCAGAGAGGGCGCGGCAGTGGGCACCTACAACTCCTTCGTCGGCCTCGGCGCCATCCTGGGCGCGCTGGTCAGCGGCTATGTGGTGTTGTGGCTGGGCTATGGCCTGGCCTTTGCCGTGGGCGCGGGGGGCATTGGCCTGACGGTGCTGATGCTGATGCTGGTGCGCCACTGGGCGCGGGTGAACCATGACGTCACCCCTTGACCTGGAACGCGCGCACTGGGCCGCGGGCCGGCGCGTGGCCGGGCTGGATGAAGCTGGTCGCGGGGCCTGGGCCGGGCCGGTGGTGGCCGCGGCTGTGCTGCTGCCCCCGGATGC
>JABWBG010000387.1 GCA_013360575.1 Caldilineales bacterium
CAGGCGGCGGCGCAGCCGCGGCGGGCGTGCGCAGGGCCTGGGCAAAAGCGCCGGCAGTGGGAAAACGCTGCTCCGGCTTCTTGGCGGTGGCCGTGCGCAAGATGGCGCTGATCGCCGGCGTCAGCTCCGGGTTGGCCGCGCCCGGATCGGGCAGGGGATGATGCACGTGGGCATAGAGCGTGGCCTGCGGGCTTTCCCCCCGGAAAGGCACGCTGCCGGTGAGCATGCGATAGGCCACAATGGCCAGACTGTAGAGATCGCTGCGCCCGTCCACACTTTTCCCCTCTGCCTGCTCCGGCGACATATATTCCGGCGTGCCCATCACCGAGCCGGTGTGGGTCAGGCTGGCAATGCTGGCGGCGCGGGCGATGCCGAAATCGGCCAGCAGGGCGTGGCCGGTGTGGCGCACCAGGATGTTGCTGGGCTTGATGTCACGGTGCACGACCCCGCGGCTGTGCGCGTAATCCAGCGCCGCCGCCACCTGGCCGATCACGCTGAGCGTGAAATCGAGAGGCAGCGGCCCGCGCACGCGCTGCATGATCTCAGCCAGCGACTCCCCCTCCACATATTCGATGGCGATGTAGTCGATGCCATCGATCTGGCCGGCATCGTGCAGGGCCACGATGTTGGGATGATCCAGCCGGGCCGCGGCGCGGGCCTCGTACAGAAAACGGGCCACAAACCCCGCGTCCCCTTGCAGATTCTGGTGCAAGATCTTCAGCGCCACCGCCCGCTCCAGTCGCTCGTGATAGGCCAGATAGACCACAGCCATGCCCCCGCGGCCAAGCTCGCGCTCGATGCGGTAGGGGCCTACGAAATCGCCGGGAGTCAACATGGTGGCAGGTCGGCAGGTGGGGATGCGCGGCCGCGGCAGGGGCCGGCGGCTCAGCCATTGGCAAGGTCGATGCGCTCTTGCAACTCGGCGATGATCTCGGCCTTTTCAGGCTGCCGCGCCGCCAGATCGGCCAGATCGTAGTACGCGCCGCCGAAATAGGTGCTGCGCGTGATCACATCCGCGAAGGTGAGGGTGAGATCGATCGCCTCGGCATAGGCAATGCGGGCCGCGTCGATCTGGCCGGCGGCCAGGAGATGCAGGGCCTCGTTGAAAGCCAGATCAGGCCGATCCGGGGCCAGTTGGCGGGCGGCGGCGCTGTGGCGCACCGCGCTCTCGAAATCGCCCGCCTCGTAGACCAGCCACCCCAGGCTGGCGTAGAGGGTCACATCCTCGCGCCCCAGATCCACGGCCTGTTGCAGATCGGCCTGCGCCTTTTGCGGGTCGTCCAGATCCAGCCAGTAATAGCCGCGGCTGAGATAGATGTCGGCCAGGGAGTGTTCGGCGCCGGGCGTGACTGCCAGCAGGGTGATGGCCTGCTCGTAATTGGTTAGGGCGATGCCGCTATCCCCCTGCTGCGCCGCGATCTCGGCCAGGGCGAAGTGGACTTGCCAGGCGTCGGGCCGGCTGCGCAAAGTCTGGCGCAGGATCTCCGCGGCCTGGGGGATGTCGTTGAGTTGGGCAAGGGCCGCGGCCAATCCCAGCGCGGGCGCCGGGTCATGCGGGGCCAGGCGCAGGGCGGCGCGAAACAGATCGCGCGCGGCCTGCCAGTTGCCCTGGGCCGGCCCGGCGATATAGCCGAGCTGCCAGTTGAGGTCGGCGGCAAAGCGATCCATCGCCTGGCGGCGGTCGATGGGAGCCTGTCGCGGCAGCAGGCGCTGGGCCTCGGTCAGCAGGGGCAGGGCTTCGTCATAAGCCCCCCGCCAGAAGTAACTCTGGCCGATGATCCAGGCATCGAGATAGCGCAGGGGCCGCTCCAGGGCCGCGGGCGCGTAGAGTTGGTAGGTTCGCGG
>JABWBG010000002.1 GCA_013360575.1 Caldilineales bacterium
AAGTGTCAAGTGTCAGGTTTCAGGTGTCAGGTTTCAAGTGTCAAGTGTCAGGTTTCAGGTGTCAGGTTTCAAGTGTCAAGTGTCAGGTTTCAGGTGTCAAGTGTCAAGTATTAAGTATTAAGTATTAAGTATTAGAAGAGTAAGCAGAATAAAAGAGCGCGTTAAATTATTAATTATTGATTATATTTTGCGATAACTACAAAAACACATGATTTCTCTTCCCCAAGCCGAAAAGCGCCCGATACGCGCAGATAGAGTGGCGGCACGTGCTTTTTCCGACGAAATCGTGATCATCGATCCGCAAACGCACTGGGTGCGGATGTTCAACGAAACCGGATCACGCATCTGGGAACTGCTGGACGGTGAGCATACCCTGTCTGCTATCACCGACCGCCTGTGCAGTGAGTACGCAGTGGAAAAAGCCCAGGCCGAGGTCAGCGTCCGCACTTTTGTCAATGCCTTGATCGAACGGGAATTGGCCGCCTGGCAGGAAGAGGGATCGCACTCGGAACAGTGAGCGTGGGATACGAGTCACCCGCACCGTCTCAGGAGTCGTCACGATGAACCCGACAAGCCAATCTTGCTCCGACCCCATACCCACGGCGATCGCCTGTCCTGAGCAGCGCCGGCGCTGGATCGAGCCTGCCATCGTGCAGGAACGCTCCCTCGCTACCCTGATCCAGGGAGATGAGCCGCCCCCTATGGGGCCGCCATTCGGGCCGCTGGGCCCGATGGGCCTGATGGGGCCGCTCGGCGCCTCCTCGACACCGTGAGGCTGCCATGTTCTCATGGCGACGCATTGCCCTCCTGCTCCTGATGCTGACCCTGATCGGCAGCCAGAAGCCGCCGGCCATACGGGCGGAAGATGGGCCGGAGGGCGACGCCTTCGAATTGCGTTTGACCGTCGCCTCCACGGCAGCGGATCTGACTGCCGCGGGCGCAGCCGGGTTCGAATGGGCCACTCTGCCCGGCGCGCCCCGCCTGCCTTTCACCACCACGCTGGTCGCGCTGCCCCCCACCGGCGAGTGGTCGCTGACCATCATGGCCGGGGACTTCACCATCTTGCCGCAGCCGTTCGAGATCGGGCCGGCGCCCAGTCCGCTCGTACCTCGTTCCCCCCAAATCAACGGCGAACACCTGACAGCCCTGCCGCAAACGATCCGGATGGATCCGGACATCTACACCCGCGATGCTTTCTATCCCGCCTCGCCGGTGCAGGCAGGCGAGGTGCAGTGGCAGGCGGGGCAGCGTTTACTGCCGGTGCGGATTTTTCCCTTCCAATACAACCCTGTCACCGGCAAAGTGCGCCACTACCCCCGGCTGCAGGTCCTGATTCAGGTCGAGGCAGCGATCGCCGCCGCGGCAGAGGTCACGATCGCCGCCGCCAGCCCTCTGTCGTGGACAGACTCGGCTCAGGGGGCGCTGCGCATCTACACCGGCGAGGGGGGCTTCCATCGCCTCAGCTATGAGGACTTGGCCGCGGCCGGGCTGCCCCTGGCCAGTATCGACCCGGCCACCCTGGCCATGTCCTGGCAGGGCCAGCCGGTGGCCGTGCAGGTGTTGGATGGCGGGGACGGCCAGATCGACGCCGGCGACGCCCTCCTCTTCTACGCCGAGCCGACGACCAGCGTTTACATGACCAGCAATGTCTATTGGCTGCACTTCGGCGGCGAGGCCGGGCCGCGCATTGGCAGTCGGATTGTCTCCCCTGCCGGGGATGAGCCGATCCTCACCCACATCTATCGCACGGCGCGGGTCGAGCCCAATCTGGAGTACCGGCCCGATTTCCCCCTGCCCATGGGCCGCGATCGCTGGTTCGATACCCCGCTGACAGTCAGCGCGGCCGGGCCGGCGGTGGACGCCCGCAGTTATACCCTGACCCTGCCCGCGCCGGCAGGGACGGGGACGGCCACGGCGCGGGCTTCAGCCTTTGGCCGCGATGATCAGGCCCCAGAACCAGATCATTCCTTCGCGCTTTATGTCAACAACCAGCCGGCCGGCGTCCACACCTGGGAGGCGGGCGAGTCGATCATCGCCAGCGCCAACATCCCGGCAGCCTGGCTCACCTCCGGCCAGAATCAGATCACCCTGGAGGCGGCGCTGAGCCAGTTGCCCGGACTCACTTCCTATTGGTTTGCGCCCGATTGGGCCGAGATCACCTATCCCGCGCTGGCCCAGGCCGAGGGCGACCGGCTGCTGGCCGAAGGGCTGGCGCAAGCGCCGGGCGACGGTCTGGCCCGGGTGGCGGTGGGCGGTTTCAGCACGGCTGCGGTGCGGGTCTATGATCTGCGCACTCCCTTGCAGCCGGTGCAGGTGCTGGCCACGCAGGCGCAACCGGCAGACGGGGGATACGAAATCACTTTCTGGGATGACGCCGGGGCCGATCCGGCTGCGGCGGCCTACTATCTGACCGCGGAAAACGCGCTGCTGGCGCCTGTGGGCCTTGTGCTCGATAGCCCCTCGCAGTGGCGCTCGCCTGATCACGCGGCGGATTACATCGCCATCGTGCACAGCTCCCTGGCCGCGGCCCTGCAGCCCCTGCTCGATCATCGGGCTGCCGAGGGGTTGCGGGTGGTCAGTGTGGATGTGCAAGACATCTACGACGAGTTCAGCTACGGCCACACCGACCCGCAGGCGATCCGCGATTTCCTGGCCTATGCCTACGGCCACTGGAATCAGGGAGAAGCGCGGCCCCGGTACGTGCTGCTGGTGGGACACGGGCATTTCGATTTCAAAGGCCACACCTTTTATGGCCGCCAGGATGCAAACCTGATTCCGCCTTATCCGGCGCAGGTGGACCCGGTGCTGGGGGAGATTCCGGCGGACAACCGGTATGTCAGCATGGATGGGCCGGAAGATTATCTGCCGGAGATGCACATTGGCCGCATCCCCGCGCAGACGCCGGCCGAAGTAGCGGCGATCGTGGCCAAAACCCTGGCCTATGAGGGGGCGGAAGAGGGGGAATGGCAGACGCGGGTCTACTTTGCCGCCGGCCACAACCAGGATCCCGAAGGCGCTTTTCACGACATCAGCAATGACATCCGCCAGAATTGGCTGCCGGCGGGGTACGATGATCGCCACATCTACGAGGGCCTGGATTTCTTCTCGAACGAAGAAGGCCGGGCGCTGGGCCGGACTGCGTTCGATCAGGGCGCGGTGCTGATCCAGTGGTTTGGCCACGCCAGCCAGTTCCGTTGGGGCAAGGATCTGCGGGCGCTGAACATCTATGACCCGCCGCTGTTGCAGGCGAATACGGTTTGGCCGCTGGCTGCGCATTTCAGTTGTCTCAGCGGCCAGTTCACCTATCTGTCGCAGTATGGCCCCAGCCTGGCCGAGACGCTATTGCTGGCATCTAAACGGGGGACGGTGGCGGACATCGCGCCCACCGGATACCATGGCAGCGGCGCCTTGCAGGTGTTCAATCGCGTCTTGATCCGGATCATTTTTCTGGATCGCGTGCAGCGGGCGGGCGAGGCCATGGACGCGGCCAAGCGGGCCTTTTTCGCCGGCAGCCTGACCGATCATGATGTGATCGATTCCACCATGCTGTTCGGCGACCCGGCGCTGCGATTGCGGCTGCCTGCGGCGGCGCAACAGCCCGCGGCCAGTGCCACGCAGGCAGGGGGGGCGACGACCCTGTCTTGGGCGCACGACCCGGCCAACGCCGGCGGGTATGAGGTGTGGCGCAGCCCGCAGCCCTATTTTGCCGCCGGCGACCCCGACAGCGAGCGTATGGCCCTGCTGCCGCCGCCGGCCGCGGGCCAGCCGGCCAGCTACACCGACCCTGCCGGCGCTGAAACAGGGTACTATCTGGTGCGAGGCCTCAACCGCGTGGCCGAGACCTCGTCCCCATCCCCGACCGTAGGCCGTTTCCTCTTCACCCTGACCACGCCATGAGCGTATTCTCCCCCACTTTCGCCCCCTGCCGGCGCGGCCGGCGCAGGAGGAAGGTATGAAAAACTCGCGCACTCCTTTTCACGTGATTCTGATTGTGGCCTGCTCGGCGGTCCTGGCGATGATGTTGGCGCCGCAGATAGCACAAGCCGCTGCCTGCACCACCAATGGGGCGGGCACCAATTGGAATACCGGCGCTAACTGGGACTGTGGTCACGCGCCTGGCACCGGAGATTCGGCCACAGTGGCGCACGACATGATCTTGAATGATTACTGGTGGGCAAAAGACGTTACAGTCAATAGCGGTATTACCTTGACGCTCAAAAAAGGGTTTCACGTCGAGAGCTCCTTCAGCGTCAATGGCACGCTTGCGCTGGATGATGGCGGTTATGTTGATACGAGCGGCAGTCCTGCAGGACTCAAGCCAACATACGGCTCCAGCTCGACACTAACATATGTCAAGCCAGGGACCTATAATATTTCTGATGAGTGGGGCAGCGGGACAAGCGGGGCCGGCGTACCCTACAACGTGGAGATAGCGACCGGTTCTACCCTTGATCTAGTAGACGCCGCAAGCGTAGCGCGCACGGCGCAAGGCAATGTTACCATCATCGGTACGCTTGTACTAGGGAACGACTCAGGCGAAGACCTCAATGTGGGCGGAAATTGGTCGAACAGCGGGACATTCACGCCAAATGGGCGCGCTGTCTTCTTCAATGGTGCAGGAACGCAGACAATCACCAAATCTGGCGGCGAGACCTTCAATTATCTTGTCATAGACAAATCAGCCGGTTCCCTGCAATTGAGCGATAATGTTACTGTGAACGCAAGCAGTGGCAATGTGCTGCAATTGCTGAATAGCGGAGGGATCGACCTCAACGGCAAGACGCTCACCCTTGCCAACGATGGCGGCAACCTGCTGGTCAGCGGCGGTGTGCGCACGATCACAGGCAGCGCCGGCAGTACCGTCGATTTTACCGGTTCCAAAACCGTTAACGCCGCAAGCAGCGGCACACTGGTCTTCGATACGAATGTGCTGGTCAAGATCAGCAAAGGCGTCAATTTCGGCAGCAGCCTCTCTACCATCAACGGCACGCTGCAGATTGAGGCCAATGGTTGGGTGAACACCAACGCACCCACCTATGGCAGCGCTTCGACGCTGAAATACAACACGGGCGGCAGCTACAGCGTGGCGACGGAATGGGGCACAGGGACAAGCGGGCCGGGTGTGCCTGCAAACGTGCAAGTCTCGAATTCCAGTACCAATGTCAGTCTGGGTGGAGGCGTCACGCGTACCGCCACCGGCAACATCACAATCGATGCGAACACGACGCTGACGTTGGCTTCTAGTTCCGACAAAATCTATGTGAAAGGTAATTGGACGAACAACAACGGTTCCAGCGGTTTCGTCCATAATAGTGGTACAGTACGTTTCAACGGAACAAGCACACAAACCCTCGTAGGAGATACAACCTTCTGCAATGTCGAACGTATCGATGCTACCGGCTCAACTTTCGATTGGGGTAACAGCACAACGACCACCATCGCCGGCACGTTTACCGTTGAAAGCGGCACGCAGAATGCAGGGTCGGGCACAACTGTCATCTTTACCGGCGCTTGTGGTGCAGGCCCACACGAAATCGGCGGAGGCAGCAACGCCAAACGCTTTGTCCATATCACCCTGGCCAGCGGGACCCTGCAACACACAGGAGCAGGCAATATCAACGTTACCGGCAATTGGATCAACAATGGCGCCACCTTTGATGGCAGTACACGCACTGTTGCTTTCAACGGCTCTACTGAACAAACCATCGGCGGCACATCCAGCACCACCTTCAACAACCTCACCCTCAGCAACTCCGCCGGGGCCAGCCTGGGCAACAGCCAGACGGTGAACGGTACCCTCACCCTCAGCAACGGGCGCGTCACCCTCAATGGCTATGACTTCACCTTCGGCGCCAGCGCCTCCCTTTCCGGCACGCCAGGCAGCAGCAAGATGCTGGCAACCAACGGAACCGGCAAGGCCTGCAAGGTCTTCTCGACTACGGGCAGCTTCACCCTGCCCATCGGCGAGACCACCGGCACAGCCGAATACTCCCCGGCCGCGTTCAGCGTCACGGCCGGCAGCGGCACGGCCTGCGCTCGCGTGGTAGACGCCGACCACCCCAATCGCACCACCGGGATCAGCGACTATATCACCCGCTATTGGGTCGTCAGCGGCTCCGGCTCCCCCACCTATGATCCCACCTTCACCTTCCTCGCCGCGGATGTGGTGGGCAGCACCGGCAACATGCATGGCAAGAAGTGGAATGGTTCTTATCCCTGGCAAGAGTTGAGCGCGGCCACGGCCACCACCTTCTCCGGCGCGGGGCTGACCTCTTTTTCCGATTTCACGGCCTTCAAGAGCGGGCAATTGGCGGTGCTGTTGGAACTGTTCGAGGCCGAAGCCGCGAGCAACCATGTGCTCGTGACCTGGGAAACGGTGAACGAGAGAGAGAATCTGGGTTTCCACCTCTACCGCGGCCCCGCCTCGGAGGGGCCATGGACGCGCCTCAACGACAGCCTGATTCCCAGCCAGTCGCCCGGCTCGCCCTGGGGCTACCGTTACAGCTTCCAGGATTTCGCCGCGGCGTGGGGCGAACCGGCCTTCTATCGCGTCGACGCGGTGGATTTCCAGGGCCGTAGCCAGCCTCTGGGGATCACCGGCGTGGCGCTCGGCGGCGGCGTGCGGCTGTGGCTGCCCCTGCTGGCGCGGTAGGTGGGTTGGGTGGTTGGTTGGTTAGTTGGTTGGTTGGGTGGTTGGTTGGTTGGTTGGTTGGTTGGTTGGCGATTGCGGAGAGGGCTGTTATGGTTGGATAGGAAACAGCATTCCAGGCTAACGAACACCACCAAAGCAGCCCAGTGAAAATCATCCATCTCCCCTCTCCCATCTCCCCATCTCCCCGCCCCGCATAATGGCTATAGACCAATTGGCGGAACTGCATCCGTGCTGCTATACTTCCCACGTAGGAAAAAAGCATCTGTGCATCATCAGCCGGCCCGGTTTTCGCGAAATCCCGAACCCACGGATCTTTCCTCTAGCTGAGTGTCTGTCCACTCGACTCAGGTGATCGCCATGAAAAGAATCCTCTCCTCCACCCTGTTTGTGCTGGCCCTGCTGGCCCTGGGCGCGCTGGCCTTCCTGGCCATGAACGGCGCGCCGGGCCTCCCCGTCGTCGCCGGCCAATCGCCGGATGGCAGCGATGTGCCGGCCCCGGCAGCGGAAGCAGTACTGGCGCCGGAAGCGCCTGCAGCCACGAATAAATACAACTTTATTGCACTTCCCCTAGATTCGACTGATTCGATCTCCCCCTTCAAAGCTGCGGGGCTTGCAAGCTATATCGGAAGCAGCGTAAAGAAAGTCGTACGTTTTGATGCACTCAATCAAAGCTTTAAGACGCATACGGTCGGATCACCATTCAACAACTTCGATTTATCAATTGGTGGGGCATATCTAATTGAGGTGGATAACACTGCTGACTCAGTTGTATCATTCATAGGTGACGTTCCAACTCAGGGTTCGTTGGTATTTAACTTGGAACGTGGAGCTACAACAGCAGACTGCAAGTACAATGCTATTTCGATACCACTAGATCGTTCGGACATCACAAATGCCGCAGGCTTAGCAACTGCAATAGGAGGTGTGAACAAGGTTACTCGCTGGGATCCATCGTCACAGAGTTTCAAGACACACACAGTCGGCAGCCCCTTCAACAATTTTTCCGTTGCGATCGGTTATCCTTTCCTGGTATGCGTCAACAGCGCAGGCCCAGCTTCCTGGCCGGCTTCGCCCTGAAGCTGACTCATCCTCCCTATTCCACTACAGCATGAAGCACTGAACAAGGATACACCTCCATGAAAAAATCCATTATCGGTCTCATTTTCGTAATCTCCATCTTGCTTTTGGTCTCGGTAGTTGTTTTTGCAGGAACCTATCGTAGTCCTAGCAAGGACACAACATGCGATGGATCGACTTGTAGCAATGTAACTGAATTAGCAACCAGTGCATCCCTAGGCTTTGGCAGTACATGCGTAACTGACCTGAGATCTTATATCGGATGGGACCTGACGACAGATCCTGGCGTTAGCTTCGTAAACGCCAAATTGACGCTTACCACATCGCCGACGGACGGGGTGTTCACCACCGACCCCGGAACCTATACATTTTCCCTGGTAACACCAAACAACCACACGTGGACAGCTGGCGGCTCCGACCCGGGATTTGGCGCCGTGCTTGCAACCTCTAGCTCCACGGCTGTAACGGCAGCAGGCGGCGAACAAGTCGTCTTCCAAAGCGATGCTTTGGGAACCTACTTCGACAACTTGCAAGGCGGCACCGCGTCCGTAGGGGTGGTTATTTCAAGTGGGTGTGCAGTGATTGGTTCTACGGTTTTGTTCCAGGATATGGGCAGTACGAGTGAGCCCGATCTTATTTTCTATACCGGTACAGGAGGAACTCCCGTCACCCTACGCACCTTTCGCGCCACTGATCCTACACCAGACAAAACGCTGATGGTTGGCCTGGCCGGACTGGCAGTGGTTGCCCTCATGGCCGCGCTCCTGCTCCGCCGCCGTTTTGCATGATCCTACTGCACACACTCTCTGAGGAAAGACATGAAAAAACACGAACCCACCCCCAAAACCTACGAACCACCCCGCATCGTGCACAAGGGCCAGCTCAAGCAGTTTGCCGGCTCGCCTCTGGCCCTGCCCGACGAGGATAGCATCCTGGATCTGTCCACAAGATAAGCCGCGCCCCCACCCTATGCCCCAGGGCAGACAGGGCGCACACACAGGGCCGCGGCCACGGCCCGATCTTATCCATCCGCAAAAGGCGCCGGCTCCCTCCGGCGCCTTTTGCGCGATCCTGTCCATCACCCATGCCCGCACGCGCCTGGCCGATCCTCTTCTGCCTCGCCGCGGGCCTGCTTGCGACCAACCCGGCAGCCGCCCTGCCGGTCGCGGCAAGCTCGCCGCCGGCCTCAACGCGGCCCACAGCCGCGGCCGCTTATGGCCCCCTGCAGGAACTGATCACGCCCAGCTTCGATTACGCGGGCTGGTTTGAACAACAAACCGTGTACACCGGCGACGCCGCCTATTTCGGCGCCTACGCCTTGACGCCGGTGACCCAAACCCTCTACATCGGCCTGGGCGCGGCCCGGCCGGCGGAGAGCGACGGCGCGCTGCTGGCCCTCTACGATGGCGCAACCCTGACCGCGCTGCAAGATACGGCCAGCGGCTTCCTGCGCGAACAGGGCTTCATCGACATGATCGCCCTCTCCGACACCCTCGTCATCCCCGGCCCCGACCCCTGCTGCGGCGATGACTGGAAATGGGGCAATGTCTATACATACGACATTCTCACGCAACAAAAAACAAAATACCGCGTCAATAACGGCCTTGTCAATATCCTACACGATTGGGGCATCTGGCATGATGGCGCAAATACCTTGTATATGGCCACAAGCGCCTGCCATGAATCGATATCCGATCCCACTGACACAACTTGCGCCGGAAAATATCTGGGTAAAATCTTCACATCGGTAGATGGCGGTGCGGCTTGGGCGGAGATCGCGCGCGGGGATGCCGACCCCATCGGCGCCTACCGCACCTACGACATCCTCGGCCTGGGCGCGCAGCTGTATGCGGTCTGGAACGATGACTACACGCGCGCCTGCGGCATCGCCCGCTCTGTCAATGGCGGCGTCACCTGGACGCGCATCGCCGATTTGCATGAACAGGTGCTCTGCCGCGCCCGCCTGGCTGCCTTCAACGGCGACCTGCTGGCGCTGAAGCATGATCGCACCGCCCTCTACACCCTGGCCAGCAACGGCGCCGTCACCTCTCACGCCCTCCCCGGCTTCACCGTCCGGGACTGGAGCTACAATCCCTTTGCCGTGGATGGGGATGGCGTGCTCTACCTGCCCACCGACGATGGCCGCATCATGGGCAGCGTGGATCTGGCCACATGGCAGACGATGGCCTCTACCGACCGCACCCTCTTCACCCTGGCCTATTGGCCGGATCAGAACTGGCTGGCAGCCGCGGATCGGGGCAAAGAGCACGCCAGCCTGTGGCGGCTGGATCTGGACACCGCCACGGCCCTGACCTTGCCGGCCCCACCGGCGCCGACAGCCAGCATCGAAGATGGCGAACTGCGCCTGGAGTGGGCAGCCGGCGCCGCCAGCTACCGCGTCTATCGCAGCGCCAGCCCCTATTTCACCTCGCACATCTCTCTGCTGCACGCCGAAACCAGCCAAACGCACCTTCTCGACCCGGTTCTGGGGGATGCTGGCCTGCATCACTTCTACATCGTGCGGGGGGTGGACGCTGCCGGCAACCTCTCCCTCGAATCACAGATCCTGGGCGAATTCGAGTTCGCCCTGACGCCGGGGACGTAGCGCCCTGCATCCGCTGCCGCTCACCTGCCTGCCATGCCCGCCAAACCGCTGCCCTTGCTCCTGAGTGCGCTTTTATTCATCCTGCTGTTGGCCGCTGCGCCGGTACAAGCCACCCCGCCCGCCCCCACCTTCGCCGACACGTTAGTCGAACTGGCCAACCAGGAGCGGGAGACGAATGGGGAACTGCCGCCCCTGAAGCGAGCTGACGCGCTGGAGGCGGCAGCAGCGGGGCATACCCAGGCCATGGCCGAGCGGGATTTCCTCATGCACTGCGACCCCGATACCGGCGCCACCCTGACCACCCGCGCCGAGGCCGCCGGCTACACCGATTGGACCAGACTGACCGAAAACATCGCCGCCGGCTACAACACGCCCACGGCGGTGATGGCGGCGTGGATGGCCAGCCCCGGCCACCGCGCCAATATCCTCGACCCGAATGTCAATGAAATCGGCGCCGGCCATGTCCACCAGACAGACGATCAGGCCAACGTGCGGCAATCGACCAACGGCAACTGCCCCGCCGCCGCCGCCAGCGGGCCCTACTACCATTACTGGACGCAGGATTTCGGGCGCCGCGCCGCTGTCTATCCTCTGGTCATCGCACGCGAGGCGTTGACCGTTGCCAGCCTGCGCGTGTCGCTCTATGTCTACGGCCCGGCCGCGGCCACGCAGATGCGCTTCCGCAACGATGGCGGCGCCTGGTCGGACTGGCAGCCGTACAGCCCCACCGCGGTCTGGGATCTGGCCGCAGGCAACGGCCCCAAACAAGTCTTCGTCGAGGTGACCGATGGCAGCGCCGCCTCCTCCGCCGAAGATGCCGTCTATCTGCACGCACCACCGCCCGTGGCCCCGGCAGCGGAGATCGCCAATGTCGCGCCGCCGACCCTCTCCTGGCCCCACGCCCCGGCCAACCTGCATTACGACATCTATCGCAGCGCCAGCGCACCCTATTTCACGCCCGGAGGATCGGAGGCAAGCCTGATTGCCGCGGCTTTACCTCCGCCGGCTGAGGGCGGTATCATGGCATTCGGCGATGACACGGCTACGCCTGGCCTGAATTATTACTATCAGATTCTCGCCGTGGCCGGGGATGGCGTCACCACCGCAGCCTCCCAGCGCGTCGGACGCTTCCTGTTTGACCTGACGCCCGGCAGCCCCACAGATTGACATGATCGGGCCGGCCGCAGCGCTTCCTCTGCAAGATCTGACCATGCGTTCTGTGCGTCTCCTCCTGATCCTCGGCCTGCTGTTGGCCCCGCGCCGCGCAGGGGCTGATCCGCCCCCTGTTTCGGCGCGTTATGTCATCTTGCTGATCGCCGATGGCTGGAGCTACAAGATCATCGAGGCCACGAACCGTTACAACGGCAGCGCGCCCGCCTACCAAAGTTGGACGCACTACCCCATGGCCACCTTCCCCCTGGGCGGCAGTTATGTTTCGGACAGCGCCTGGAGCGATTTTGCCTACGTCACGTCCGGCTACACCGACAGCGCCGCCGCGGCCACGGCCCTCTACACCGGCGCCAAGACCGCCAACGGCCGCATCAGCGTGAACGGCAATGCCACGGATCGGCTGAAAGCGATCACGGAAAAGGCGCGGGAACAGGACAAGGCCGTGGGCGCGGTCACCTCGGTGCAGATCTCCCACGCCACGCCCGGCGCCTGGGAGGCGCACAACGACGCCCGCGGCAACGGCTACGCCATCGCCGATGAGGGGCTGTGGGGCGATCCCAACACCACAGGGCCGGCCACGGAGAACAAACATGGCGGCGGCCACGGCCCCACCCTGCCCCCGCTGGATGTGCTGATCGGCGGCGGCCACCCCGCTTGGAATAGCGGTTATGTCAACACCGCCATCCGCGACAAGCTGGCGGCGGAAAGCGGCGCGCCGGGCGCTTTCCTGTTGGTGGAGCGGGTGGCGGGCGCGGCGGATGGGGGCAGCCGGCTGTTGGCCGCTGCCGCCACGGATGAGACCACACGCCTGGCCGGGTTGTTCGGCGGCAGCGGCGGCAACATCGCATATCGCCTGGCCGATGGCAGCGGCCACGATCCGGAGAATCCCACCCTGGCCGAGATGACGCAGGCCGCGCTGACCGTGTTGGCCCGCGATGTGCAGGGCTTCCTGCTGCTGGTCGAGGGGGGCGCGGTGGACTGGGCCGCGCACAACAACCGTCTGGATCAGGCGATCGGCGAGATGAACGGCTTCGACGCCGCGGTGCAGGCGACGATCGCCTGGGTGGAGGCCGCGGACACGCCCACGAACTGGGAGAACACGCTGGTCATCGTCACCGGCGACCACGAGACCGGCTATCTGACCGCGGGGCCGGGCGTTTTCGCGCATGTTCCCCTCACCGCCACAATCGACGCCGCCACCCTGGCGCTGGAAAAGACGGTGTCGGGCGCGTCCCGCCGGGCCAGTTGGGAGGATGTTGCCAATCCAGGCGTGATCGACAGCAGCGAGAGGGTGTACTGGTATTGGAATAGTGGCAACCATGCCAACAGCCTCATCCCCCTCTACGCCAAGGGCGTGGGGGCCGAACTGTTCGCCGTCTACGCCACCGGCGCGGACAGCGTGCGCGGGGCCTACGTGGACAACACCGATGTGTTCAAGGTGATGGACGCGGCCCTGCCCATGCCGCCGGCGGCGGTGACGGGCGCCGCGATCGCGCTTGGCAGCGGCGATGTGCTGTTGCAGTGGCCGGCGGTGAGGGTCGATGTCAGCGGCCAGCCTGTGACGGCCAGCGCCTATCACATCTACCGTGGCGATGCGCCCAGCTTCCGGCCCGGCCCGGCCACGCTGCTGCACAGCACCGCCGGGCTGACCCACAGCGATCCCGGCCTGCCCGCGGCCGGCTCGGCCCGATACTACACCCTGCTGGCCGCGTCCGGGCCCAACAGCATCGGCCCGGCCGGCCCCATGCTCGGCGTCTTCAGTTTCCCTTTGACGCCCGGCGGCTGACGCCGCGAAAAGGCGATTGACAGAAAAAATCACGTGCCCTATACTTTGCATAGTTCCGTAGGGTCGGTTTTTGGTCGATCAGTATCAGGATGTAGGCGGCCCCAAACCCTAAAGGTTTTAGAAACCTTCAGGGTTTTTTCCGGAATTATTGAGCACATACTTAAAAACGGAACAATCTGCCTAAGGTGCAGCAAAAAAAGATCGGTAACAATTCACCTTATTTTGTCATTGCAAGGGGCGATAGCCCCGAAGCAATCCCTAACTTTACTTGAATCCCCAAAAAAAATGACGAGCCACCTTGGGGATTGCTTCGCCATGCGACCTGCGGTCGCCCTTGCAATGACATATCAGGTGAACTGTTACAAAGATCGAACGTTAGCAAGATAAAGGAGTAAAAATGACCATTCAACAAATTATGATTGAAGTTCCAGACAAGGTGCTTCTTGCCGAAAAGATGAATTTAGAATCTTTTGGGCGTGAAATTTGTATATTAGCAGCTGTAAAGTTATTTGAAATGGGTAGACTTTCTTCTGGGCGAGCATCTGAACTCGCAGGAATGTCCAGAATCGAATTCTTGCTCAGCTTGAATCGATATAAGGTTTTTCCATTTACGGATGAACTTAATGATCTAGAAAGATCCCATGCCTAAAGTCATTAGCAACACATCCCCAATTCTTTACCTTTATCGCATCGGCGGCATTCAATGGTTTTCTAAATTGTTTGATGAAGTTTGGGTGCCTGAAGCCGTTAAAAATGAATTGCGCGCTGGAAAAATTCAAGGGTATGATGTCCCCAATCCAGCTGATTATTCGTGGATAACGATTGTCAACCCCAAGTCCATGCCTTCTGAGTGGCTTGCCCTGGACTTGGGCATAGGTGAAATTGCGGCAATGGCTGGAAATTGACGGCCGGGTTTGCAGATGCGACCCACAGGCGCGAAAATCAGGCTGCCGTTGCAGCAGACCGGCAGCGGCAGCTCCAAACCATCTTTCCGCAGAGAAGACCCGTGACCGACTGGCATCGCCTAGAAACAAGCGAGATCCTTTCACAACTGCACAGCGACGCCGCGTCCGGCCTGAGCACAGCCGAGGCCCAGCGCCGCCTGACCGAGCATGGCCCCAACGAACTGAGCGAGCGCGGCCGGAAAAGCCCGTGGCGCATCCTGTGGGAGCAGCTCACCGGGCTGATGGTCGTCATCCTGATCATCGCCGCCGTCGTTTCCGCGGCGCTGGGCGATTGGAAGGATGCCATCGCCATCCTGGCCATCGTTGTCCTCAACGCCGCGCTGGGCTTCAGCCAGGAGTTTCGCGCCGAAAAAGCCATGGCCGCGCTCAAACGACTGGCCGTGCCCACGGTCAAGGCCCGCCGCGATGGCCACGTGGTCGAAATCTCGGCCCGCGAGCTGACGCCCGGCGACGTGGTGCTGCTGGAGGCCGGGGCCCTGGCGCCTGCCGATGGCCGCCTGCTGGAATCGGTCAATCTCCGCGTCGAGGAGGCAGCCCTGACCGGCGAGTCGGAGCCGGTGGAAAAGCAGGTGCACGCCCTAGACAAACCCGATCTCCCCATCGGCGACCGCCGCAACATGATTTATATGGGCACCGTCGTCACCTACGGGCGGGGCGCGGCGGTGATCACCGCCACCGGCATGCGCACCGAATTGGGTCACATTGCCGAGATGATCCAGACCGTGGAGCGCGAGCAGACGCCCCTGCAGCGGCGGCTGGATCAGTTGGGCAAGGGATTGGCCGTGGCCGCGCTGGCCATCGTCGCCGTGGTTTTTGTGCTGGGCCTGCTGCGCGGCGAAGATTGGCGGCTGATGTTGCTCACAGCCATCAGCATGGCCGTGGCCGCGGTGCCCGAGGGCCTGCCCGCGGTGGTGACCATCGCCCTGGCCCTGGGCGCCCAGCGCATGTTGAAACGCCAGGCCCTGATCCGCAAACTGCCCGCGGTGGAAACCCTGGGCTCGGTCACGGTCATCTGTTCCGACAAGACCGGCACCCTGACCGAAAACCGCATGACCGTGACCGTGCTGGATGTGCTGGGCGAGACGCAGCAGGTGGATACGCTGCTGGAACAGGGCATCCCCGTGGCCAACGCCGAACTGCTGCCCGGCCGCCGACCAGTGGTGCGCAGCCTGGGCTTGCTGGCCAAAGCCATGGCCCTGTGCAACGACGCCAGCCTGGAGCCGACGCCCGAAGGCGTTTACCGGGCCGTGGGCGATCCCACCGAGGGCGCCCTGGTCGTCGCCGCCGCCCAACTGGGCCTGGTCAAGCCGGAACTGGACCCGCGCTGGCCGCGGGTGGCAGAGGCGCCATTCACCTCCGAGCGCAAACGCATGACCACCCTGCACCGCGTGGACGCCAGCGCCGGCGAGACCGACGCGTTCTGGTCGTGGGTGCCCTACGTGGCCTTTGCCAAAGGCGCGGTAGATAGCCTGTTGGAGATATCGGATCGGGTATGGGCCGGCGATAAACAGGCGCCGATGAGCGACGATCTGCGGGCGCGGATCGTCGCTGCCAACGATCGGCTGGCGGGCCAGGGCCAGCGGGTGCTGGGCGTGGCTTTCCGCCCGATGGACGAGGCGCCTGAGCCGGCGGACGAGGCCAGCCTGGAGCAGCAGATGATCTTCATCGGCCTGGTGGGGATGATCGACCCCCCACGCCCCGAGGTGCGCGACGCCGTGCAGACGGCCAAAACTGCCGGCATTCGCCCGGTGATGATCACCGGCGATCATCCGCTGACAGCGCGGCAGATCGCCTGGGAATTGGGCATCGCGTCCGAGGGCGAGCCCCTCACCGGCCGCGACCTGGCCGGGATGTCGGTGGAGGATCTAGAAGGCGTGGTCGGTCAGGTGGCGGTGTACGCCCGCGTTTCGCCGGAGCACAAGCTCAAGATCGTGCAGGCGCTCCAGAACCGGGGCCAGATCGTGGCCATGACCGGCGATGGCGTCAACGACGCCCCGGCCCTGAAAAAGGCCGACATCGGCGTGGCGATGGGCATCACCGGCACCGACGTGTCGAAAGAGGCCGCGGATATGGTGCTGCTTGATGACAACTTCGCCACGATCGTGGCCGCAATCAAAGAGGGGCGGACGATCTACGACAACATCCGCAAGTTCATCGAGTACGCGCTGACCTCCAATGCCGGCGAGATCGGGGTGATGCTGCTGGCGCCCCTGTTGGGCATGCCGCTGCCGCTGCTGCCGCTGCAGATCCTGTGGATCAACCTCGTCACCGATGGGCTGCCCGGCCTGGCCCTGGGCATCGAGCCGGCAGAGCGGGACACGATGCGCCGCCCCCCCTACCATCCCCAGGAGAGTATCTTTGGCCGCGGCCTGGGCTGGCAAGTGATCTGGGTGGGCCTGTTGATGGGCCTGGTCAGTCTGGGCATGGGCTACTACACCTGGCGGGCCGGCTGGGGCAACTGGCAGACGATGATCTTCACCACGCTGACCCTATCGCAGATGGGCAACGCCCTGGCCGTGCGCTCGCGCGAATCGCTGTTCACCATTGGCCTGTTATCGAACAAGGCGCTGCTGGGCGCGGTGCTGCTGACTTTCATCTTGCAGCTCGGCGTGATCTACCTGCCGTTCCTGCAAGAGCTGTTCAAGACCGCTGCCCTGTCGCCGGGCGAGTTGCTGCTCAGCCTGGGCCTCAGTACGGTGGTGTTCTGGGGCGTGGAACTGCAAAAGTGGCTAGCGCGGCGGCGCCCGGCGTCAGATCGAACGTAAATTCGCCCACCCGCTGGCTGGAAAGCACGCCGCCGTTGACATCCAACGCCTGCACCAGATAAAAATGGTTGACGGCCGCGCTGCCCGTGGCCGCGTCCGGGTCGTAGAAGCTGAGGGCTTGGGTGATCCACATCGCCTGCGTGGCCGGGTCCGCCGCAAAATAGGGATCATTTTCCACCCGCAGCACCCGGTAACTGGCCGCGCCGCTCACCGCGGACCAACTCCACCAGCCGTAGACCGCATCGCCCGCGGCCCGCACCTTCTGGCCCACGTGGATGGCGAAGGCGTCCATGGCCGGCAGACTGAAGCCGCTGATCTGCCCGCTGCTGACCGTGACGGTGCGCCCGGTGCAGGCCGCGCCGCTGCCCGTCAGCTCGCCCTGGGTGACGTCGCAGTAGACGCCATCGGCCAGGCCGGTGGTGTAAGTGGGCGCAGCCGCGCTGGCGGTGCGGTTGATGGCGACGAAGCCCTTGCTGCCCAGCCCGAAGGCGATGTGATCGCTGGGCGCGCCGCCGATGTTCTGCCAGTTGGCCACGGCCTCGCCCGCGGTGGCCTGGCGGAACCCGACCATGCCGGCGACGCCGGCGCGGCGGTGCTCGCAGACCCACTTGCCATCTTCGAAGGCAGCCGAACAGTTGGCTGGCGTGTCGCCGGGGACCTGGCCGGGGCCGTAGACGGGACGTGTGTCGCCGCCGCTGCCGCTGATGTAGGGCGACGTGGCGCTGGGCGGCCCTTTGCTGTCGCCGCTGGAGCCAGATACGTTATTAGTAGGGTCGCTCTGCCAGTAATAGCTGGACATGACCGAGGGGTGGCCGTAGGGATAGGCCAGGGCGAAGATGTTGGCCAGCACGTGCTCCTGGCCGTCGCGATGGTCCACCACGCACTGGCCGGGGCCGACCGCGTGGCCGCGCTGGTTATCGTGGTTGTCGGTGAAGACCTGGGCGAAGCGGCTGGGCAGCATGTCCGGGTCATCGAAGCGCCCCGCGAGATCGCTGAGGCTGCCGGTGCAGGAGTCGTCGAAGGCCGCGCCGATGGCGTAGGTGTAGGCGAACTCAGTCACGTCGCCGTTGGGGATGTATTCCCAATCCCGCACCCGCTCGCCGCTGGCGTCGATCATCTCCTGAAAGAGATAGAAATCGCCGGTCAGGCCGTCGAGGATGGCGGCGATCTCCTGGGCGGCGATGTGCTTGGCCCCGTCCACCCGGAAGCCCTTGACCCCGGCGTCGATCAGGTCTTGCAGATAGGCCCGCAGCTTGTCCTGAGTGGCGGTCCGGCCCGTGTTCAGGTCGGGCAGGCCGCTGAGCTTGCAGGTTTGCACTTTGTTGCGATCGTCATAACTGGCGCCAATATCGCAATCAGCATGAAAATCCGCGGCGGCGTATTGGCTGCCATAGAAACGGCTGCTCTCCGGCAGGTATTGATAGGTCGTGCCGCTGGTGCCCGTGCCCTGGCCGCTGACCGGGCGGGCCGCCATGTGGTTGATCACCGCATCCACGATCACATCCACGCCCACGGCGTTGCAGGCATCGACCATGGCTGTGAACTCGCTCCACGTGCCGCTGCGGGAGGTGAATTGGCTGGTGTCGTGCGTCACCGGCTGATAACGCGCCCACCAGGGGAAGTCGTTGGCCGGGTCGCCCTCATTTTCGGCGGGGACGAGATGCTCGTTGGGCGGCGAAACCTGCACGCCGGTGTAGCCCTGCGCGGCCAGATAATGGCATTCCTTCTGGATGTCGGCCCATTTCCACTCGAAAAGATGCACGAAAACGCCGCCGTCCGGCGCCGGCCGCGGATCGCCGGTCGGGATCACGGTGATCAGGCCATCCCCCTGGTCGTCGTCGGCGCCGTTGCCGTCGATGTCGTAGCTGTCCGATTTCCATTTCTTCTCCTCGCCGGCCCGCTGGCAAAAGGCGGTGAAGCCGTAGGTGCCCGGCCCCAGGCCGTTGATCGTTGCCTGGGAAAGGGTAGCCTTGAACTCGTCGTCATTGCCCTGCTGCGCGTTCCAGGTCATGGGTTCGCTGGCCCACGCTGCCCCGTACTTGCCCCAGTGCAGGGTGCAGACGATGCCCGCCGGCGCGCCGGCCGCGGGCGTCACGCCTGCGTCGTAGACCCGCACGAGGATGTCGAAGCCGCTGGGGGCGAAGCTGCCTTCGTCGATGGCGTTGGGCAGCCCGCCCCGCGGCCACAGCTTGCCCACCCAGTCGATGCTGCTGGGATTCAAGGCCGGGGTCAGGGTTTGGTTCGAGACGAAAACCACGGTGGTGCGGGCGGGGATGCTGAAGGTATCCGTGCCATCGTCGAAGCTGGCCCCGCCGGTGATCACCGCGTCGTCGTCCACGCCGTTCGTGTGCAGGGGATGCAGGCTGAAGCCATTCGCGCCGCTGATGCTGAAGGTCTGGGCATTCTTGTGGGCGTTGAAAAAGACCAGGATATTCTTGTACACAGCGCCGGGCAGGGTTCCCGCCTCATCTTGCAGGCGCATGACGATCAGCGCGTCCTGGGTGTTGCCGCTGTTGTAGTGCGAGGTGCGGGCGTTGATCTCCGCCTCGCTGGTCAGCCGGAACAGGGTGGAACTGTTGCGGATGCGCAGGGTCTCGCGCAGGTGGGCGGCGGCGAAGTCCATGTTCAGCGTGGCCGGATCCAGGGCAGTGTTGGCCAGCAGCGGCCCCATGATGTCCCAGCGGCTCTCGTTGTCCCAGGCCGGCGGCAGGCCGCTGCCGAAGTTGTTGCGGCTGCGATCCCACCAGACACGGTTGAACCAGTCGCCGCTGTCGTAGCTGTTGCGATCCAGCGATTTGGAACGCAGGATGTCCTGGCCCATCTGGAAGAAGGGGATGCCCTGGGAGAGGCCGATCAGGCTGGCGCCGATGTTTTGGCTGCGCACCCGGTCGGCCATGCTCACGCCGGAGGGCAATTTGAACACATTCTGGTCGAAAAGGGTCTCGTTATCATGCTTTTCGACATAATTGATCGCTTCTTGCGGGTCGTCGGTGAAGGGCGCGCCCTGACCGTTCCAGTCCGTGCCGCTGCCGCGCAGGGCGGAGCGCAGCCGGTCCGTGGCCGCGTGCAGGTCGGCTTGGTCGCGGTTGGCGTACTCGAATCCGTTCCAATCGTAGCTGAGGCCGTTGATGAAGCCCTGTTTGCGAATGCCGAGGTCGTCAGTGCTGTAACCGCCGTGGGCGGCGTCGCGGATGATGTCGTTGAACAGGCCAATGCCGGCGCCGGTCATGTTGTATTTGTCGGCGAAGCAGTGGGGGCAGGTGGTCAGCCCCTTGTCCTGCGCCGAGCCGAAGGTCCAGCCCTCGCCGTAGAGATAGATGTCGGAGTTGACCGCGGCCAGGGCTGTTTTGATGTTCAGCATGTTCTGGCGGGTGTGGAAGTTCATCAGATCGAAGCGGAAGCTGTCCACCTTGTAATCCACCGCCCAGCGCTTGAGGGTGTCGATCATCAGCTTCTCGAACATGGCGTATTCACTGGCCGTGTCATCGCAGCAGGAGGTGGTGTAGAGGGCGCCATCGGTGGTGTAGCGGTGGTAATAGCCGGGCACGACCTTGTCCAGCACCGATTTGTCGTTCTGGCCGCTGGCCGCGGTGTGGTTGTAGACCACGTCCATCACCACGCGCAGGCCGTTATCGCTCAGCGCCTTCACCATCTCGCGAAACTCCCGCACCCGCGCGGCGCCGTCCGGGTCGGTGGCGTAGCTGCCTTCGGGCGCGCCGTAGTGGTGCGGGTCATAGCCCCAGTTGAAGCCGTCGGCCGCCCGGCCCGTCCCGACGATGCTCTGCGGCTGGTCGGAGTTCCGCGCGTGGCCGGTGGGGTTGGGGTCAACGGATCGCGGCACACTGTTTTCCGGCACCGAGGCGATGTCGAAGGTCGGCAGCAGGTGGATATGGGTCAGGCCGGCGGCTTGCAGCTTTTGCAGGTGATCCATGCCGTTGGATTTGGCGCGGTCGTCGGCGTCGTCCTTGCCGTCGTAGGTGAAGGCCAGGTACGCGCCCCGGTGCGCCGCGCCCACAGTGGCATCGTTGATGCTGAAATCGCGGATGTGCGTCTCGTAGATGACGATGTCCTCGAAATTCACCTGCGCCGGCTTGGTGAAGGTATCCCAATCAGCCGGTTTGAGGTCGGCATCGGCTAGGTTGACGAACTGGCTGCGCGGGTCGGCGGCGCCGGTGGTGTCAGCCGAGAGGCTGATGGCGTAGGGATCCGTGGCCAGGTTGTGCACCACCGCGTCCAGGCTGGGCACGTAGACTTCGACGTCGAACAGATAGAACTGGCGATCCCACGTCGCATCGCCGGTCACGTTCCACACGCCGCTGGCCGGGTCGAGGGTCATGGCGTGGCTGCCTGTTTCGGCGCCGGTGCTGGTGGCATAGCGTTTCAGCGTCACCGATTTGGCCGTGGGCGCCCACACGCGCACGGTGGGCGGGCTGCTGTAGGTCACGCCCAGCGCCGCGTCGTCGGCCGTGCCGTTGTCCACGTAGAGGTCGTCGAGTACGGATTGAATCTGCGTGCGGCTGACATCGACCTGGCTGCCGCCGCCGTCATACGCGGCCACCACCGTCTGGCCCTTGAGCAGGTATTTGGCGTTCTCCGCGCTGAGGCCGGTGAGCAGTTTGATCTTGCCGGTGGCGTTGGGGTTCTTCCAGAAGCCGTCACCCGCGCCTACCGTGCCGCTGGCGGTCAAAGTCACGTAGCAAGGCCCGGCCGGGCTGGGGAAGGCGCAGAGGGTCGCGGCCGCCGCGGCCGTGTCGATGGCGCCATCCGCATCGTAGAGCAACTTATAGCTGCTGCCAGCTATGCCGTTCCAGGCGATGGTGGCCGTGTTCAGCCAGAGGGCTTGGGCGTCGGTGATGGGGTTGGCCGCGCCGACGGTGTAGCCGTAGTTGCTGCCGCCGTTGGTGTCGGCGTTGATGGTCATCAGGTCGGCGTCACCGCCGTTGATCGAGGCCACATCGCCGGACGAGAAGACGTAGTAGCTGACCGTTGTGCCGTTGCTTTGGGCCGGGATCGTCGCCGAGTAGCTGGCGCCGCTGCCGCTCATCTTGACGACCGTTGAGCTGCTCCAATTGTTCGTCGTGTAGCGCAGCCAGAGGGCCTGCTCCGCCGGCGGCGTGGCGCTGGTGGTGGCGGTCACGGCGACGCTATCGACGTTGGTGACCAAGCCGACCGGCAAGCGGCTGACCCCGGTGATGCTCACCGGCGCGGCGCTGAACTGGAAGAGGACGCCCCGGGTATTCGGTTCCCATTTCCAGGTGTAGTATTTGCCGCCGGTGCAGGTGTAGTTGATGTCCCCGCCGCTGGTGCTCAGTCCGGTGAAGATGGTTCCGAAGGTGACTGTGCCGCCGTTGCCATACCAGCCGGTGGTGTTGTAGAACTTGAACTTCTCGGCCCCGCAGGTTGTGATCTGGGCAGAATTGTAGATGTGTGTGCTCCCCAGGCTGGCGCTCATTGTCCAGGCCGGTGCATTTTGCCAATCGTCCAGGGTGCCCCGCACTTCCTCGCCAGTCAAGGGCGCGGCGCCGATGGCGCCGGGCGCATCAGCCGGCAGCAGAAACAGAGCTGCCAGCGCATACAAAAACACAACCAGGGTGGTAGAACGAATGTATTTCATCAGCATTCAAACAGGAACGCAGGGGGAAGGGCAGGATGGACGGCTCAGGGCGCGCCGGGAATCAGATCGAAGGTGAACTCGCCTGACCAACGGGATGCGCCCAAAACGTTGTCGTCGGCGTCGAGCGCCTGGACAAGGTAGAAATGGTTGAGGGCGGCGCTGGCGAGGGCGGCGCTGGCGTCAGTATACCCCAAATCGGGGCCGGTGTAGAGCGTGGCATGGGCATCGGCAGCCGGATCGAAGTAGGGCAGGTTGTCCGCCCGCAGCACCCGGTATGCGACCACGCCCGCCAGGCCCGGCCATTCAAGCGTGACGCCGGCGGGGATGGCCCTGGCGATGGTGGGGACCGGGACTTGCGCCAACAGCACCTGCCCCCACAGCGCGGCCACCGGGTTCACCACGATCTCGCCGCCGCTGACGGCCACGCTGTAGCCAGGGTTGAGCAGGTCGGTCAGCACTGTACCGTCGGCCAAATGGTCGCCCACCGGGATCGTGGCGCTGTGGCCGGCGCCGGTGATGTCGTTGTTCAGCACCACCACGATCCGCTCGTTGGCGTCCCAACGGATGTAGCTGTAGATCTTGCTGGCGTCATCCACCAGCAGCGTGGTCACATCCCCGCGGCGCAGGGCGCTGTGATCCCGGCGCAGCCCCAGGATGGTCTTGAAGTGGGCCAGCATGCCCGCGTCGTAGCTGTCGCCCTGGCCGTTCAGGCCGCCGTTGATATCGGGCCAGGGGAAGGTGCGCCGGTTGTCCGGGTCGCCGCCGCCGCTCATCCCCACCTCGTCGCCGTAGTACACCGAGGGCGCGCCGGGCAGGGTGAACTGGAGCAGAGTCACCAGCTTCAGGCGCGCCTTGTCCCCGCCCAGATAGTGCAACATGCGGGGGGAATCGTGGGTGCTGATCAGGTTCATGAAGCCCATCCAGGCGGACTGGGGAAAAAGCGCCCGGAACTGGTTGTACTTGCTGTCGAACTGGCCGGGCGCGTCGCCATTGCCGTAACCGCTGGCCCAATCCCGGAAGCAGTAGTTCATCACCGAATCCAGCTCGTTGCCGTTGATGTAGCTCTGATAGAGATACCAATCGCAGCCGCCGGTCACCTCGCCCAGCATCACCTGCTCGCCGTCGCCGTAGACCGCGCCGGTCGCGTTGGTCCCCTTGACGTAGGGGCGCATGTCGGCGAAAAAGTTGTGGGTGATGTCCTGGGCCACGTCGTAACGCCAGCCGGCGATGCCCTTTTCCTGCCAATAGTGGCTGACCGATTTACCATCAGGGCTGCCGGCCGCGCCGCTGCGGAAGAAGAGATCGCGCACGCCGTCCGCCGCGTCCACGAATTCCGGCAGGGTGGCGTAGCCGTACCAGCCCTTCCAGCCCCAGCCGTCGGAGCAAACTCCCACGCCCTTATCCCCCGGCGTGAACCAGGAGCGATAGGGGCTGGCCGCGGACTCGCAGGCGCCCACCACGCTGGGGTAGCGGTTGTAGGGGTCCAGGTATTTGCTGTCCATGCCCGCGTGGTTGAAGACGCCGTCCAGGATCACCCGCAGGCCCTTGGCAGTGGCCGCGGCGATCAACTGATCGAACGCGGCGTTGCCGCCGAAGAAGGCGCGCACAGTGAAATAGTCGTTGGTTTCGTAGCCGTGATTCGACGACGCCTCGAAGATCGGGTTGAGGTAGAGGGTGTTCACCCCCAACTCGTTGAAATAGCCCGCGTTGATCTTGTCAATCACGCCTTGCAGATCGCCGCCGTGGAAGTCGAAGCCCCAACTCGGATTGAGCAAGGGATCCGTCCAGGCGCGCAGATCCTGCTGGCAGCCGCCGGCAGCCGGGTCCGGCTTGGCGTGCGGATAATCGCTGCAGCCATTGGGTTCATACACCTTGACGCCGTCCACCGGATCATTGGCCGTGCTGCCGTTGCGGAAGCGATCGGGGAAAATCTGGTAGATCACCGCGTCGGTCAGCCAGGCCGGCACGGCGAAATCGGCCGGCGGGGTGGGGGGGGGCTGGATCACAGGCAAGCTCCAGGATGGATTCTGCAAGGCGCCGGTGTACCACACGCCAGGGCCTGTGTTGCCGCTGGCCGGATGGAAGTAGCCGAGGGTGGCGCCGTCCGTGATCTTGAACTGATACCACAGATTGACCGTGTCGCCGGGCGCGGTTGCTTCCCAGAGGCTGTAGACGCCATCGCTGCTGATCACTGCGGCCGCGTACGTGAACGAAGGGGAGGCCAACGGGTCGCCTGTGCGCCATACCAACACCTGCACCCCCTGCACGTCGTTTTGGCAGGTGCGCAGCCGCAGCAAAGCCGATTCGGTGGGCTGGATAGCGCCGGTGGGCGTTTTATAGGCTGGATCCGTATTGGTATGGTACAGGCTGGCGGTCGCCGCCACGCCATCACCGGCCGCCGCGCCGGCGCAGCCAGAGGGCGACGTGGGCGTGGGCGTCGGTGTGGGGCCTGTCGTCGGTGTGGCCGTGGGGGTCGGGGTCGGGCCTGTAGTTGGCGTGGCCGTAGGGGTGGGGGTCGGGGTCGGCGTGGCCGTGGGGCCAGAGGCGCCGAGCGCGCAGCTCGCCCAGTTGACCAGGGTCGTGGCGTCGTCCCAGCCGGTGGCCTGGTCATCGCTGGGCGCGGTATCGTACGCGCCTTTGCTGCTGCCGGACTGGGTGGCGAAAAATGCCAGATTCAGACTTGCGCCCGGTGCGGGGCTGCCGATCTCGGCCAGGGGGATCTTGAACTCGACGCCGTTGGCGTTCGCGTAGGCGATCTTGCTGCCCGCCTGGCCTCCGCCGCTGATGCCGCCCCAATTCGTGCCGCCGGCGCTCCAGGCGGAGCCGCCCCAGGCGCGCAGCTCGGTCCACCCATTGTCTCCGCTCTGCATCCCCGCGATATTGCCGCGGATGACGTAGTCCGGCTTGTGGGCATGGGCAAAGGTGATGGCGTTGCCCCAGGGATCGCTGCTGCCGCCGGCGGCTGTGCCCGCGTCGATCAGCAGACCGATCTGCCCGCTGGAAGTGGACTGGCTGTACTGTGGCAGGTCGGCGTAGACGTAGAGATAGGCATCATCGTTTTGGCAATAAAGCGCGGTCTGGTCGGCCCAGGCCACGCCGGGCCAGTCCGCAGGGCCGGGCGAAGCCAGATCAGCGGCCGGATCAGAGGCGATGGCGGAGCCGTACAGAGCCTCGCGCTGGCCGTCCAAGGCGGGCGTGCCAAAGGCCAGCGAATCGTGGCCGGGCAGCAGGAACAGCATCCACAGGGTCAGGCCCAGCAGGCCGGGCAGCAGGAAACCGGGGGAGGTGAGGAGGCGTCGCATGACGATGATTTTGCCGTGAACGCCGGTCAGAAGCGGCGGCGAGCTGCGATCAGGACGCCGGCGGCCAACAGGCCCAGAGCAGGCAGCAGAAGCCTGGCGGGTTGGCCGAGCGCTGCGGGCTGTGCTTGCGCCAGGAATCCGGTCAAGGCAACGCTGGTGGGGCAACTGGCGTTGGCCCCGGCCTGGAAGATGAAGTACTCCTGAATGGTATCCACTTCGCTGAAGGGGTCGCTGCCCGGTGCGTCGCTGCCGTCGCCGATGGTGCGGCCGCTGTAGGGCGTCTGATCGCCGCCGCCAGCGGCGATGCTATCGGTGTCGTGCGGCTCGTCGCCGATGCGCTCCTGGCAGCCCAGGCCGCTGCACCCCTGGCCGATGCCCGGCATCTGGTCATAGACATCGTAGCCGCTGTCGTTGTAGGTGGTGTAGGCGCCGATGCGGATCTGTGTGGCCGCCGACGCGGGCTTGCCGCCCAGCAGTGTCCAGGGAATGGCAAACTCGAAGCCGGTAGTGGCGCCGGCGTCGCCGTAATAGAGGATGTCGCCCGCGTCCAGGCCGGCGCAATCCGCGGCGTCGTAGAGTGCGCCGGTGTTGACCGGGCTTGCGGTGCGGGGAAAGGCCACCGAGCCGCCGCCGATGGTGTAGAGGTTGCCCGCCGTGCTCGTATCGCCCTCCCACACCAGCTCCACCACGTAATCCGGGGCCCAGCCGCTAAACTCCACCCGGCGCCCGGCCGGATCGTTGACCGGGCCGCTGCCGCCGTTGACGTCGATGGGAATGAAGAGATTGGCGAGATCGCTGCCGCCGCTGTTCACGGCCGTGGGCCCTTCGACTTCGAGGTAAAAGAAACAGGTGCCGACGCGGGCGTTGATGTAGGACAGCTCGGCGGTGACCCCGCTCAGGTCATTCCTGACCCGGCTGGCATAATCAGCGCCGGTGTAATACACGGTGTTGGCCGATTCGCCGATGAAATCGGATTGCGCGGTTCTGCCGCCTTGATACGGCCCGGCGAAACTGGCCTCGGACAGGAAAGTGTAGCCCTCGTTGCCGCCGGAAACATTGCCGTCAATGTCCACGCCTTGCTCGCCGGTGCAGCTTGCCCCGGTCAGGGCCGTGACTACCGAGCGGAGGGGATAGCTGGTGCACTGGCGGCCGCCACAATTGGCTGCGGTGGTGACGTTGTTGTCGGTATAGTCGCGGTAGACGAACTCGCCGGCGCAGGTGGCGCTGGCGCTGTTGCCGGCCATGCCTTCGGGGTTGTTGGCGCCGGCCGCGTCGAGCGAGTAGTAAGGCGAGGTCGCGTCGCGCGGATCGTAGGACGAAATAACCATCGCGCCGATGGCGCTGTTGGCATTGACGCCCGTGCCGTTGTCGTTGGTGATTTGTAGCTCGATGTGGCGGCGATAATCCACCACGACGCTGGTCGCCGTGATCGTGGCGCCCGTATCCGTGCCAGAGCTATTGTACAGGCTGCAGGCGAGGGTGCTGGCGCCGGTGGCCTCGCAGCGGATGAAGTAATCGCCGGTGGCGCCGAACTCGCGGCCCCAACTGGGGGCGCTGTTGAAATAGAGCTGCGGGCTGTTGTTGGCGCCCACATCGATGGGGATGAAGTAATCCACCCGGTTGTTGGCGGTGTCACCGAAGAAGCCGCCGCTGCCGGTGTCATTCAACCCTTGCGAAGAATCAATCACAAAGGCGAAGTTCCAGCGGTTGCTGCTGTCGTTGTACGCGTGGAAATCGATGATATCCCCGCGGGCGGAGGTGTTCTGGCACCAACCGTCGTTGTCCGCGTCGATGACCTGGGTGGAGCCGTAGAGGGCGGAGATGGCGCCATCGACTGTGCCGTCGGCAAGGAGACGAGCGCCGCCAGCCAGCCCGGCCGCCAGCAAAAACAAAAATACCAGGGCGCGTGCAAAACTCGAATTTGTAGACATGGGGAGGGGACCTCGAAAGGGGGAGAGGGGAAAAACGGTTAAACCAAAAGGTACGCACCTGGCACGAATTTCACGAATGACACGAAAATTCAAGCCAAAATTTGTGAAATTCATGCCACAATTGCTTCTATTGCGTAATTTCTATAAATATTAGCGTTCTGCATAAATTTTTAATTATTAATCATTTTCTCTATTCAGACTATCGAAAATGGGCGAAAATCAACAGGGTGCTGAAGCAAAAATCACCGCCGCATCGCCCCACCGCCGCATCCCGCTGGCGCGGCGCACGCCTGCCGGAGCGTGTCGGGCAGGCGTGCGCGTGGTACTGGCGATGAATAGCTGGCGGCGGTTCAGCGGCGTTGTCGCCGGGCATACGCGCCCACGCCGAGGCCCAGCCCGGCCAGGCCGATCACCCCGGCCAGCAGGGGCAGCGCCGCCGGCGCCCCCGCCACGCTGGCGGAAAGGGAGCGGAGGGTGATGGCGTTGGTGCCGGTCGAGAAAGTTGGTTGCGAACTCCATTCACTTGTGCCGCTGAAGTCGGAATCGCAACTTCCCGAATCCCGGTAGAATTGAAACATAATATTATTGGTACTGATGATGTTACTGGAAATTTCGCAAATCCAGTGATCATCGCGGCAATTCCCATTTCCTGAATTATTGTCTCCACAGTCTTCGTAGGTGGAGTTATCACCGACAAACTGGCATGTTGTTTGTGTCCAGTTTGCGCCGCTGTTTGTACTATATTGCATGCACATTGATTGGCCACCAGTGTTGAAGAATACATGCCAGCGATAGCCCGGATTTATCCATGTTGGTTTATCAACATTTGCAGCGCAAGCAGCATTTCCAACCGGATCAGTTGCACACCAATTATCAATGGCGTTCGGGGCAGCAGATGCCAGAGTGGCTGTCGAGATAATGACTACCGCAAAAACGAGTAAAATGGGAACCAATTGCCTAAGTTTCATAATAGATAGCACCCAAAGCGATATGTATGTTGAGCAACGAGAATGAATATCAATCGCTGAGTCCCAAAACATCCAGCGGGTCGCCGTCGCCGATGGCGAGGGGCGAGCCGGCAAACTGCTTGAGCTGGCCTTTGTGCACGATGCGGGGCGGTTCGTAGCTGGCGTGCGCTACAGGTGTTGCCGCCACGGGGGGCGTTGGCATTCTGTCCATGGTAGTTCCTTATGGAGAAAGAGGAGCGGGAGAGAGAACGCGCGTTGAAGGCATGATGGTTGGCGGCAGGCATTATAGCCGGGAGAAATAGTGGCCGCAAATTCGCGATGCGCTGTCATCAGGCCGTGGCCGAACCGGCCTATTCCGCAAGCGCCTTTGGCCGCGCATGCGCCCTGCCGCAAAAAAGATTTGCCTGACTACGAATTCCGTGGTAGCATCACCCAACTCTACGATTTCAGCAATCTACCATGGATCAACTCGACCGCTCCATCCTGGCGATACTGCAGCAAGATGGACGCACGCCCTACACCGAGATCGCCCAGCGCCTGGAAATCTCCGAGGGCACGGCCCGCAACCGCGTCGCCCGCCTCATGGAAAAAGGCGCGCTGCAAATCGTCGGCATGATCGATCCCTACCAACTGGGCTTCGACGCCCCGGCCCTGATCGGCGTCTCTGTCCAGGGCGCCAATTTGGAGGATGTGGCGGCCTGCATCGCCCACTTCCCCGAAGTCAGCTATCTGGTCATGGTCTCCGGGGAATTCGATCTGATCGTGGAAGTACTCTGCCGGGATCGGGAACATCTGGCGACGTTTCTCAATCAGCAATTGCGCAAAACGCCGGGCGTTTTTCGCACCCAAACCTTCATGATCCTGGAAACTTACAAAATGTCCTACGGCGCCCAACCCCGGCTGCCTCATCCCCCCATGACCGGCGCCGCTGCAGGCCAGGGCGCCGCCACTTGACCGGCAGGAGGTGATCATGTCAGAGGAATGCGCTGTCGAACTGCGCGATGTCGTCAAGGCCTTTGGCCCTTTCGTGGCGGTCAACCATGTATCGCTGCAAATCCGTGATGGCGAATTCTTTTCCTTGCTGGGGCCGAGCGGCTGCGGCAAGACCACTTCGCTGCGCATGATCGCCGGCTTCGAGATGCCCACATCGGGGCATATCTATATCGGCGGCGCGCAACAGGGCTATTTGCCGCCAAACAAGCGGCCCGTGAATACAGTTTTCCAGCAATACGCCCTATTCCCACACATGACCGTGGCGCAGAATGTGGCATTTGGCCTGGAGATGAGCCACGCAAACAAGGGGGAAATCGGAAGGCGGGTGCATGAAGCGCTGGAGATGGTGCATCTGGGCGGGTTGGGTACCCGCAAGCCCAAACAGCTCTCGGGCGGGCAACAACAGCGCGTGGCGCTGGCGCGGGCCTTGGTCAACCGCCCCAAAGTGCTGCTGCTGGATGAGCCGCTGGGCGCGCTCGACCTGAAATTGCGCAAGGCCATGCAGATCGAGCTCAAAAATCTGCAAGAGCAGGTGGGCATCACCTTCATCTACGTCACGCATGATCAGGAAGAGGCGCTGACCATGTCCGACCGCATCGCCGTGATGGACAAAGGCCAGGTGCTGCAAGTGGCCGAACCAGAAGCGTTGTATGAACAGCCGACGCATCGTTTCACGGCCGATTTCATCGGCGAGACCAATTTCATCCCCGCCCGCGTGGCAGCGCTCAGCCCCACCATCCTCGTCGAACTCGCCGGGGGCATCCGGCTGCCGGCAGGCTGGGTGGAGCCAGGCATCGCGGTGGGGGATCGGGTGATGCTTTCGGTGCGGCCGGAGAAGATCAATCTGTACGAAGCGCACGAACTGGAGGAGCTGACTGCCACCACCTGCCGGGTGCGGGGCGTGGTCGAGCGGCTGGTCTATGTGGGCACCGACACGCACCACACCGTGCGGCTGGAATCTGGCGACAGGGTGGTGGCGCGGCTACAGAACCTGCACGTCGACGAAGAACCCTGGGAAATGGGCGAGGCGACGACAGTGCAGTGGGAAGCCGCCCACGGCCGGGTCTTCAAGGAGGCTTGAGCGATGCAGCAATTCTTGCGCCGTCACCCCGCCGTGCAAGCCTGGCTGTTGCTTTCGCCCGGCGGGTTGTTCCTGTCAGTATTTTTTATCGCCCCGTTGTTCATCGTCCTCATTTACAGTTTCTTGCAGCGCGGCACCTATGGCGGTGTGGTCTGGCAATTCACCTTCGAGAACTTTCGGCGGGTGTTCGATCCCCTGTACTTCAACACCTTCCTGCGCTCGGCCTACATCGCCATCCTCACCACTTTTTTCTGCCTGCTGTTGGGCTATCCCCTGGCCTATTTCATCGCCAGCCGCTCGCCGCGCACCCGCAGCCTGATGCTGCTGGCGCTGATGATCCCTTTCTGGACGAATTTCCTGATCCGCACCTATGCCTGGCTGACGCTGTTGCGCACGAATACGGGCCTGATTAACACGGCGCTGCTGTCGCTGGGCGTGATCGCCGCCCCCCTGCCCCTGTTCGGCAACGATTTCGCCATCATCGTAGGCCTCGTCTATGGCTGGCTGCCGGTGATGGTGCTGCCGATCTACGCCGCGCTCGACCGTCTCGACCCCAGCCTGATCGAAGCCGCCCGCGACCTCTACGCCTCCAGCGCCCAGGTGTTTCGGCGGGTGATCTGGCCGCTGTCGCTGCCCGGCGTCGTTGCCGGCTCCATGCTCGTCTTCATCCCGGCCCTGGGCTCGTTCGTGACTCCGGCGATTTTGGGCGGCGGCAAGTCGTTGATGATCGGCAACATCATCTCCAATCAGTTTCTGGCCGCGCACGATTGGCCCTTCGGCTCGGCCCTGTCCATGCTGATGATGACGCTGATGCTGCTGGGCACGCTCTACTATTTCCGCTCCACATTGAAAGCGGAGGCCGACGCATGAGCACAACGCCCTCTGATCGCACTCTGGGGATGGGGGCCAGATTGCGCAGCCGCCTGGGATCGCTTTCGCTGTCGGTCTACGGCGTCCTGGGCTTCCTCTTCCTTTACCTGCCCATCGTCATCCTCGTCATTTTCTCGTTCAACGATTCCCGTTCGACTTCGCAATGGGCGGGGTTCACCACCGACTGGTATCGGCAGATGATCGAAGATCGGCAGATCATCCTGTCGCTGTGGAACAGCCTGTTCGTCGCCATCATCTCCACCGCCATCGCCACGGTGCTGGGCACGCTGGCAGCCATGGCCATGGAGCGCTACAGCTTTCGCGGCAAGATGGCCATGGATGCCGTGCTCTACCTGCCGATCATCATCCCCGACATCGCCATGGCCATCATGCTGCTGATCTTTTTCAATGTCAGCGGCATCGGTTTCCAGCCGTGGGAGGTGCAATTCTTCGGCAACCGGCTGGCCGTGCCCTATTCCGTGATCATCGGCCACGTGGCCTTCAACATCTCCTTCGTGGCCGTAGTCGTGCGCGCCCGCCTGGCCAACATGGATCGCACCCTGGAAGAAGCAGCCCAGGATCTCTACGCCAACACCTGGCAGACCTTCCGCCGCGTGACGCTGCCGATGCTGATGCCGGGCATCCTGGGCGGGGCGCTGCTGGCCTTCACCCTCTCCCTCGACGATTTCGTCATCACCTTTTTCACCAGCGGAGCCGGCTTCAACACCCTGCCCGTGCGGGTTTTCGGCATGATCCGCCGCGGGGTCACGCCCAAGATCAACGCCGTCTCCACCCTGATGCTGGCCGGCTCCTTTCTCCTGATCCTTATCTCGATCATCAGCCGCATGCGCAGCGGCGAGGATGAAGACGCCATCCAATTCGGGTTATAAACCCAGATACGTCATCATTGACCTGCCCAATCCACTTTCACCACGCATTGCTTCAAGGAGGAGCACAATGAAACGCCTGATCATCCTCACATCACTGGCGCTGGCCCTCGCCGCCTGCACACAGCCCACCCCGGCCCCCGCGCCCCCCCCGGCCCCCGCGCCCGGCCCGGTCGAGCCGGCCAAAGAGATCGTCATGTACAACTGGACCGAGTACATCGATCCTGAAATCTACGGCCAGTTCGAAGAGGCCACCGGCATCCGTGTGATCGAGGACAACTTCTCGAACAACGAAGAGATGCTGGCCAAACTGCAAGGCGGCGCGGCCGGCTACGCCGTCACCGTGCCCTCCGATTACACCGTCTCGATCATGATCGAAGAAGGGCTGCTGGCCAAGCTCGACCACGCCAACATCCCCAACCTCAGCAACCTGGCCGAGCGCTTCACACAAACGCCTTACGATCCGGGTAACGTCTATTGCGTGCCCTACATGTGGGGCACCACCGGCATTGGCTACGACACCGCGGTCATGGACGCGCCCGAAAGCTGGGCTGTGATCTTCGAACCTGATCCCGCGTCGCCGGCCTATGGCCGCGCCACCATGCTCGACGACACCCGCGAAGCTTTCGCCGCCGCGCTCAGCTACCTCGGCTACGACATCAACACCACCGATGAAGCCCAGTTGCAAGAGGCCAAGGAAGCCCTGATCCGCGCCCGCGCCGGGCTGGCCGGCTATGACAGCGACACCTACGAAGACCTGATCGCCGCCGGCGAAAATGTCATGGCCCACGGCTGGAACGGCGATTTCCTGCTGGCCCAGGAAGAAAACGAGAACGTGGGCTTTGCCATGCCCCAGGAGGGCGGCGTCGTCTGGGTCGATAATCTCTGCATTCCCGCCTCGGCCACGCCAGAGCAAAAGGCCGCGGGCGAGATCCTGATCAACTACCTGCTCGATCCCGAAGTGGCTGCCCAGAACTCCGGTTTCATCTACTACGCCAGCCCCAACGCCGCGGCCGAAGCATTCCTGGACGAGGAATTCCTGAGCGATCCCACCGTCTATCCCCCCGCCGAGTTGCTGGACCGGCTGCAATACCTGCGGCCCGTGGGCGAGGTCGAATCCCTCTATCAGCGCCTGTGGGACGAGGTCAAATCCGCCGACTAATCGCCCCCGCCCCCGCCGCACCCCTTTTTCGCGAGAGACCACATGCCTGAGATGTTCATCGACGGCCGGTTCACGGCCGGGATCGGCGCCGCCCGCATTCCCATCATCGACCCCGCCACCGAAGAAGTGATCGGCGACGTCCCGCGCGGGGGCGCCGCGGATGTGGATGCCGCGGTCGCGGCTGCCGCCAGCGCCTTCACCGCCTGGCGGCGCACCCCGGCCAACGAACGCGCCACCCTGCTGCACGAAGTCGCCCGCAAGATCGACGAACACATGGCCGAGCTGGCCATCCTGCTCACCCAGGAGGAGGGCAAGCCCCTGCCGGAGAACGAGGAAGAGCTGGAGTGGACGAAAAACAGCTTCCACTATTACGCCGAGCTGGGCCGCCACGAGATCGGCCGCGTGATCCCGCCCGGCGACCCGGCCCAGTTCAACTTCGTGCTCAAAGAACCCTACGGCGTGGTCGGCTGCATCACGCCCTGGAACTACCCCCTGCTGCTGCTGGCCTGGAAGGTGGCCCCCGCCCTGGCCGCCGGCAACACCGTGGTGATCAAGCCCTCCGAATACACGCCGCTGGCGACGCTGAAACTGGCCGAAATCGCCTTCGATCATCTGCCGCCCGGCGTGGTCAATGTCGTCACCGGCTATGGCCTGGAGGCGGGCGAGCCGCTGGTGCGCCATTCCCACGTACCGGTCATCGCCTTCACCGGCTCGGTGGCCACTGGCCAGCGCATTGCCAGCATCGCCGCGCCGATGATGAAGAAGCTGCATTTTGAACTGGGCGGCAAAGACCCCATGGTGATCGGCCCGGACATGGACATCGTCACCGGCGTGCGGGCGCTGGCCTACTCGGCCCTGCTCAACGCCGGCCAGGTCTGCACCAGCACCGAGCGCGTCTACGTCCCCGCCGGCATGTACGGCACCTTCGCCGAGGAACTGGCCGGCTTCATCAGCACCCTGCGCCTGGGCAACGGCCTGGATGCAGGCGTCGACATCGGCCCGATGCTGCGAGATCCCTTTCGCCGCAAAGTGCAGGCGCACATCGACGACGCCGTGGCGCGGGGGGCAAAGGTACTGGTCGGGGGCCGGAAATCTGCCCGGTTCGAGCGGGGCTTTTTCTACGAGCCTACCGTGCTGATCGATGTCGATCACACCATGCAGATCATGCGCGAAGAGACCTTTGGCCCGGCCATCCCCCTCATGCCCTACCGCGATTTTGACGAAGCCATCCGCCTGTGCAACGACAGCGTGTTCGGCCTGGGCGCCACCCTGATGAGCCACGACGCCCGCCTGGTCAAGCGCTTCTTCGAGGAGGTGAAGGCCGGCACCATCTGGATCAACGACCCCCTCACCGACAACTACGCCGGGCCCTTCGGCGGCATGAAGCTGACCGGCGGCGGCCGCGAGCTGGGCCAGGAAGGCCTGGACGAGTTCCGCGAGGTCAAACACGTGCATTGGGACATCGAAGGCGGCGTCAAGGCGTATTGGTATCCGTATTGAGGACGATGGACGATGGACGATTGACGATTGACGAAGCGTGATCTTTCGTCTTTCGTCTTTCGTCTTTCGTCCTCAAGAGAAGCATCGAAGGCCCCAACTCACCCCCCCATTCACACTCCCGAGACTAACCCATGAGCCACATGCAAGGCCCCAAAACCAAAGCCCTGTACGAACAGGCAAAGCAACACATTCCCTACGGCGTCAATTCCAATTTCCGCTACTGGGGCGATGACGATACCCTCGTGATCGCCAGAGGCGAGGGCGCGTACATCTGGGACGCGGACGGCAAGCGCTACATCGATTACCGCCTGGGCTTCGGCCCCGTCATCTTGGGCCATTCCTACCCGGCCGTGGTCGAGCGGGTGCGCGCGGCCGTCGGCAACGGCACCGTCTTCGCCTGGACCACGCCCGGCGAGATCGAACTGGCCGAGCGCATCTGCCGCATGACCGGCGTGGAAATGGTGCGGCTGACCAACACCGGCACCGAAGCCACCATGCACGCCCTGCGCATCGCCCGCGCCTACACCGGCCGCGAGAAATACATCAAATTCGAGGGCGGCTATCATGGCATGTACGACTACGCCCTCTACAGCACCGCCTCGTCCAACCACTCGAAATTGCTCGGCCCCCGCCGCCACCCCCGCCCCGCCCCGGCCAGCGCCGGCATCCCCCGCCGCATCGACGACTACGTCATCCCCCTGCCCTTCAACGACCTGGAACGGCTGGAAGAAACGCTGGAAATGCACTGGCGCGACATCGCCGCCATCCTCTTCGAGCCGATCATGGGCAATGTCGCCAGCATCATGCCCAACCCCGGCTTCCTGCAAAAAATGCGGGAGCTGTGCGACAAATATGGCGTTGTCATGATCATGGACGAGGTCAAAACCGGCTTCCGCGTGGCCAATGGCGGGGCGCAGGAGTATCTCGGCATCAAGGCCGACCTGCTCACCTACGCCAAGGCCATAGGCAACGGCTTCCCCGTGGCGGCCATCGGCGGCAAGGCCGACATCCTCATGACCGCCGCGCCCGGCGTCTTCGCCCTGGGCGGCACCTACGTGGGCAATGCCGTGGGCGTGGCCGCGGCCAACGCCACCCTGGAGATCATCGAAAACGAACCGGTGATCGCCACCATCAATCAGCGCGGGCGCATGCTCATGGACGGCATCGAAGAGATCCTCACCCGCGTCGACATCCCGCACGTCGTCATCGGCCCCCCCTCCATGTTCGGCATCGTCCTCGCCGCACAGCAGCCCACCGACTTCCGCGGCTTCATCGCCAGCGACACCGCTCTCAGCGAAGCGATCTTCATGGAACTCAACCGCCGCGGCGTGCAGCCCGACGCGGACAACCGCGAGCCCTGGTTCCTCTGCTACAGCCTGAGCGAGGCCGACGTGGCCGAGACCCTGCAGATCTTCGAAGATTCCGTGATCGCCGTAAAATCCGATTATGTCGGGTCGCATTCCAGCGCCATCCCCGGCGATTGACCTGCATCCTCCACCCAACCACCCTCTGCGAGGCAAATCAGCCATGACACGCTACGGTTACCACGGCAAAATCCTGCATGTGCATCTCGATGAACTCCGCCTGGAAGTCGAGACCCCGCCCGAATCCTTTTACAGGATCTATGTCGGCGGCAGCGCCCTGGGATTGTATTACCTGCTCAAGCACACGCCCGCCGGCGCCGACCCGCTGGGGCCGGAGAACACGCTAACTCTGGCCCTGAGCGTGCTCACCGGCGCGGCCATCTCCGGCCAGAGCCGCATCACCGCCGTAGCCAAATCGCCTCTGACCGGCGCAGTGGGCGACAGCCAGGCGGGCGGCTTCTTCCCGGCGGAGCTGAAATTCGCCGGATTCGACGCCCTCGTGATCCACGGCAAAGCCCCCGCGCCGGTCTATCTGTGGATTCATGACGGCGAAGCCGAACTGCGTCCCGCCGAACATCTCTGGGGCAAGAGCACCGGCGAGGTGGATGACCTGCTGAAGGAGGCGTTGGGAGATGAACGCATCCAGATCCTGCAAACCGGCATAGCCGGAGAAAATGGCGTGCGCTTCGCGGCCATCATGAACATGGCCAACCGCGCCAACGGTCGCACCGGCCTGGGCGCGGTCATGGGCAGCAAAAACCTGAAAGCGGTGGTCGTGCGGGGCAAAAATCGCCCCAAAGTGGCCGACAAGAAAGGCTTGAACGAGCTGGCCAAGTGGGGCGCGCAGCATTTCGCCGATTCCGATGTCTATGGCCTGGGCCTGCTGGGCACCGCCGAGGTGGTGCTGCCGCAGAACAAGGCGGGCGGCCTGCCCACACACAACTGGGAGAGCGGCGCCTTCGCCGGCTGCGAGGCGATCAGCGGCGAGCGCATGGCCGAGACGATCTTGATCGAGCGCGACACCTGCTACGCCTGCACCGTGCGCTGCAAACGGGTGGTGGAGATCAGGGAAGGGCCTTATCAGGTCGAGGCCCGTTATGGCGGCCCCGAGTACGAGACGCTGGCCACCTTTGGATCCTATTGCGGGATCGACGATCTGGCAGCCATCTCCCTGGCCAATCAGTATTGCAACGCCTATGGCATGGACACCATTTCCTGCGGCGCCACCATCGCCTGGGCCATGGAGTGCTTCGAGCGGGGGCTGATCACGGCCGCGGATACCGGCGGCCTGGAATTGCGTTTCGGCGACGCCGCGGCCATGGTGAGCATGGTCGAGATGATCGCCCGACGGCAGGGGTTTGGCGCGGTGCTGGCGGAAGGCTCGGCCCGGGCGGCGGAGCGCCTCGGCCGGGACGCGCAGGATCTGGTGGTGGCGGTGAAGAAGCAAGAGTTGCCGGCCCACATGCCGGAGGTCAAGCGCTCTCTGGGCCTGATCTACGCGGTCAATCCCTTCGGCGCCGATCACCAATCGAGCGAGCATGACCCCAGCTACAAAGCCTATCCGGCGCGCATGGCCATGCTGGGCCTGACCGAGGCGCAGCCGAACCGGGTGATGAACGAGGAAAAAGTGCGCTTCGCCCTGCGCACGCAGTGGCTGTACAGCGCCCTGGATACTTTCAATATGTGCCAATTCGTCTTCGGCCCGGCCTGGCATCTGTACGGGCCGGATCAGATGGCCGCGGCGGTGCAGAACATCACCGGCTGGGACGCCACCGTGGACGACCTGCTGCGCGTGGGCGAGCGCCGGCTGAACCTGCTGCGGGCCTTCAACGCCCGCGAGGGCATCGGCCGCGAACAGGACACGCTGCCCAAGAAGCTATTCCAGCCGCGCAAGGGCGGCAAAAGCGACGGCATCGCCCTGGACATCGAGACCGACCTGGAATGGGCGAAGGAGCGGTACTATGCCTTATCGGGCTGGGATGTGGCCACAGGCGCGCCCACCCGCGCCAAGCTGGAGACCCTAGACCTCGCCTGGGTAGCAGACATGCTGGACGGACGGTAGTTCAGTGGTCAGTGGTCAGTGGTCAGTATTCAGTATTCAGTATTCAGTGGTCAGTGGTCAGTGGTCAGTATTCAGTGATCAGCGATTGATTCTCGAACACAAAAATTACGTTTTACGCATTACGTTTTACGTTTTACGTTTTACGCACCACGCCCCATCACTCATAAAACAAAACTATGCGCATTCTTGTTCTAGGCGGCGCCGGCAAGATGGGCTGCATCGCCGTGCAGACCCTGGCCCACGACGACCGCGTCGACGAAGTGATCATCGCCGATATCAACATGGCGCAGGCCGAGATCGTGGCCGCGGCCATCGGCAGCAGCAAACTCCGCTTACAGCAGGTGGATATCCGGGACGCGGACGCGTTCGTCGCGACCTTGCGCGGGGCCGACGCCTGCCTCAACGCCACAGTCTATTACACCAACCTGACGGTGATGGCCGCCTGCCGGCAGGCCGGCGTCCCTTATGTCGACTTGGGCGGCCTGTTCCACACCACCCGCAAGCAACTGGAACTGGATGGCGAATTCCGGCAGGCCGGCGTGCCCGCGGTGCTGGGCATGGGCTCCGCCCCCGGCATTCCCAACGTCCAGGCCCGCTACGCCGCCGACCGCCTGGACGCCATCGCCAGCATCCGCATCTACGACGGCATCAAACCGCCCCCGCCCGGCAGCGATCTGTTCACCTATGCCGTGCCCACCATCCTCGATGAGCTGACGCTGAGTCCGATGGTGTTCCGCCACGGCGCATTCAGCGAGTGCGCGCCGCTGAGCGAATTCGAGGAGTACGCTTTCGCCGCCCCGCTGGGCGTGCTGCCCATGCACCTCTCCCTGCATTCCGAGGTGGCCACACTGCCGATCACCTACGCGCACAAGGGCGTGCAGGAAGTCTTTTTCAAAATCAACTACTGGGGCATGTCGCCGGAGACGGTGGCCCGCGTGCGCGTGCTGGCCGATTTCGGCCTGAACAGCCGCCAGCCGGTGGCTGTGCGCGGCCAGCACGTGGCCCCGCGCGACCTGCTGATGGAATTGCTGGCCGACCGCGTGCCGCCCATCACCGAATTTTTGCGCCCGCCCGCGCATCAGCCGCCCGACTGGGTGAAGGAGATCGTGACCGAAACCCGGGGCGTGAAAGAGGGCCAAGCCCTCACCTATCGGGTGGGCACGCTGACGGTGAAAGGGGCGCTGCCCACCGGCGCGGCCCCGGCGGTTGCCGCCATCTGGCTGGCCGAGGGCCGCATCCCCCCCGGCGTGCACGCCCCCGAACACGTTCTCGACCCCGAACCATTCTTCGCCGAACTGGCCCGGCTGGGCATCCCCACGCAGGTCAGCGTGAGCCAGATGTTGGCATAGAGTTCTCGGAACCCGCCCTGGGAACCGATTCGCGCCGTTCTTGACACGATGGCAACGATCCTGTAGGATAGCTGCCAATCGTTCAGGCAAGAAAATCGCATGATCTTTCATTGCCTTTCCCCTCTCTTGCGAGGATGACATGGCGGCCGGAATCGAGATTCCTACGCCTGTGCGCAAAACAGGCATCGAGACGCAATTGCAGAGATTCCCGCAGGCGCAGGCTGCTTTGGCCCATATCGGTCTGGTAGATTGGGATGATGCCAAACCGCCTGTCAAAGTGAACTGAGGTGAAACGATGACTATAGATACAACGATACAGCAAGACTACGAACGGACTTTGCTCAAAATCGCCCGGGTCTTGCCAACCAGCCGGGTAGAGCAACTGGTGGATTTCGCGCGTTTTTTGGAAGCGCAGATCTTGAGCGAAGAGCTAATCCAAGAAGAAAGCGCGGCTGAGGTGGAAGCCGATAATGCGCAGTGGGACGCACTCCTCGCCACAGATGAGGCGCAAACGCTGCTAGAAAAGTTAGCAGATGACGCGCTGGCAGAGCATCGAGCCGGTAGGACGAGACCCATGGCGTTCGATCACGCAGGGCGAATTGTGCCAGGATGAAATCAGTCACGACCTCGGCGTTCTGGAAACGCTATCACGCACTGCCGGAAGACGTGCAACAGCGGGCAGACAGGGCCTACGAACTTTGGCAGATCAATCCTCAAGCACATGGACTCTACTTCAAGCGTGTCGGCGCGCAACGGCCCATATACTCTGTCCGCATCGACAGGGGATATCGCGCGCTCGGTATTCTTGAGGGGGAAGCTATTCTCTGGTTTTGGATAGGGCCTCACGACGAATATATGCGTCTGTTGAAGCACCTGTAGATCGTCAAAAACCAACCACCCAGTTATGTTCCGCGGGGCAGCCATCTTCCCCGCCGCCATTCCCGAACCGCGCCTGAAAAAGCCCCTTCTCGCGGCGCCTGATAGATGGACGCCGGCCCTTTCGATGAGGATCGGGGCGGGTGTGGACGCCTTTCGGCAGATTCGTACCGTTCTTGACACGATGACAACGATCCTGTAGGATAGCTGCCAATCCTTCAGGCAAAAAGATTGCATGATCTTTCATTGCCTTTCCCCTCTCTTGCGAGGATAACATGGCGGCCGGAATCGAAATTCCTGCGCCTGTGCGCAAAACAGGCATCGAGACGCAATTACAGAGATTCCCGCAGGCGCAAACCGGCACCGTCGATGACGTTCCCCACCCGTTCCCCAGGCTCAGTGCAAACCTGGTCGAATCGTTTGGAGTCAACCATTCATATCTCAAATTTGAGGTTGAATAAATAGTTAGATCATCAAATCCAAAGATTCAGGCTAATGAACGAAAAATATCGTGCTGTATCGTAGAAAACCAAGAACCAGGAGAATTTTCAGCAATGAATAACTCATGGCAAATCGGATGGGAGACTATTGGAGTGATTGTGAGCATCATTGGATTGCTCATCAGCATCATTGTGGAATGGGACAGGCTTAAGGAAAGTAAAGTCGTTCCGAACGGCATTTTCTTTGTTTTTATGTTAGGAGGCGGATATGCTATCGGTTATGCGATTTCTCAAGCTCAATTGTGGTGGCGGATTGGCGGCCTCATCTTGGGGGCGATAGTTGGGGCCTTTTTTGGTGCAGTATTCGCGGATGAAGATTCGTATAAAGGTATCCTCACCATACATCTGATTGCCGTAATTGTTGGAGCCACTGTCGGTTTCTGGCTGACAAATCCAGTTTAGCTGTGATATTGCTAAGAAGCAGCCTCCCAGGCCGCGTCTTGAAGAAGGGTCATGAATCTGCTATCCTCCCCCGCAGGCCGCTCCCCTGTTTCTTCGGGCCGGAATGATGGCCCCGCCATCTGGGGCTGTTGCACCTGACTCGCTTCGCTTCACTGCGCTACGCGAGCGGGTGAAACGGAACGTTAGGCGGCTGTATGTGTGAGCTACGAAGCGGGATTGTTACTCATTGTAGTGCATACTTTTGATCAAATTGACAAGAATAATGTGTAAAAGTTCACCTGATGTGTCATTGCGAGTGCAGCGAAGCAATCCCCAAGGTGGCTCGTCATTTTTTGGGGATTCAAGCAACGTTGGGGATTGCTTCGGGGCT
>JABWBG010000128.1 GCA_013360575.1 Caldilineales bacterium
GGCGGGGCCACCGCGGGCGGAACTGCCGGCGGCGGGGGGATGAGACCGGCCTCCTGCCATGCTTCCGGTTCGCTGTGCGCCCCCCACAAAGCCAGCACCCCGGCCGCGGCCAGCAGGATCAGCAGCGCCAACGCGGCCAGCGTGCCGGCAGCGACCAGATCGAATGCAAACAGGAAGGCCACCCCGGCCAGCCCCGTCAGCAAAAAGAGAAAGGCGGCGACCATCGCGGCCAGCCGCGCCCATTCTCGCTGGCCCCACAGCCCCCGGAAAAGCAGCCCGGCCAGGGCGGCGGTGAGCAGCGGCGGCAGGCCCAGCAGGCTGCTCAGCCCTACCGACAGGCGCAGACGATCGAACAAAGCGCCCAGTCCCAGGCCATTGCCGGCGCTGAGCAACAGGAACGCGGCCAGACCGAGGGCCAAAATGGCCTCGATCAGAAAAAAGAGGGCGACGAGGGTGAAGCGAAGAGGGCGGGGGCGCGCAGAAACAGACATGAGCGTGGCGAGTGCGGGAGAGTTGGCGAGGCCTGATTATCGCGTGCTGCCGGGCAGGTGTCAATTCGCTTACTTTCACCGCGGCGGGATGTGTGCTAATATTGGCCAGCCACTCGCGTAATCATTGATTATTAACGATTAATGATCAAAATCAATAACCAATAGCCAATATCCAATATCCCACAAAAACCATGGCCTCTTCCACCCTCACCCACACACTGCCGCGAGGGAGTTCCTTTTGGCGGCTGCTGCTGATCTGCCTGCTGGCCCCGGTGCTGCTCCTGGTCGTCGCCCTTGCCCGCTTCGAGTTGACCTTTGCCGGGCGCATCTTTCCCGGCGTGCAGGCCATGAGTGTGGACCTGACGGGGATGAACCGCGAGGAGGCGTACGCCGCGCTGCAAGCCGCGGCCATCACGTATGATCTGCCGCCGCTGGCCTTGCGCCATGGCGATCAGGTGTGGCCGTTGAAGGCAGGAGAGCTGGGCGTGGCGGTGGATGTCAGGCCCCTGGCCCAACAGGCCTTTGCCATTGGCCGCACCGGCGATCTGGCCGCTAATCTGGCCGAGCAGTGGCAGGTGTTCTGGCAGGGCCGCCGTCTCAGCCCGCCGGTGACCGTGCGCCCGGGCGCGGTGAGCATGGCCGTGGCCACGCGCACCGCCTCCCTCAACCGCGCCGTCACCGAGCCGAAGCTGACGCTCAGCGATTTGCAGGTCGTCGTCTCTGCCCCGCGGCCGGGGCAGATGGTGGATGTGGCCGCCACCCGCGACGCCATCATCCAGCGCCTGTACAGCGGGGAGGGCGGGGTGGTGGATGTGGTCATCCGCCCCTTGCAAGCCGCGGGCGCGGACATGAGCGCAGAACAGGAGACGATCCAAAATCTGCTCGATCGCCCCATCATCCTGGCCGACAACCGGGGGGAATTTCAATTTGCCCTGGATCCGGCCACGCTGGTGGGCATGCTCAGTTGGACGGCAGGCGACGGCGCGGCGGGCAGCGTCCGCCCGCAGGTGGATGAGGCCAGCCTGCGGGGGCTGGTGGAGGGTTGGGCGCAGCAGGTGGCGCGGCCCCCCCTGAACGCCCGGTTCGATTTCGAGCCCAAATCGGGGATGCTGATCGAGCTTTCCCCCAGCATCGAGGGCTACGCCCTGGATGTGGAGGCCACGGTGGCGGCGCTTTTGCAGGCCATTGCCGGCGGCGAACGGCAGATCGCCCTGCCGTTGCAGGTGATCCGCCCGGCGGTGGCCTCGGATGATGCCGCGGGCCTGGGCATCAAGGAACTGGTGGCGAGCGGCGCCAGCAGTTTCAAAGGCTCCAGCGCGGCGCGGGTGGCCAATATCGAGGTCGCAGCCGCCAAATTCGTGGGCGTGGTCATCCCCGCCGGCGGCGTGTTCTCCTTCAACGAGCATGTGGGGGATGTGACCGCGGCCAATGGTTTCGAGGATTCGCTGGTCATCGCCGGCGATACCACTGCCGTGGGGATCGGTGGCGGCGTTTGCCAGGTCAGCACCACGGTTTTTCGCGCGGCCTGGTTGGGCGGCTTTCCCCTCGTCGAACGCTGGAATCATGGCTACATCGTCAGTTGGTATGGGGCGCCGGGCCTGGACGCCACCATCTACACGCCTCGCGTCGATTTCAAATTCCGCAACACCACCGGCCACGCCCTGCTGATCAAGCCGATCGTGGACAAGGCCAAGGGGACGCTGACCTTCGAATTCTACGGCACCCGGCCCAACTGGCAGGTGGAAACGGGCAAACCGGTCTATCAGGATGAGAAGCCGCCGCCGCCGCCCCTGTACATCGAGGATCGCTCTCTGCCCGCGGGCAAGGTTGTGCAGTTCGACTGGGCGGTGGAGGGCAAGACAGCCGAGGTGAAACGCACTGTGCGGGCCGCGGATGGCGCTGTGCTGATCAATGAAACGCTGCGCAGCACCTACCGGCCCTGGCAAGCCAAATATCGCTTTGGCCCCGGCTTCACCCCGCCGGCCAACGCCGAGGTGCGCTGGGCTCAGTAGATGGGCGCAGGCTCAGGCCAGCAGCAGGGCCAGCCAGGCCGCGGCCAGCGGCGCGCTGGTGACGGAGGCGCGCCACACCAATGCCGCCATAAAAAGGCAGACAAAGCCATACAATCCCTGCTCGCGCGGGCTTTCGGTGCGCCCCTGCGTGAAAGCATAGACCGCAGGCAGCGCCAGCACGGGCAACACACCATAGAGCACGTGCATGCCCGGCCGCTCCAAAACCGCGCCCTGGCCCTGCAAGAGCATGTACGCGCCCAGCAGCGCCTGTCCTAGCAACAACAATTCGCCCACCACCAGGACGCCGAAGTAACCGGCATCGACGCTGAGATGGCGCCGCCAGCGCAACAGCCCCCACACGCCGGCCACCAACAGGAAGAGCAGGGCAGCGACGCCAAGACGGGCGTGGATCTGATCGATGGGCATAAAAACCTCGTGTAGAGTGTGGCGAATGCGCGGAGGAGCAGCCTGTCAATAGCCCAGCCGCCGCAGATCCGCCTCGCCCATGCCGAAATGATGGCCGATCTCATGCAGGACGGTGCGCCGCACCTGCTCGCGGATCGCCTCTGGCGTGCGGTGGTGGTGGATCATGGGCAGCATGAAGATGGTGATGCGATCGGGAGGCACCAACCCGTAGTGCGAGCTGCGCTGGGTGAGGGGCACGCCCTGATAGAGGCCATACAGGGCCTGGCCGGGGCGCAGGTCTGCGTCGCGATGCTGTTCGGGGCTGGGCCGCTCGGCCACGGTGACGGTGACGTTGTCGAGCATGTCCAGCACCTGGTCAGGCAGGGTGGCCAGCGCCTCTTCGGCCAGCTCGCTGAATGCTTCCAGGGTCATGGGTGTCCAGGTCATAGATTGCCATCTGGGGGGGATTGCAGTAGGATCAGTGGTCAGTGGTCAGTGGTCAGTATTCAGTGGTCAGTATTCAGTGGTCGGTGGTTGGTAGGGCGATTATAGAGGAAGCGATAGTATTTTTGAAAGCTGGCGGCGATCTTCCCACACTCCCCATCCTGCGCTCAAGTCTATGATCCCCATCCAAGATAATATCCCCACCCATCGCTTCGCCATCATCACGGTGTTGATTATTCTGCTCAACGCCCTGGTGTTCGGGGTGGAGTTGTTATGGACGACGGGGGGCGATGCTGCCATCCGCGCGCTGGGCATCATCCCCGCCCAGGCTACCGCCGATCCCCTGGCCGCGGAGACGCTGCGGCGGCTGCTGACTTCGATGTTCACGCATGCCGGGGTGCTGCACATCGGCTCGAATATGCTTTATCTCTGGATCTTCGGCAACAATGTCGAGGATGTGATGGGCCGGCTGCGCTTTCTCCTCTTCTATCTGCTGTGCGGGGCCGCGGCCGCCGCCGCGCAGATCCTGGTCAATCCCAGCAGTTCCATTCCCATGGTGGGGGCCAGCGGCGCGGTGGCCGGGGTGTTGGGCGCGTATCTGCTGCTCTTCCCGCGGGCGCGGGTGCGCACGCTGGTCTTTTTCGGCTATTTTGGCCGGCTGGTCGATCTCTCTGCCCTGTGGGTGCTGGGCCTGTGGTTCGTGTTGCAGCTTTTCAACGGCCTGCTGGTGATTGGCGCGGCCCAGGCGAACATGGGCGGGGTCGCTTTCTGGGCGCACATCGGCGGCTTCGTGGCCGGCATGCTGTTGGTGTGGCCCTTCCTCATCGGCCGTCCCCGCCCCCAAATCAGCCGCCGTTCCTTTTGATCTGACCCAATTCTGCTATGACTTATCGCGATCCTGAACTGCACTTCCTGTGGATGGAAGTGACGAACCTGGCGCAGGCCGTGTGGTTTTACCGCGAGGTGCTCGGCTTCCCCGTGCAAGACGACACGGCCAATCTGGCAGTCGTGCACCTGGCCAACAGCAAGCTCTATCTCGCCCCCGGCGCCCCGCGCGGGGTGGGCCTGCACATCGCCCTGGCGGTGGATGACATCGACCGCATGGCCGCGCGGCTGCGCGCACACAATGTCAATGTCCCCGACCCGGTCGATGAAGGCTGGGCGCGGCACATCACATTCAACGATCCGGAAGGCTACCGCCTGATCCTGCTACAACCCACCACCGAAGAGCCTGCCCCATGACCCGTCGCGCCCTGATCCTGACCCTCCTCCTGCTGCTGGCGCCCCTGCTGCTGGCCCACGCCCAGGCGCCTGGCCAGGTGTTGGTGACGCTGCGGCCACCCGCGGGCCAGGATCTGCAAGCCCTGATCGACAGCGGGGCCGATTTCTGGGGCGTAGAAGGGGGCGAGGCAGTGTTCGCGCTCACGCCCCAACAGGTGAAGGCGCTGCAGGCGCAGGGCTATACGATCCTGGCGCAGACGCCGCTGGCTTTTCCTCCCGATTTCGACGATTACCACGACTACGCCGAGATGGTGGCGGAGTTGCAGAATCTGGCCGCGGCCTATCCTCACATCACGCAGCTGCGCAGCATCGGCCAAACGCATCAGGGCCGCGACATCTGGGCGTTGCGCATCAGCGACCGGCCCACCGAGACCGAGCCGGAGGAGAAGGGCATCCTCATCTTCGCCCATACCCACGCCCGCGAACACCTCACCCTGGAGCAGGCGCTCTATCTGGCCCGCGATCTGCTGGAAAATTATGGGCGGGAAGGGGAGGCGACCAATCTGATCGACCAGCGCGATATCTGGATCGTGCCCAATCATAACCCGGATGGCAGCGAATATGACATCACCCAGTGGCGATCATCGCCCCCCTACTGGCGCAAAAACCGCCGCGTCAACGGCGACGGCACCTTCGGCGTGGATCTGAACCGCAACTTCGGCTACAAATGGGGCTGTTGCGGCGGCAGCAGCGGCGCCACCGGCTCCGATCTCTATCGCGGGCCTGCCGCCTTCTCCGAGCCGGAGAATCAGGCGCTGCGCGATTTCGCCCGCAGCCTGCCCCATCTGACCATCAGCATCTCCCTGCACACCTGGGGCGAGTGGGTGCTCTATCCCTACGGTTACACCCGCGCCGAATTGCCCGCGGACATGCAAGCCGCGGACATGGACATCTTCAAAGCCATGTCCAACCGCATGGCCGCGCTCAACGGCTACAAAGTGGTGCAGGCGGGGCGTTTTTATAGCAGCAGCGTCATCGATGGCGGCTCCGATGACTGGTTGTACGGCGAGTTGGGCATCTATGCCGTCACCTGGGAATTGTACCCGCCCAGCGCCAACCCCGGCTTCTACCCCCCGGCCAGCGTCATCCCCGCGCAGACGCAGCGCAACCGCGCGCCCCTGCGCTACAGCATCGCTCTGGCCGATGACCCGGCCAAGGCTGTGGGCCAGGGCGCGGATCAAAGCCCGCCGCAGGTCAGCCTGATCGCGCCCGCGCCGCCGCTGTTCGAGCACAAACCGATCACCGTCACCCTGGCCCTGACCGACAATGTGGGCGTGACCACGGTGGCCTATCTGCTCGATGATGTCGAGATAGCAGTGCGCACGGCCCCCGATTTTGATCTGGCCCTGACCTTGCCCCCCGGCGCCTATGAACTGCGCGCCCGCGCCTTCGACGCCACCCATTTGCAGACCCTGAGCGAGCCGGTCGCCTTGACCGTGTTGCCCCACCCCGACGCCACGCCCACACTCACCCCCACGGCCACGCCCCTCTCTGCCTGCGTGCAGCAGATCGCAAATGGTGGATTCGAGGAGAGCGGGGCCTGGATCCTGCCCGTCACGGCCAGCACCGCCGCGTACAGCACCGCGCAGCCGCGCAGCGGCGAACGCAGCCTGCGCCTGGGCCTGCTGCCCGCCACATCTCTCGCCGCGCCCCCCGCGCCCGAACGGGGCTTAGATGGCGCCCTGCTGCCTGCAGACGCCACCTATTCCACCGCGTACCAAAGCTTCACCATCCCTGCCGGCGTGCACAGCGCAACGCTGAGCCTGTGGCTGCTGCCGGACAGCGCCGACGGCGACGGCGATTCTCAGAGCATCTATCTGCTGCCGGCGCAGAGCAACTGGCCCCCGCGCGCCACCCTGCTGCACACCCTGAGCCACGCGCAGGCCTGGCAGCCATTCACTTTCGATCTCACGCCCTACGCCGGCGAGACCCTGCGCCTCTATTTCCAGGTCTACAACAACGATACCGGGCCGGCCGGCCGCTCCTGGATGTATGTGGATGATGTGACCCTGCTGACCTGCGAGCAGCCCACGCCCACGCCGACAGTCACAGCCACACCCACGCCGACAGTCACAGCCACACCCACGCCGACGGTCACGGCCACACCCACGCCGACAGTCACAGTCACGCCCACGCCGGCAGTCAGCACCACGCCCACGCTGACGCCCACGGTCACCCCCACAGGCACGCCTCCGCCCTCCTCCACGCCCTCGCCCACAGCGACTGCGCTCCCGCCCGCGTCGCCTGTGTACCTGCCCTACCTGCTCAGGCAACACCGCTGAAGCAGCCGCGCCTGGTCGGCGCGTTTCGTAACTTTTCTCACAGTTTCAACGTCATCAGGGGTAAGCGGAACCGAATAGATCGGCCTCCGCTCTTTCTTCGTGTCTCTGTTCGGGCGGCAACCCAAGGAGGTCTGCCATGAATCCCAATCGTTCCCTATCGCTCCTGCTGGCGCTGCTGGCCGCGCTGGCGCTGGCGGTGGGCGGTGTAACCGCAGCCCACCGCGGGGCAGAAAACGTCCTCGCCGAAGCCGGCAGCGCCGCCTCTGGCTGGCGCAGCGGCGGGCCTGTGGATGCCTATAACATCCCCCTTTCCCTCCATGATCTGGCGGCGTCGCCAAACTACGCCCAGGATCACACCCTCTTCGCCGTGATGGAGGAGGGCATCTTCCGCAGCCAGGATGCCGGCGCCTCCTGGCAACATGTGCTTGCCAGCCTGCCCACCGGCGAACGGGTGGAGGGGCAACGCGTGCAAGCTTCGCCCGCGTTTGCCCACGACCGCACGGTGTTCGCCATCGTCCGCAACCTCAGCAACTATTACTGGACGACCGGCTTGCTGCATTCGACCGATGGCGGCGATTCGTGGCAAATGATCCGCCCGGTGGACGAGTCCGTCGATCTGCAACTCTCCCCGAATTTCGCCAGCGACCACACTCTCTTCATTCTCGGTAACAATCGCATCCTCAAATCCACCGACGGCGGCACCTCCTGGAGCTTCCACCTCCTCTACAGCACCGATCCCAGCGATCCTTACCCGCCGGAGATGTGGGTGCTGGCCAATCATCTGGCCATCTCGCCCAATTTCGCCCTCGATCAGACCCTGTTCGTCTCGACCTGGGAACTGGGCCTGCTGCGCAGCACCGATGGCGGCCTGAACTGGCAGGGCATGCCGGGGCTGGCCCCCACCTATGCCGTGGCCATCTCGCCCAACTTCGCTGTGGATGGCACGCTGTGGACTGCTTACCGCACGATCGAGGGCATCGGCGACGGCACGCCAGAAAGCGGCATCCAGCGCCACACCCACGCCGGCGCCCACTGGGTTCTGGCCAGCGCCGGGCTGCCTGGCGTCTTCGACCCCAATCCCCGCCATCTCAGCGCGCTGCTCGACCCCACCGGCCGCGTCACCCTCTTCACCGCCCTCTCCGGCCCCTTTGCCGGCTGGGATCAACGCACACTCTTCGCCAGCCAAAATGGGGGGGAGAGCTGGAGCGATCTAGGCCCCGCGCCCGGCAATCCCGATGTTGCCGATCTGGCCAGCTCGTGGAGCACGCAGTTTGGCCGGGAGGCGCATCTGGCCACCACCTCTGGGGTGTGGAGCTATGGCCTGGGCTGGTGCGATGAGCTGATTCTCAACGGCGGCTTCGAGCGGGAGGAGGCCTGGGTCTTCCCCCTCACACCCCGCCCCGCCGGATACAGCACGACCCGCGCCCACAGCGGCCTGCGCAGCCTGCGCGCTGGGGTCGAGGCCGCGCCCGATGTCTACAGCTACTCTTCCGGCAGCCAGGCCTTCAGCATCCCCGCCGGCGCCCAAAACGTCACCCTCACCTTCTGGTGGTATCCCCGCTCGCAGGAGGGCGCGGCCACGCTGGCCAAGCCCGCGGCTGCGGCTTTGCAGGCCATTGCTCAGGACGTCGGCCCTGCCGAAGCCCTGGCCAATGATGCCCAATACGTGCTGCTGCTGGATCCGAATGGGACCATCCTGCGCACCCTGCTGTGGACGCGCTCGGACGCGCAGGCCTGGCAGCGGCTCAGCTTCGATCTCACAGCCTACGCGGGGCGCAGCATCCGCCTGCAATTTGGGGCGTTCAACAATGGCGATGGCCGTCTCACGACCCTGTACATCGACGATGTCTCGGTCAGCGCCTGCACGGCGCCGCCGCCCACACTGGACAAGCGCCAGTACCTGCCTCTGCTGACCTTCTTCTCCCCGCTGGCCACACCCCCATCGCCGGCGCCGACGGCTACGCCCACCCGCGTCGCCACAGCCACGCCCACGCCCACCCGCGTCCCTACGGCCACCCCCACGCCCACCCGCACACCCACGGGCGTCCCCACGGCCACCCCCACGCCGACTCGCACACCCACCCGCGTTGCCACGGCCACCCCCACGCCGACTCGCACCCCCACGGCCACACCCTCTGTGACGCCGCCCTACGTCACACCGCAGGCCTGCTACGATGGCCTGCTGAATGGCGGCTTCGAGACCGACCTGGGCTGGACGATCAAGCCCAACCCCGCGCCCGCGGCCTATGTGACGGCCCCGGTGCGCAGCGGCAGCCGGGCCATGCGCACCGGCATCGCGCCTGGCGGGGCCAATGTCCTCAGCTATTCGCCGGTGGAACAGCGGATCACGCTGCCCGCGGGCCTGGCCTCGGCCCAATTGCACTTCTGGCGCTACCGCGATGACGGCGACGCCGCCGCCGGGCTGAGCGCGCTGGCCGCGCTGCCCACGCGCGAGCAGGATCTGGCCGATTTCGCCGCGGCCAGCGACTTCTTCTACGTGCTCGCCATCCGTGAGGATGGATCGCTGCACTGGTTGCTGGTGGAGCGGGTGCGCGATCTGGCCTGGCGCGATATCACCCTCGACCTGAGCCCCCTGATCGGGCAGAGCGTGCGCCTACAATTTGGCACCTACAACGGCGGCGACGGCGGCAGCAGCCGCACCTACATCGACGACGCCAGCCTCATCCTCTGCCCGCCGGAGGGCGCGCTGGTGTTGCCGCACGGCTGGGCCAGCCGCGTGATCGGCCGGCCCGACCTGGCCACGATCTACGCCGATGTCAACGGCATCCTCTACCGCTCCGATGACGCCGGCGCCCGCTGGCGGGTGATCGGGGCGATCCCGCCGGCCCACGCCATCGTCGGCAGCGCGCATGTGCTGCTGGCCAGCAATGGCTATCCCTGCTACGCGGGCGGGCCGGATGTGCCGCTGTGGCGCAGCATCGATGGCGGCGCCACCTGGCATCATTACCTCTCCGGCCAGAACTTGAAACCGCTGCTGGCGCACCCGACCCAGCCCTGGTTCTATGCCGCCGGCTGCAATGGCCCCTATCGCAGCCCAGATCTGGCCCTGACCTGGCAGCACCAGCCCGATCCGATCTTCGGGGTGCTGGATCTGCACTTCCTGGACAGCGTCGATCCCGCCTGGAACACGCTGTGGGGCGGGGGCATCAGCGAGGGAGGCGGGGGCGCGGTGCTGGTCAGCCGCGATGGCGGCGAGAACTGGTCGCGCTCGACCCCTCTCTCGCCCGAACTGGGCTGGATTGGGGGCCTGCGCGCCAGCCGCTTCTTCCCCGGACGTGTCTACGCCGCGGCCGTCTACGGCTTCTTCTTCACGCCCGATCAAGGCGACACCTGGATCAACAACCCGGAAGGCCTGGGAGATGTGCTGGATGTCAACCGCCTCGCCGACCGTTCCTATGGCATCTTCGACATCGCCGAAGACCCCAACGACGGCGGGCAGCGGCTGTGGCTGGGCAGCGTGCGCGGTCTCTACACCCGCGACCCCGCCACCCTGGCCTGGACAAAACTGCTCTCCAAGCCCTACGCCTCCTGGCGGATCGACCGGCTGCTGGCGCTCGACGCCGCGCCGCAGCGGCTCTACGTCGGCAGCGAGCGCGGCGTGTTCGTGCATGACCTCAGCAGCGCGCCGCCCATCCCCACCGCCACCGGCACCCCCACGCGTAC
>JABWBG010000388.1 GCA_013360575.1 Caldilineales bacterium
CGGGCCGCGGCCGGCCCCGGCCACGACGACCCCTACGCCGGCCCCATCACCACCCTGCCCCCCGACCCGGCCCTGATCGCGCCCCCGGAAAAACAGGCCCCGCCCCCGCCCCCCACCATCCGCATCATCGGCAGCGATCAAGTGATCTGGCGCTTGCCGCAGATCGACCACATCCTCGAAGAGATGGGCGAGGCCGAATTGGAGGAGGAAGATCTGCGCGAGCGGGCCAACACCATCGAAGAAACCCTCCGCTCCTTTGGCGTGCCGGTGACGGTGGTCGAAGTCAATCGCGGCCCGGCTGTCACCCAATTCGGACTGCGGCCCGAATATGTCACGCGCAAGGTGCGGGGCGAAGAAAAGCGCATGAAGGTGCGGGTGAGCAAGATCCAGGCCCTGAGCAATGACCTCTCGCTGGCCCTGGCCGCGGCGCCGATCCGTATCGAAGCGCCGGTGCCGGGCCGCAACATCGTCGGTCTGGAGGTGCCGAATCAGAACATCGCCCTGGTTTCGCTGCGCAGCGTGCTGGAATCGGAAGAATTCGAGCGACTGCGCGGGCCGCTGCGCATCGCCCTGGGCCAGGATGTGTCGGGGCGGGCAGTGGCGGCCAGCCTGGCGCGCATGCCCCACCTGCTGGTGGCCGGGGCCACCGGGTCGGGCAAATCGGTCTGCATCAACGCCGTCATCTGCTCCCTGCTCTTTCAATACACCCCCGATCAACTCCGTTTTGTCATGGTCGATCCCAAACGCGTGGAATTGACCGGTTATAACGGTATCCCCCACCTGATCGATAGCGTCGTCACCGACATCGACAAAGTAATCGGGGTGCTGCATTGGGCCACCACCGAGATGGATAGGCGCTATAAAGATCTGGAACGGGCCCGCGCCCGCAATATCGAAGTCTACAACGCCAACCGCCAGGCCGAGGGCAAGCCGCTGATGCCCTACATCATCATCGTCATCGACGAACTGGCCGACATCATGATGATGTCGCCGGAGGAGGTGGAACGGTCGCTGGTGCGGCTGGCGCAGATGGCCCGCGCCACCGGCATCCACCTCGTCATCGCCACCCAGCGCCCCTCGGTCAACGTCGTCACCGGGCTGATCAAGGCCAATTTCCCCTCGCGCGTCTCCTTTGCCGTCACCAGCCAGATCGATTCGCGGGTGATCCTGGACACGCCGGGGGCAGAGCGGCTGCTGGGCCGCGGGGACATGCTCTTCATGCGCCCCGATTCGGCCAAACTGGCCCGTTTGCAGGGCGCGTTCGTATCGGATGGCGAGGTGCTGCGGCTGGTGCGCTATTGGCGGGGGCAGGGCGTGCTGCCCACCCACAGCCTGCGCCCGCACGAGGAGCCACTGTTCGACGACGATGGCGACGATCTCGACGCGGCCACCCTGCCCAGCCTGCCGCCGGTGCAGCGCCCGCTGTGGGAGGATATGGCCGCGCAGGTCGAACAGGAGGCGGGCCGGGATGAACTGTTCGATGCCGCGGTGGCGGTGGTGCGGGAGACCGGCCGCGCCAGCACCAGCCTGCTGCAACGGCGGCTGCGCATCGGCTACACCCGCGCCGCCCGTCTGGTCGATCTGCTGGAAGCCGAAGGGATCGTCGGCCCCGATCAGGGCGGCAGCCGTGGCCGCGATGTCATCCCGCCCGGAACCATGGAAGATCCCCCCTTCGATTTGTAGCCGAGGCCTGATGAACGTGGGTAACGTGTGGCAGCGGAGGACTCGATGGCGCATCCTCAGGGCTTTGACGTGCTGGGGCAGCGTGCTCTTGCTGCTCGCCTGCGCCGCGCCCGCATTCACTCCCGCCGCCCCGGCCGCGCCCGCGCCCTACC
>JABWBG010000129.1 GCA_013360575.1 Caldilineales bacterium
CTCGACCTGATCGGGCGGGAGCAGGAGGCGGACATGACGCTGGCGCTGGGCGCGGGGCTGGACGCGGCCCTGCACCTGGTGGCGCAGCCGCACCAGGCCATCTTGCAAGAGCGCTCCCAACACGTCGTCCGCGGCCAGGCGGCGGTCGATCTGGCGCAGTTCGCTGAGCAGCATTGGCGCCCGGCGCAGGCGCAGCAGCAGCGCTTGCTGGGCGGGGCTGAGTTCCGCGGCCCGGATCGGCGCGTCCTCGGCGTATTCCACCAGCACCTGGCTGCGCGCGCCAAAGCCGGGCGGCAGGATCAGCTTCACACATTCGCTGAGGGGCGCCAGATAGTGGCGGCTGAGCCAGAGCGCCAGCTCGAGCTGGATCGCAGTCAGCACCGGCCCGGCGCTGACCGGTTCGTCCAACGGCTTGAGGCTGAGGCCCGCGGGCGCGGTCTCGCACAGTTGCAGGATCACGCCCTGCTGCCTGGCGCGGCCAAAGGGTACCCACACCACCTGGCCGGGGTGGTAGTGCCCCACCATGCCGCGCGGGATGCCGTAGGTGAAGACCTGGCTTTCGGGGCTGAAATCGATCAGCGTTTCGCCGCCCTGGCGCTTTTGCGTTTCGCGCACCCGCTGGTCGATGGGCAGGAGGACAACGACCTGAGCAAAGCGGGGGGGGGAGGGGGGAGGGAGCAAGGGGCAGGGGGGCAGGGGGCGAGGGGCAGGGGGCAGGGGGCAGGGGGCAGGTGTCAGGTGTCAGGTTTCAGGTGTCGGGGGGGCTACATGGATTGGGGGGCGTCTACGCCTATGAGGTCGAGCACGTAGGCCAGGCAGGTTTTGGTGGCCTGCACCAGGGTCAGGCGGGCCTGAGTCAGCGCCTGATCGGCCGGGTCATCCGAGAGCACGCGGCAGGCGTCGTAGAATTTGGTGAAGATGCGGGCCAGTTCCAGGGCGTAGTGGGGCAGGGCATGGGGCGCCAGCCGGGCGATGGCCTCGCTGACCACTTCCGGCAGCTCCAACATCTTCTGCAACAGGGCCAACTCGGCCGGGTGCGCCAGCAGATCTGTGTCCGCGTCTGATAGCTCCAGCCCTTCTGCCGCGGCCTTGCGCAGGATGGAGGCCACGCGGGCATGGGCGTACTGGACATAATAAACCGGATTCTCGGCATTCTGGGCCACGGCCAGGTCCAGATCGAAATCGATGCGGGCCTCGTTGGAGTGGCTGAGCAGCAAAAAGCGGGCCGCGTCCGCGCCCACCTCGGCAACCACCTCGCGCAGCGTGATGATGTCGCCGGAGCGTTTGGAGAGGCGCACCTCCACCCCGCCCCGGCGCAGCGTCACCAGATCGTAGAGGGGGATGGCCAGGCGGTCAGGATCGATGCCCAGGGCCTTGAGCATGGCCGGCATGCGCGCGGCCTGGTTTTGATGATCCACCGCCCAGACATCGATCACGCGGTCGAATCCGCGCAGGATGAACTTGTTGTAGTGATAGGCGATGTCGCTGGCGTAATAGCCCGGCTCGCCATTGGCGCGGATGAATACCTCGTCCCGATCCGATTTGGGCAGGTATTTGCTGGCCCGGAACCACACCGCCCCATCTTTGACGTACAGATCTTCCTGATCGCGCAGCAGGGCGCTGACATGGTCGAAGGTGCCATCCTCGTACAGGCTCTGCTCCGAGAACCAGTGGTCGAAGAAGACGCGCATCCGCGCCAGATCATCCGCCAACTCGGCGGTGACCAGGCCCAGTCCCAGGCTGCGGCAGCGGGGGATGGCCTCGGCGTCGCTCAGCGCCAGCAACGCAGCGCCATGATCGGCCTGGATGCGGCGGGCATAGTCGATCATGTAGGCGCCGGGATAGCCATCCGCGGGGATCTCCACGGCCACGCCGTGCAGTTGTTGGTAGCGCCGCCACAGGGTTTCGGCGAAGATGTCGGTCTGCGCGCCGCGATCGTTGATGTAGTATTCGCGCTGCACCTGGAAGCCGTTGTGCTCGTGCAGCCGGGCCAGGGTATCGCCGATGGCGGCGTTGCGGGCGCTGCCAAAATGCAGCGGCCCGGTGGGGTTGGCGCTGACAAATTCGACCTGCACGCGCTGGCCCCGGCCCAGATCCAGCCGGAAATAATCCGCGCCCTGCCGGGCGATGGCGCCGGCCTGCGCCGCCACCCAGCCCGAATGCAACCGGAGATTGATGAACCCCGGCTTGGCCACCTCGGCCCGGCCCAGCGCCGGATGACCGGGCAGGCGGCGGGCGATCATCTCCCCCACCTGCACGGGCGAGAGGGGCGAGTCGCCTTTTTCCTTGCGCGCCTCATTCACCGCCCGGATGATCTGCAAAGGCAGGGCGGTGGAGAGGTCCCCCTGATCTGTGTGGCGGGGACGGGTGACCGTGACTTCGGGCAGTGCAAACGTGGGCAGATCGCCCTTTTTCTGGGCCGTGCGCGTGGCCTGCTGGATCAGATCGGCGAAGAGGTGGGGAAGCAACATGGCGCGATGTCCGTGGGGAGTGATGGGGGCAGAATCAAAAAAAGCTCTCCGGCGGGAGAGCTTGGCAGGGCGGCGACTGCGCCCGCGTCCAAGTTCCAGGCCGGTCAGGCTGGCGGGGTGAACCTGGCGCGTCGGCGGCAGAGGGAGGACATGGCTGCAAGCATACACGCGGGGGCCAACGCCTGTCAAAAGCGTTGCCGGGAACCATCCCCCATCACGCGGCGTTGATCAGTTGTCTTTCGGGATCTCGAACCCAACCGGCGTGCGGCCCTGATCCCGCCCACGCCCCCATCCCCGAACGCTTTGCGAGGAGAAATCTGCGATGAAAACGCTCATTCGTTTGTGGGCGCTGGCCCTGATCCTGCTGCTCACGCCCGCCACTGCCCTGGCCCAGGGCATCGATCCACAGCCGCCGACCCCCGGCGCGCCCATCCCGCCCGGCGGGCCGATCCGCATCGAGTTGCACAGCATCGACGCGGTGATCGATGGGCCCATCGCCACGGTGCAGGTCAAACAGGTCTTCCGCAACCAGGCTGCCTGGCAGGTGGAGGGCGTCTATCTCTTCCCCTTGCCCGCGGATGCCAGCATCGGCGATTTTCAGATGCGGGTGGATGGCCAGGTGTGGGAAGGGGAGGTGCTGGACGCCCAAGAAGCGCGCGGCATCTACGAAGAGATCGTCCGCCGCCGCCAAGACCCGGCCCTGCTGGAATATGTGGGTAGCGGCCTCTTCCGCGCCAGCGTCTTCCCCATCCCGCCGGGGGCCGAACGCACCATTGCCTTCACCTACAATCAGGCGCTGCCCCTGCACAATGGCCTCTACCATTTTCGCTACCCCCTGCCCACCCGCCAGTTCAGCGCCCAGCCGGTGCAGACGCTGTCCCTGCGCGTCGAGTTGCGCAATCAGCCGGGCCTGCGCACCCTTTACAGCCCCAGCCATGATGTCAGCATCGACCGCAGCGGCCCCGATGCTGCCCTTGTCGGCTACGAGGCGACCCACGCCGCGGCGGAACAGGATTTCGATCTCTATTTCGGCGTTTCGCCGGAGGCGATCGGCCTGAATCTGCTCAGCTACAAGCCGGCGGGGGAGGATGGCTTCTTCCTGTTGCTGGCCGCGCCCGGCCTGGAGGCCGCGCCCGCGGCAGTGGTGCAGCGCGACCTCATCCTCGTGCTCGACATCTCTGGATCGATGGAGGGTGAGAAGCTGGCGCAGGCCAAACAGGCGGCGCAGGCCGTGCTCAACCACCTCAACCCCGGCGATCGCTTCAATCTCATCGCCTTCAGCACCGGCGTGCGGCTGTGGCAGGGCGAGTTGCAGCCGGTGGACGCCACAACCCTGGCCAAGGCCCGCAGCTGGCTGCTGCAGCTCAGCGCCAACGGCGCCACCGACATCAACCGCGCCCTGTTGGAGGCGCTGGCCCAATTCGCCGCCGGCGCAGGCGAGCGCCCCGCGTATTTGCTCTTCCTTACCGATGGCCTGCCCACGCAGGGCGAGACCGGCCGCGACCGCATCATCGCCAACGCCCTGCGCGATCGCCCCGACCGCAGCTTGCGCCTCTTCACCTTCGGCGTCGGCTACGACGTGGACACCCTGCTGCTGGATGGGCTCAGCGCCGACCTGGGCGGGCGCAGCAGTTATGTGCGCCCCGACGAGCGCATCGACGAAGCGGTGGGCGATTTTGCCAGCCGCATCAGCACGCCCGTGCTCAGCCAGGTCAGCCTGGAGCTCCCCGGCGTGCTGATCGAGGAAACTTATCCCTACCCCGTGCCCGATCTCTTTGCCGGCGAGCAGATCCTGTTGGCCGGCCGCTATCGCAGCGGAGGCGAGACCACCGTCCTCCTGGCGGGGGAAATCAACGGCCAACCCCAGCGCTACACCTTCTCCGGCCAGCGTCTGGTCTCCGCCGGGGGCGATCCCTTTGTCGCCCGGCTGTGGGCCACCCGCAAGATCGGCGCCTTGCTCGATCAAATCCGGCGGCAGGGCTACAACCAGGAAGCGGTCGATGCCATCGTACAGTTGAGCAAGGAGTATGGCGTCGTCACGCCCTACACCAGCTATCTGGTGATGGAGGAGCAAGAGCTGGCTATGCGCTCTGCCGACGCGCCGTCAAACAGTGGGGCTTTTCCCGCCCCGCGGCAAATCATGCCCACGATCACCGTGCAGCAGATGATGGCCGCGCCGGCCAGCGGCGAGGCTGCGGTCGCTGACAGCCAGGTCCGCAGCGCGCTGCGCCTGGCCGATCGGGCGGACGAGCAGCAGGGCGTGCGCTTCGTGGCGGGCAAGACCTTCATCCAGCAGGGGATGATCACCGGCGCGGATGGCAATCCCCTCGCCCTGTGGGTGGACAGCGCCTACCGCGAGGAGATGACGCTGATCCCCATCCCCTTTGGCAGCGACGCCTATTTCGCGCTGGCTGCCGACCCCGCGATGGCGGCCTGGCTGGCCATCTCGCCTGAGCTGACGCTGGTGTGGGATGGTGTGGCCTATCGCATCAGCAGCGCCCCTGTTTCATCGCCGGGGCCTGCCACGCCTGCCCCCGCGCCCACGCCGCCCGACCTGCCCTCCGCCACCCCCGCCCCCACGCCGTCCGACCTGCCCACCGCCACCCCCGCGCCCGCACCCGACCTGCCCACGCCCGGTGCCAGCTTGTGGGATTCCTTCCTGGCCTGGCTGCGCGGCCTGCTGGCGCCGCCGCGCTGAGCCGTCGCCTCTCTTGCCCCTCTTGCGTGCGCTCGTCGGTTTCGTGCAACCGGCGAGCGCACGGGCGTTTGCAGCTACCGGCCCGGTTTCCACGGCTGCAAGTTATACCAGTCGCGACCAAATTCAGGATCAGCCTTGAGGGGCGCGCGCAGGGCGTAGGCGGTTTCCATCGTCTCGATCACCAGGGCCGCGGTGGCTTCCAGTTCCGCTTCCGGCGCCTGCAACACGATCTCGTCGTGCACCTGCAAGATCATGGCCGCGGCCAGGCCCGCCTCCCGCAGCCGGCGGTGCACCGCAATCAGCGCCAGTTTGAGGATGTCGGCGGCGCTGCCCTGGATGGGATGGTTGACAGCGGCCCGTTCGGCCGCGCCGCGGGCCTGCTGCGAAGCGCCGGCGCTGGTTTGCAGGATGGGGAAATAGCGCCGCCGGCCCAGCAAGGTCTCCACATATCCCTGTTTCTTGGCAGCGGCGATCGTCGCATCCAGATAGCGTTTGACCCCCGGATACGCGCTGAAATAGGTGTGCATGAACTGCCGGGCCTCGTCCACGCTCAGGGGGGTGCTGGTCGAAAGCCCGTAGGCGCTGACCCCGTAGGAGGTGGCGAAATTCATCATCTTGGCCACTGCCCGCTGTTCCGAGTTCACCTGATCGATGGGCACGCCGTAGACCTGGCTGGCCGTGGCCGCGTGGATGTCTAGCCCGCGGGCGAAGTTGGCCAGCATCGCTTGGTCGTTGGCTAGATGCGCGAGGATGCGCAATTCCACCTGCGAATAATCCACCGCCAGCAGATAATGCCCCGGCGGGGCCACAAAAGCCTTGCGGATCTGCCGCCCCAGGTGCGAGCGCACCGGGATGTTCTGCAGATTGGGGTTGTTGGAGGAGATGCGCCCCGTCTCTGCCCCCGTCTGGTCGAAGGAGGTGTGGATGCGCCCGGTCAAGGGGTTGATCAATTTGGGCAGGGCCTCGACGTAGGTGCCCTGCAATTTGACCAACTGCCGGTACTCTAGCAGGCGGTCGATGACCGGATGCTGCCCGCGCAGGCGCTCCAGCACATCGGCGGCGGTGGAATAGTGGCCGCTGGCCGTCTTTTTCAGGCCGGCGGCGGACAGGCGCATGCTGCCGAACAGGGCGTCGGAGAGCTGCTGGGTGGAGTTGAGATTGAAGGAATGGCCCACGTCGGCAAAGATTTCGGAGGCCAGCGTCTCCAGCCGCTGCGCCAGTGTCTGGCTCATCTCGGCCAGGAAATCGGCGTCGAGTAAGACGCCGGCGGCCTCCATGTCGGCCAGCACCGGCACCAGGGGCATCTCCAGGTCGTGGAACAGGCGGGCCAGGCCTTTGGCGGTCAACTCCGGCAGGATCTGCGCGGCCAGCCGCCAGGTCATATCCACATCGGCGGCCGCGTACGGGGTCACGCGCTCGATGCTCAGGCGATCCATGGTGATCTGCTTGTTGCCTTTGCCGATCAACGCCTCGATCGGCGTCATCTCGATGCCCAGGCGTTTGAGGGCCAGCGCCTTCAATCCCAGGCTGTGGCTGCCAGGATCGAGCAGAAATTCGCCGATCATGGTGTCGAGCAGGGGGCCGTAGACGGGCAGGCCGTGGCGGCGGCAGAGGGTGAGATCGTATTTGGCGTTGTGCGCCAGCTTTTCCTTGCCCGGATCGGCCAGATGGGGGCCGATCGCTGCCTGCACCTGCGCCAGCGACAGTTGGGCGCCGCTGGTGTGGGCGATGGGAATGTAAACTGCCTGATCGGGGCCTGCGCCCCAGCCCAGGGCAATGCCCACCAACCGGGCGCGATGCTCATCGGTGTCGGTCGTTTCCACATCGAAGGCGATGCGTGGGCTGGCAGCCAGGGCCGCGGCCACCCTTGCCAGCGCCTCCGGGGTGGTGATGGCTTCATAGCCGGTGGGCAGGGTGGGCAGCGCCGCGGCCGCGGGTTCCTCATCGAACAGGCCGAGCTGCTCGCCCGTGGGCGCGGCCGCGGGCAGCCGCCCGATCAGGCTGCGGAATTCCAGATCTGCCAACAACTGCAGCACGCGCTGGCGATCATACTCGGCCAGCACGCAGGCGCCGAGGTCGAGGCTGAGGCCGGGCACATCCACGATCGTGCCCAGGGCGCGGGAGAGATAGGCCATGTCGCGGTGTTCGCTGAGCGCGGCGCGGGTGCGGGCGGGCGTCACCTCTTCCAGGTGAGCGTAAATGCCGTCCAGATCGCCCCACTCGTGCAGCAGTTTCACCGCGCCCTTTTCGCCAATGCCAAACACGCCGGGGATGTTGTCCGATTTGTCCCCGACCAGGGCTTTGAAATCGATCAGTTGGCCGGGGTCGAGGTCGTAGCGCTCGCGCACCCTGGCCGTGTCGTAGAGAATCGTATCGGAAAATTTGCGGCCGGAGGTGAGGACGTGGATGTATTCATTCACCGTCTGCAGCAGATCGCGGTCGCCGGTGACGATCAGGCTGGGGATGCCCTGCCGGGCCGCCTGCCGGGCCAGCGTGGCCAGCACATCATCGGCCTCGTAGCCCTCGGCGGTGAAGATGGGGATGTTGAACGCCTCCACCGCCTCGCGAATGCGTTCGATCTGCCCGCGCAGTTCATCGGGCATGCGCTCGCGCGTGGCTTTGTACTCTTCGAACCGATCCTGGCGAAAACTGCGGCCCACATCGAAAGCCACGACGATATGCGTCGGCTGCTGATCGCGCAACACATTGAGCAGCATGGAGAGAAAGCCGAAGGTGGCGTTGGTCAACTCCCCCCGGCTGGTAGCCATCTCCACCGGCAACGCAAAAAAAGCGCGATAAGCCAGAGAATGGCCATCGATAAGAGCAAGTTTCATAAATTAGGTATTAGATATTAGATATTAGGTATTTTTAATGATTAACGATCAACCAACCAACCAACCAACCAACTAACCAACCAACCAACCAACACCTAAAAACCCGCCCACGGCTGGGGGCGCGTGGGCGGGGGAAGGGTGTGGGGGGGAAGGGCCGGTCAGTCCTGGATGGTCAGCTGGCCGCTGTCGATCAGCGCCGCCACCTGGGGCAGAGACAGCACCGCCCGGTCGAAGCGCTGCCTGCGCCCTTGATCGAGGCGGAAATCACCGCCGGGCAGGTGCAGGATGAGATGGTTGCTGCTGCTGTTCTGCAGCCACAGAGAACCCCGTGCCGACGGGGCAGAGGCAGTAGAGCGGCGGAAGGGCAGTTTCATGGCCGGCGCAGGGACAAGGGATCAGGAGCGGCGGAAATTGACGACGCGGCCGCGCAGCCGCGTGCTGGGCACGCGAGTGAGCACCCGGTCGACATACTCCTCTTTCACCTCGACAAAGGTGAAGCGATCGCGGATGTCGATGTTGCCCACAGCGCGGCCGGGGATGTTGGCTTCGTTGGCGATGGCGCCGACGATATCTTTGGGCCGCACGCCGATGTCATAGCCGGCGTCCATGGCCAGCCGCACATAGCCCTGCTCCACTTCACGATCCTCTTGGGGACTGCTGCCGCTGCGTTCGCGCGGGCGCCCACCGCGGGCGGGCGCGGCAGACTCGCTGCGTTGCTGGCGGGGGGCGCTGGGGCGCTCGCGCTCATTGCGGCGCTCGAACAGGGTCTCGACCTGCACATGCTGCATCAGGCTGACCGTGGCCGCGGCGATCTCCGACCAATCGTGCCCTTCGGCGGCCAGATCGTTGAGGATCGGCATGTAGATTTCCAGATTGCTGCGGCTGATGATCTCGCGCAGGCGCTGCTTGAAGGCCTCGGTGCGCTGCGCCACCACATCGGCGCGGGTGGGGGGCAGCACAGCTTTGATGCGGAAGCCGAGGAAGTCTTCGACTTCGCTCAGCAGAGGCCGCTCGCGCAGGGTCACCAATGTGAAGATGGCGCCCGATTCGGTGACGAGACGGGAGCGCAGGGTGTAGGTTTCGGCGTCGGCGGGCACATCGAAGCTGATGGCGGTGGCCGCGCTGATGCCCAAGTCCGCGGCCACGGCATCGGTCAGCACCAAAAAGTCGATGCTGCCCTCCTTCCAGTTGCGCAGCAGCCGATCGGTGGTCTCGCCATCGGTCTGGCCGTGCAGGCCGGCGGCATGATAGCCGTGCGCTTCCAGCGAGCCTACCGTCTCGGCGACGGTGGTGCGCAGATTGACGAACACCAGCGCCCGGTCGAGTTTTTCGCTATCGAGCAGCCGCAACAGCGCCTCCTGTTTGGCGCTGGTGGTCACTGCCTGATACCGGTGCTTGATGATCGGCATGGCTTCGGGGCCGACGCGGGGGCCGCTCTCCCCTTTGATCGTGGCCGCCTCGAACAGATGTTGGAAGGCCAGTTCCTCGATACGATCATCGATTGCGACGGCAAAGACCGCGGTCTGCCGTCCTGCCGGCGCTTGATCCAGGATCTCTTCCACCGATTCCAGGTTGTCGGCGATCAGTTGTTCGGCGGAATCGAGCACCACGAATTGCGTTTTGTCCATCACCAGCGATTCGCGGCTGATGTGTTCGCGGATGCGTTCGGGGGTGCCGACGACGATGGCGGGGTTCCGCTCCAGCCGTTCCACCTCGCGGGCGATCGGTTGGTTTTCGGACAGGGGCATGATGTGCAGGTATTCTAGCTGCTTCAGCGCCTGAAAATGGCCGGCGACGCGGGTCGTGTCCTCACCGGCGGGCACGATCACCAGCACCTGGACGCCGACAACTTCGGGGTCCAGGGTTTGCATGATCGGCAGGGCATAGGCGATGGTGCGCCCGCTGCCGGGCGCGGCGGCGGCCACGACGTCACGTCCGGCCAACACTTGGGGGATCACTTCGGATTGTAACCGGCTTGGTCGTTCGTAGCCCAGTTCTCCCAGTTTTGCGATCCAGTCCGGGTTCAAACCCAGTTCGGCAAAGGATTTGCTCATTGTAAAGATTTACCTCTTAAAAGTATTCGCAAGATACCGCGGTCACCAATGGTTAACTCAGCTCCCGGGGGTGTATGTTCCCACACCGCTGTGAAGTATAGCACAACTGCGCAGGGAGGTAAAAAACGCAGCGCCTTGATTTGCAGCCGGCGAGAGGGGCGGCAGGGATCACGACGGCGGTCACGCTTCTCTCTGGTCGGCCGCGTCCGCGGCCCTGCGCAGCCGGCGCAGGTAATGCTTGATGCGGGCAGCGGCGCTCTGGGCGCGGTGGGCCGCGGGTTCGTCCAGGGGCGCGGGCGCGTAGCGGGCGCGCAGGAAGCTGGCTGTGAGCGCGTCGATCTCGGCGCTGGCTGCGGGCAGACGTTGCGCCAGCGTGGCCTCATATTCCAGCGGCGTCTGCGCCGGGGCCCGGGCCGCGCCGGCCTGTGCGGCCCGGCGCAGGGTGCTGAGATAGAAATAGCGGGCGCGGGCCGTGGGCGAAAGCCCCAACAGCCGCACGA